>NZ_JBEOOU010000004.1:0-245207 GCF_040309405.1 Psychrobacter sp. W2-37-MNA-CIBAN-0211
ACCCTTAGTTTAAAGTCGATGTCATACTTCATAAAATAACCCCCATAAGTTGTGTCCAACTTATGGGGGTCAGTTCAAAATGGCAGCCCTTTTTTTTACAAAATACGTCGGTCAAAATATAGTACAAGCTATGATTTTTCTAGCTTTGGACGTGCTTTATCAATGGCTTTTAGCAGTGCTTTTTCAAACTCACCTTCTTTAAATCGAACCAGATAAGAATGCGCCGCGCAGAAATTGCGAACGTCGCGCCATTCGTGTGCCAAGTTGGTCGCCCAATCGCAATATTGTGCACCAGAATTTGGCTCGTTTGTGAGGGCTTTTTTGGTAGTAGGGTGCAATATCAGCTCAGGTAACACTGCCTCTAGTAATTTCATTGGGGGACTCATAAAAGTGTCATCAACGTGTAAGCTCTGGCTGGCAGGGTGATAAGCCAATAAAGAACCTGCATGGATCATCTCGTTAGGCGAGATATAGTGGACACCTTCAGATAACGAAAATTTTAATTCAGGGTAGCGCTGTGCCACCGCTTCGCTCTCAACCAAATCCTCTGCCCATTTGATCTCTGGCATTTTTTTATGATGACGGCTGCTGCCATACATAGTGGCTTGCGGAAAGTCTTTTGCCATTTGTGCACAGCTCACCGTGTGGAAAGGATGAACGTTAAGTACCGCTTCAACATCTTGACCATTATTGGTTAGTGCCATGACTTCATCTCGAACGTCACCCGTTAAGGCGTAACTGTCCAAAAATATAAAGCGTCCCGATGCCAGCTTGACCAGCGAGCACTGAGTGCCGATATTTAGCACGCCACCAATACGGAATGTTCCGCGTATGTTCCAAAATCCTGAGCCTAAATCTATAATTTTGTCTGTCATAAATATTGTTCCTTAATTGATCAATGATGAGGTGTAGCAATTTAATAGGGTAGTTATGGGTGACTATAAAAATAGTAAATCACTAGGGTCTGTTGAACATTCAAATGTGGTATTGGCAGTGGCTATTTTTTAGACAATACGCAGTGCAATTTTTGACGCCTAGTCATTCTAGGCTAGACAATTTCGCCATGTATTGGCAAAAAATAGCCCTGCCCTGAAAGGCTGATGCTAAAATCACCCCAAACGTTGTTGTAAACCTAGCTAAGGTCTCGACATTATCGTCGGTTTACGCCTAGTTTGATGCGATTTTAGCATCAGCAGTCCTAATATTTGAATGTTCAACAGACCCTAAATATAAGCAATTAAATATAAGTCACTAAGTTTAAGCCACTAAATATAAGCAACTATAAATACCAAGATATGGATAATGACGTATGACAGGCATAAAGTCTGTTATAAAAAGGATGTCAAAGACGGCAATATCCCATCGACATCATGAGTTCAATACAAATTGTGATGAACCACCCATATTTTTTCAGCGTTTTTTGATGTTGATAGCTTTTTTACGCTTGTGATTTATTATTGTTTCTTGGATTTGTTTAAGTCATGCAAGCTTTTTCAAGCTCAGGACGGGCGCTGTCAATAGTAGCCAATAGCGCCGCCTCAAATTCACCTTCTTCAAACACTACCAAACCTGAATGCGCACTACAAAAATTGCGCACGTCACACCAGTCATGCGCCAAGTTGATGGCCCAATCACAATAATCTTTGCCAGCATTTGGCTCATCTTTGAGTGCTTTTATGGTCGTAGCATGTAAGTTTATACCTGCTTGTACCGCATTAAATCGCTTCGAAGGTGGCGTCTCGATGGTATCGTCGACATATAGACTTTGGCTGGCAGGATGAAATACCAAGAGCGAGCTTGAGTGCACAGAGTCATCAGGGGCAATATAGTGAATGCCTTTTGGCAGTGAAAATTCAAGCTCAGGATAACGCTCGGCGACCGCTGCACTTTCAACGTAATCTGCGCTCCAATTCACTTCTGGCACTTCCTTATGGTGACGTGCACTGCCATAAAATAGAGCATGTGGAAAGTCTTTTGCTACTCGCGCACAGTGCACCGTATGAAAAGGATGCACATTGAGTACCGCTTCTATGTCCTGCCCATTATTGGTCAGCGCCATCACTTGCGCGCGGACCTCCCCAGTGAGCGTATAACTGTCCAGCAGCACAAACTTTCCAGAGGATAATTTTACCAATGCTGATTGATTGCCTATATCGATCATGCCTTGTCTCACGAACGAGCCGCGAATATTCCAAAAACCTGCACCCAAATCATGTATCTGGTCTTTCATTGTAGACAGTCTCCTTTAAGTCATAGCCAATTTAAAAGTCATCGCTAAATTTAAATTTTCTTAAGTCATATTAAGTTTTCTCAAGTCATAATAGTACGCAAATAAAGGAGTAATTAAAGCAAATGTCACCATTCCTATACACCGCTTTACGAACAGTCTTTATAATCATAAGCAGAGATACGTGGGCTTTTGCTGTAGTTTTCGTTGGCACATAAAAATTTATCGAAGCGTGTGTCATTATTGATATAGCGCTGCATCCACGCGATACCAGGCTTACTCAGCAGTATCTCGTTAAAGCGGTAGGTTGGACAAAAATGACTGCCATTGTCCACCTCAATTTTCATCTTGGGGCCGGTGGCATTATGATAAAAAACATTGGTATATTTCTCATTGGTGGCAATACGGTCACGCTCGCAGGCGATGACTAAAGTTGGTGTCTTTACCTCGCCATAGCTTTTGTCATGATAGGGTGCGAGTGGAATGATGGCTCGTACTGTGCTGCGCTCCTTTGCTAGCTTAAGCGCACCGCCACCGCCCATAGACCAGCCGATAGCGCCCAATCGCTTAGGATCTATCTTATTGCCAACGGTATCATCAGCGATTATGTGGTCTAGTGCGGCATTCAATTGAGTAGCTCTACTATCTGGATCGTCGTAGATAGAGTTGGTATCGATAGTGATAACGACGAATCCCCAAGAAGCCAAACGCGGTCCCCACCATTTGATAGCAGCCTCGTAAGACACGTAACCCGGAACCACAGCGATAGCACCTAACAAGCCGCAACCGATAGCATCGGTTGGGTAGTGAATCGTGCCACCACCGAAGCCTTTTGCTGATTGGCGCGCAACGTGTTTGGTACTGACAGAGAAGGGGCCGTTATCACGAGTATCAGAAAGCGCCGCTGCTGTGATCGCGCTGTTAGCAATACAGTCTGATGGCACTGTTGGTAATGTTGGTAATGTTGGCACTGATGGTAATGCTTCGTTTGCTGAAATAGTCGTGGTTTCTGATAAACTGACTTCAGCCAAAGTTGGCACAGAAAAAATCAGTGCGCCCATGGCGATAGTGGCTTTTTTAAGCCAAGCATTTTTTATCATGATAAATATTCTTTTAAGTGAAAGTCGTGTACTTGTGCTGAGCGGCTTATTTGTATTGTTTTATCTTATACTTAAGGCAAAACAATAGTAGACATTAATCTTGTCATTGTCAAAGCTGTGCGCTGTCTGCACGGTATCGAATGCGACTAGGTAGCAGTGCAAATTTAGAGGTAAAGCGAGGCTGCTTTAAAGAAGTGAATTTCTATAGGTGGTGTGGGCATCATAGACATAAAATCGTCGGTATCTATTGGTTAAATAACAAAGCTAATGTAGTGCCAATAACACATCTAGAACCGAGTATATGGCTTGATGTGATAACATAAACCGCTTGTCTTTACGATATGAATGTATCATTTAAAGAGACTGTCTTACCTTCTGGATTTACTTACCTTCTGGATTTATTGTGCAACTAGATTTATTGTGCAGCGTGTTTATAACATAGCTCTGTCACCCGTCTCTCATCCAAGCCAATAACAGGTGTGTATCACTGTCGTGGCATAACCAATAAAGTCAGCCTTCTTGTGAATCATTCTAACGACCAGACCCAAAATACCGTCCCACAGCCTTCTGTCTCACCAAATCATTCAACGTCATGGGTGTTAAAGCTCACCTTTGGCTTGATTGGCATGTTCGCTTTTTTACAAGTGTATTCTATTCAAGCGGTGCTACCCGTCCTAATGGTAGATTTTGCGGCGACTGAAGTGCAAGCCGGTATGATCGTTGGGGCAACCGTGTTAGCAATCGCCATCATGTCACCGTTTTTGGGCATGCTCTCTGATGCGGTCGGGCGTAAGTCATTTATCGTTGGTGCTTTGCTATTTTTAGCGATACCGACGGCGCTCATTGCGCAAAGCCCTAGCATTGGTTGGATGGGTATATGGCGCTTCATACAAGGACTCTCTGTGCCCGGTATTACCGTGGTGACCATTGCCTATATCGGAGAAGAGTTTGAGGGACGGGCTGTCACTGAGTTGATGTCATTTTATGTCTCAGGTTCGGTGTTTGGCGGCTTTATGGGGCGGTTTTTGCTCGGGCATTTACACGAGCTTATCGGCTGGCGTGCCGGCTATTATGTGATGGCAGCGATGACGCTGATAGGTGCGCTCTGGGTCGGTAAGATGCTACCCTCATCGCGTCACTTTGAGGCCAATCCGAACTTTCGCTCAGCGATACAGACGCTGGGTGAGCATTTGACCAATCGTTACGTTGTGACCGCCTGTTTGCTTGGTGCTTGTGTATTATTCTCATTAGTTGGCTGTTTTACCTTTATTAATTTGCACCTAACAGGCACGCCATATGAGCTCGGTACGGGTGCGCTGGCCAATATTTTTGCGGTGTACTTAATTGGGGTAGTCATTACGCCATTGTCCTCTACATTGCTACGTCGATTCGGTTCAGCACGAACCGTTCGGGTGGCCGTTATTGTGTCGATATTTGGGATGTTATTGACGCTGGTGACGCCACTTTGGGGTATTGTCGTAGGGCTCGCGATTATGTCCTCTGGCGTGTTTGTCACTCAGGCGGCAACGATTAGCTATATCGCGGTCAATGTCAAAAAAGGTCGCTCACTGGCTTCTGGTTTATACTATATGGGCTATTATGCAGGTGGCACTCTAGGGGCATGGCTGTGCGGGATAGCGTACGCGCGCGGTCAATGGTCACTTACCGTATGGTTGCTATTATTCGTGCAAGTATTGGCATTATCGGTCGCCAGTTTTGGCATGATAAAAACCAAACCCCGAACCACTTAACCTATATACAGCCCGTCAAATATGACATAAAAATCACAGCTACTATCCTAATACTTACGTAAGCAGCCTTTACATGGTTGAGGTTTTTTCTTACTATCATTACAAGGTTTGTCGAGCATATTTTTTATTAAAATAATAATTTCAGTTCGCCTCAAACCCTTTAATAACCATTAAAATTATCAACAAGGACGTCAGATTTATGTCAAATATCTATCACAGTGCGCCAGCTGCTTATGAGTTCCCATTACTGATTAAGCAATTGTTAAACCGTGCCAAAACCGTCTCACAAGATCAAGAAATCGTTTATGCGGATAAAAAGCGCTTCACTTATAAAGATCTGTTTAATCGTATCAATCGCTTGGCCAATGTTTTAGCCGACCTGAATCTTGATACTGGTGATGTGGTTGCCGTCATGGATTGGGATAGCCATCGCTATTTAGAATCCTACTTTGCGGTGCCGATGTCGCAGTATATTTTGCAGACCGTCAATATCCGTCTATCACCAGAAAAAGTGCTGTACACCATTAATCATGCAAAACCAAAAGTGTTGATGCTTAACTCTGAGTTTGCCGCACTGGTAAAGGATTATCAGTTTGAAAACTCCAGTATCGAGCATATTATTTGGCTAGATGATAACGGCATGACGGTAGAAGGCGTTTTTGGTGATAACCAAAGTCGCGTAACGGGTGAGTATGAGGCATTGCTAGAAGCCGCTGATGATACTTTTGAGTTTCCAGATTTTGATGAAAACACGATTGCGACGACTTTTTATACCTCAGGCACCACAGGCGATCCAAAAGGCGTGTTCTTTAGTCATCGTCAGTTGGTACTACATAGTATGGCAGAAGCCGCCACACTGGGTATGTTGCCGAACAAACAAGGCGTGAGTAACGGCGATGTTTATATGCCGATGACGCCGATGTTTCATGTGCATGCATGGGGTTTCCCGTTTACCGCGACCATGGTTGGTCTAAAGCAAGTCTATCCGGGACGTTATGCGCCTGATACTTTGCTCGATTTAATTATCAACGAAAAAGTCAGCATCACCCATTGTGTGCCGACGATTCTGCAAATGGTACTCAAGGAAGCGCAAGATCGAGGTGCCAGTTTTAATGGTCTAAAAATGATCATTGGTGGTTCAAGATTGACCGAAGGGTTGGCAAAGTCTGCATTGGCGCAAGATATCGAAGTCTATACGGGCTACGGTATGTCGGAAACAGCGCCGCTCATTAGCCTGACAGAATTTAGCCTCAACGAGCCAGAAATGACGGAAGAAGAAGACATCGCTCGCCGTTGTATGACTGGTAAGCCCGTGGTCATGGTGGACGCCCAGATATGGAGTACAAGTAATGAGTCAGTTGGCATGGGTGAAGAAAATACGGGCGAGCTGGTACTGCGCGCACCGTGGTTGACCCAAAGCTATCTAAAAAATGATGACGCTGGCAAAGAGCTGTGGGAAAACGGCTATATGCATACTCAGGATATTGCCTATGTACGCCCTGATGGCTACATTAGAATCACGGACCGTCTAAAAGATGTGATTAAATCAGGTGGCGAGTGGATTTCATCATTAGAGATTGAGACGATTTTGTCGCTACATCCATCAGTGGCTGATGTGTCGGTCATTGGCGTTCGTGATAAGCAGTGGGGCGAGCGTCCATTGGCATTAGTGGTGCTCAAGCCTAACGCTCAAGAGACCAAAGTCGAAGATATCAAAGCCATTGCTGAGAAAGCGGTAGAGCGCGGTATCATCCCTAAGTATGGTGTGCCCAGTCAGTTTAAGTTCGTTGATGAATTGCCCAAAACTTCTGTAGGCAAGCATGATAAAAAAGTCATGCGTGAGATGTATGCCGATCAGACCGAAGTATAACTTTACGTGTCTTATTATCTAAAGTCGTTAGCTGTTAAAGTATTTAAATGTTCATTATGATCGAACAGATTAAACGCTTAACAGTTGACCTTTATTGTTAGCTCTGCTACATTTTAAACCGATACATTATGTATCGGTTTTTTCAGTTCTGGCACGGATGACCAGTACCTCATTACGATATTGTTTATCACAACTATATTCAAAACTATATTGCATCATATCTTGTTTACGCTAAGGACAGCTATTATGAGCGACCCAATCAACAACCAAGTGGCAACCGAACTTTCTGAAAACGGCCAAACTCCAGCCACTCAGATCCCGAGCTTTGCTGATATTTACCACAGCTCTATCAACGATCGCGAGCAATTCTGGGCAGAGCAAGCGAAACGTATCTACTGGCATAAAGAGCCAGAACAAATCCTTGATGACAGTAATTTGCCGTTTGCTAAATGGTTCGTCGGCGGTGAGACCAATCTCTGCTATAACTGCGTCGATCGCCATCTGCCTGATCGTGCTGAGCAAGATGCTTTTATTTGGCTGTCCTCAGAGATCAATCAAGAGCTGATAGAAACCTTTCCCACCGTGGCTGATGCTTTTAGCGATTTGGGCAATAACGTTGAGTTCTATACAGACTATACCAAGCGTCGCCTAACCTATAATGACTTGTATAAAGAGGTCAACTATTTCGCAGATGTGCTGCAACGTCATGGTGTTGGAGAGGGCGATCGAGTCATTATTTATATGCCGATGATTTTGGAAGCTGCTTATGCCATGTTGGCTTGTGCGCGTATCGGTGCCATTCATTCAGTGGTATTTGGTGGGTTTGCCGCGCACAATTTAGCCATTCGTATGGATGATGCCGAGGCAAAAATGGTCATCACGGTCGATGCTGGTCTGCGCGGTGGTAAAGTTATTAATTACAAAAACCTTGTCAATCAAGGGGTAGAGCAAGCGACAGCCAAGCCTGAGCATGTATTGGTCGTTGATCGTGGTATTTTACCTTTTGCAGCGCAAGCGATAGATATCGATTATGCGACTGAGCGCCGCATCAGCTGCGAGGCCAATGCCATCGTTGAGCCAGTATGGTTAGAGTCCAACACCCCATCGTATCTACTTTATACCTCTGGTACGACCGGTACGCCAAAAGGGGTGCAGCGTGACACGGGCGGTCATGCCGTGGCGTTAACGACCTCGATGGATTATATTTATGATGGTAAAGCCGGTGAGACTTTTTGGGCGATATCCGATATTGGCTGGGCAGTGGGGCACTCTTATACTATTTATGCGCCATTGCTGGCAGGTATGACCAGCGTTATGTACGAAGGTCTACCGCACCGTCCCAATCCGGGCATCTGGTGGCGTATCGTTGAGGCCAACAAGGTGAATATTCTTTTCACCGCGCCTACAGGTGTGCGTATGCTCAAAAAGCAAGATGAAACTTGGATGACACGCTATGATGTCTCTAGTCTTAAATCTTTCTTTTTAGCCGGTGAGCCGCTTGATCAGTCCACAGCAGATTGGTTAAAGAAACATCTGGGTGTGCCTATTTTAGATCATTACTGGCAGACTGAGTCCGGCTGGCCCATCCTAAGCAATACCCCAAAATTTGATGATAAACCGCACAAGCAAGGCTCACCTGGTTATCCGATGTATGGCTATGATGCGCATGTGATCAATGAAAAAACAGGCGAGCGTTGTGCTGCGGGCGAAAAAGGCTTGCTGGCAATTACTGCGCCACTACCACCTGGTTGCCTGACAACCGTATGGCGTAACGATGAGCGCTTTATTAGCAGCTACTTTAGTTTAGCTGATGGCAATGAGTACTCTACATCAGACTATGCCGTAACTGATGAGGATGGTTGCTTTTATATCCTCGGCCGTACCGATGATGTCATCAATGTCGCTGGTCATCGGATTGGTACTCAAGAGATTGAGGAGGCGATTAGCACCCATCCTGAGATGGCTGAGTGTGCTGTTGTGGGCATTCATGATGAGCTCAAAGGCGAGTTACCCATCGCGTTTTGTGTGCTAAGAGACCACACCCAAGTGGCCACAACCGAAAACCGCTTTCGCCTTGAGCAACAAATCATTGGCGCAGTCGTCAAGTCGCTGGGTGGTATTGCGCGTCCAGCAGCGGTTTATTTTCCGCAATCAGTACCAAAGACGCGTTCTGGTAAAATACTACGCCGCGCCATACGTGCGCTGGCCGAAAACAAGCCCACAGGAGATATGTCAACACTCGACAATCCAGCAGCGATTGATGCGATTAAGCAGTCTATGAAAGATTATTAGAAAATAATCAGCCTAGGTTTTATTGGTTAGAGTGTGTTTGATCTTCAAAAATAGTCTCTGTCGGAGCTATGGTCGAATATCTGGCACACTTTAAGAAAATACCCAATTTTACCCAGTGCATTTCTACGACTTATTCGTTTGCGTTAAAGGAAGTTGCTGTTATGGATATTTTTGCCATTGTATTGTCTTTGGTATTGTTAATGTATTTTGCTTATCGAGGAGTGAGTGTTTTAATACTAGCCCCTGTTCTTGCCATTCTAGCTGTTGTTCTAAGCGGCGTTGGCAGTCAAAGCATGGGAATGTATACCCAGATATTTATGGAGGGGATGGGCAGCTTTGCGGTTAAGTATTTTCCCTTATTCTTACTCGGGGCTATTTTTGGCAAGCTGATGCAAGACTCAGGCTATGCTTATGCCATTGCCAAAACTTTAGTGACAAGATTAGGAGACAAGCATGCCATGCTATCGGTGGTATTGGCTTGCGCTATTCTTACTTATGGCGGGGTATCCGCTTTTGTGGTTACTTTTGCCATATACCCGATTGCCGCTGCTTTGTTCAGACACGTCAATATTCCCAAAAGACTGATACCGGGTGCAATTTGTATTGGTGCCTTAACACTGACCATGACCGCATTACCGGGTACCCCTTCAATTCATAACGCTATTCCCATGCCTTACTTTGAGACAGATGCATTTGCAGCGCCTGGATTAGGCATTATTGCCGCAATAATTATGCTGGGTGGCGGTATGTTATGGATGAGTCGCCAACTTCGTATTGCCCGTGTGAATAATGAAGGGTATGGCAATCATACCTTAAATGAACAAGACAGCCCTTCGAACAACGATATACCCAATTTCTGGCTAGCACTACTGCCCATTGTCATCGTCATATCAGGCAATTATGTCTTTTCAAAAATCATAATACCTTTGTGGAGCAACAGCTACTTAGCTGATGAAAAATTTGGAGGGGTAGAACTAAGCTCGGTCATTGGTATTTGGTCCATAATTTTATCGTTGGTTTTGGCTTGTATTTTTGTTATGGCATTTAATTTTAGAAGAATGGACAGTGTAAAAGAAAGTTTAAACAAAGGCGCTATGGGATCTTTACTGCCGATTTTTAATACGGCATCAGAGGTGGGCTATGGGTCTGTTATTGCGACGCTTGCAGGCTTTGCCATTATCAAACAGTACCTTATGGGGTTTGCGCCAGGCAATCCATTGATATCTGAAGCGATCATGATTAATGTTTTAGCGGGTATCACAGGATCAGCGTCTGGTGGGTTGGGTATTGCCCTAGAGATTATGGGCGCAAGTTATATGCAATTGGCAGAGCAGTATAATATTGACCCTGAACTGATGCATCGTATCGCTTCTTTAGCGGCAGGTGGGCTGGACTCATTACCACATAACGGGGCTATCATAACCATGCTCGCTATTTGTGGGCTCACCCATAGAGAGTCCTATAGAGATATCTTTGTGACGGCTGTCTTAGTCCCGTTGATAGCACTAATCACAGTGATTACCTTAGGAACAATGTTTGGGTCGTTTTAATCCTTTGTAGAATGATAGTTTGTTACCTAGAAACAAGGTAAACGCTTTAATTTATATATAAAATTTGTTTATATTGCTACTTATGTTGTTTTTTACTCATATTTCACCTTTGAGCTCATGGACTCTCATGGGCTTTTTTTGTTCCTAAATTTTACTCTTGGTGTTTCAGCTATAGTCAAAGAATTTTAGAATCGCTACAAGGCGACCGAGCGCAGCTAGTACACTGAGCGCATTTAGGACGGGTAACACCGTAGCGGTTTAACAGTGCCCTGACTATATCAATAGATAATGGCTGATATAAATTTATGATGTCTATGTTTAACGTTCAGGTTTAACGTTCAGGTCTAGCGTCCATATTTACCGTCAAAAATACCACTCGGAAGGCTAATAGGCTTTTACCAGCGCCCATACTAACAAGGATATTTTTCTTTAGAAGGAATTCCTTTACTAAAACTTCAACAAAGCCCTTGACCCTAAAATTGTTTTATTGTTATAGTCAATAACGATACGTAATAAATCATTTTATAATTAATATGATTTGTAGCAACCTATGAATTTTTACTCCTCCTCATAACTATAAAGATACCGTTACGCGGTAGTCTCGCAAACAAGATAAGGATATCTTATGCACCACGTTCAGCAGCTCATCAATGGCCAGTTTGTTGATTCTAATACCAGCGAGTGGATTGATATCACCGATCCTGCCACCCAAGAAGTCATTGCCAAAGTTCCACAGACCACAGATGATGAAATCAATCAAGCCGTTGCTGCTGCCCAAGCGGCTTTTCAGACTTGGCGCAAAACACCGATTACCACTCGTGCTCGTATCTTTTTAAGATACCAAGCGTTGATCCGTGAGCATATGGATGAACTGGCAGCAATCTTGACCGCTGAACAAGGCAAAACGATTGCAGATGCCCGTGGTGATGTATTCCGTGGCCTAGAAGTGGTTGAGCATGCCGCAGGTATTGCAAATTTACAGGTTGGCGATTTCGTTGAAAACGTGGCTTCAGATGTGGATACCTACAGTATTTGGCAGCCACTTGGCGTCTGTGCAGGCATTACACCCTTTAACTTCCCAGCGATGATTCCGCTTTGGATGTTCCCGATGGCGATTGCTACGGGCAATACTTTTATTTTAAAGCCTTCTGAGCAAGATCCAATGGTCACCATGCGTTTGGTGGAGCTGGCAGTCGAAGCGGGCGTACCCGAAGGCGTACTAAACGTGGTACATGGCGGCAAAGCGACCGTTGATGCGATTTGTGACCATCCCGATATCAAGGCGGTTTCTTTTGTTGGATCAACCAACGTTGGCAAACACGTCTACGAGCGTGCCAGCAAATCAGGCAAGCGTGCCCAGTGTATGATGGGTGCCAAAAACCATGGCGTTATCTTACCTGATGCCAATAAAGAGCAAACACTTAATCAACTAGCGGGTGCCGCCTTTGGTGCTGCTGGTCAACGTTGTATGGCGCTGTCAGTCGTGGTGTTGGTCGGTGCTGCTGGTGAGTGGATTGATGACATTAAAGCCAAAGCAGAAGGCTTAATCGTCTCAGCTGGTAAGCATGATAAAGACTTAGGCCCGCTGATTTCTCCTGCCGCCAAGGCTCGTGTTGAGCATTTGATTGGTACGGGCGTAGAAGAAGGCGCTAGTCTACTGCTTGATGGTCGCGGTATCACCGTCGAAGGCTATGAAAAAGGCAACTTCGTCGGGCCAACTATCTTTGATAATGTCACAAGCGATATGCAGATTTATAAAGAAGAAATTTTTGGTCCAGTGCTTTGCATCATGCGTGCCGCCAGCCTTGATGAAGCGATTGAGCTGCTGAATGCCAATCCACATGGTAACGGTACGGCTATCTTTACCCAGTCAGGTGCTGCAGCGCATAAATTCCAGCAAGACATTCAGGTCGGTCAAATCGGTATCAACTTGCCGATTCCTGTGCCGCTACCGATGTTCTCATTCTCAGGCTCACGTGCCAGCAAACTTGGTGATCTCGGTCCTTATGGTAAGCAAGCCGTTCAGTTCTATACTCAGACCAAGACGGTAACTGCGCGTTGGTTTGATGATGAGGCAAGCCGCGGCGTCAATACCACTATTTCAATTTAATCGTTAATCCGCTATACGTGTGGTATAGCGCCACTCATGTTTAATATGTTTTTTAATATCAAAGCATAATTTTGTGATGGTCGTTATGCCACTGCTATACTGTATAAACGATATTAAACGAATGACTCATCAAACCTGAGTCACCATATTTGCTTTGCAAGCACAAGGATGATCTTATGGATTTCTCATTGACAGACGACCAAATTGCCTTTCGCCAAACTGCCAGACAGTTTGCGCAAAAAGAGCTAAAGCCAAATGCCGCTGAGTGGGATCGCACCTCACATTTCCCAGTCGATGTTATCAAAAAATCAGGTGAGCTTGGGTTTTTGGGGCTGTATACCAATCCAGACTATGACGGTTTAGGATTACCGCGCTTAGATTCTGCTATGGTTTTTGAAGAGTTGGCATGGGGTGATACGTCTGTGGCGGCTTATATGAGTATTCATAATATGGCAGGCTGGATGATCGGTGAATATGGTAGCGATGTCCTATGCAAAAAATATTTGCCGAAGATGGTCAGCGGTGAATGGCTTGGCAGCTACTGCTTAACGGAAGCTAATGCTGGTTCTGATGCAGCCTCATTGCGTACCAAAGCTGATAAGCAAGGCGACCATTATGTGCTTAATGGGGAAAAAGCCTTTATCTCCGGTGCTGGTGAGACTGATGTCTTGGTAGTAATGGCACGGACAGGTGGCGCAGGGCCAAAAGGCATCTCAGCATTCGTTATCGATGCGCATAGCGCTGGTATTGAATATGGCAAAAATGAGCATAAGATGGGCTGGAAAGCGCAGCCAACGCGAACCATTAGCTTTAAAGACGTCAAAGTGCCAGCAGAAAACTTAATAGGCGAGGAAGGTCAAGGCTTTCGTATCGCTATGAAAGGCTTAGATGGTGGACGTATCAATATTGGTATCTGTGCAGTTGGTACGGCACAGTCAGCGCTAGAGACCGCAACCAATTATGTGCAGGAGCGTAGTCAATTTGGTAGCCAGATTGCCAGCTTGCAATCAGTACAGTTCAAGCTTGCTGACATGCTGACTCAAACCATTACTGCACGGCAAATGCTGTATTTGGCGGCTAGTAAAGTCGATAACAATGATGGACAAGCGTCTACCTACTGCGCCATGGCAAAGCGTCTCTCGACTGACCTTTGTTTTGATGTCGCCAATGAAGCACTACAGCTACACGGTGGTTATGGCTATCTAAATGAATATCCACTTGAGCGCCATGTACGAGATTTGCGTGTGCATCAGATTTTGGAAGGCACCAATGAGATTATGCGAGTGATTGTTTCGCGTCAGCTATTGCAAGATGATGCGTTGGATCAATTACGTTAACTGCATTAGTCAGCTAATCTGGCTTAGCTATGATTAGCTGCAGCTTTTGTACCTAGCGCCCAACCAATAAACCATACCAAATTCAGATAAAATAAAGGACTATTTATGACGGATTATACCAATCTCAAGTTATCGATCGACGGTCATACTGCTACTGTGACATTGAATAACCCGCCAGCCCATACATGGACAATGGATAGTCTACCTGCGCTAAAGCAGCTGGTGACTGATCTTAACGCCAATGAGGATGTTTATGCCTTAATCATTCATGGTGATGGTGAGAAGTTCTTTTCAGCGGGTGCGGATTTAAAGAATTTCTCAGATGGTGACAAGGGTCGAGCAATAAGCATGGCCATCGCTTTTGGCGACGCGTTTGAAGCATTGTCGGCTTATCGCGGTGTCAGTATTGCGGTTATCAACGGCTATGCCATGGGCGGCGGACTTGAGTGTGCGTTGGCATGCGATATCCGTATCGCAGAAGCACATGCACAGATGGCCTTACCAGAAGCTGGTGTTGGCTTATTGCCATGCGCGGGTGGCACACAGAATCTAACAGCTCTAGTAGGTGAAGGCTGGGCAAAGCGCATGATATTGTGCGGCGAGCGCGTTGATGCAGAGACAGCGTTACGTATCGGCTTGGTTGAAGAAGTCGCTGCTAAAGGGGAAGGGCTACAAGCAGCACAACAGCTTGCGCAAAAAGTCGCTAAGCAATCACCCGTTGCCGTCAGCTATTCTAAAACACTTATCCAAGCTGCTAGAAATACCCCGCCTGCGCAAAACCTTATCCATGAGCGCGAAGCTTTCGTGAAATTGTTTGACACCAATGATCAGCGCGAAGGCGTACAAGCGTTTTTAGAGAAGCGTAAACCTACGTGGCAAAATAAATAGTCTGTAGGCATGTCTTGATATTTACTTTACTCATTTTAATTTTGGTAGGTCTCTTTTATGACAGCAGCAACAGAAAACACAGAACAAGCAGCGCCTGTATTGTTTAATACTGAACCGACAGAATGTGGCCATCTTATTGGTATCATGACGTTAAATACTCCCAAATCGCTCAATGCCTTAAGTGTTGAGATGTGTCAATTGTTATCACAACAGTTAGAGCAATGGAAAAGTGATGAGCAAGTAGTGGCGATACTACTAAAAGGGGCAGGCGATAAGGCGTTTTGTGCTGGCGGAGATATCCGCAAGCTTTATGACAGTATGTCGGAAACTGCGCCAATGCCAAACCCTTATGCGACTGAGTTTTTCAGCCATGAGTATCGTCTATACCGCCAAATGCACTTTTATACTAAGCCATTAATACTATGGGGTGACGGTATTATTATGGGCGGTGGTATGGGATTGATGTCAGGTTGCAGCCATCGTCTGGTCACCGAGCGCACCCGCTTTGCGATGCCAGAAGTGACTATTGGACTGTTCCCTGATGCTTCTGGCAGTTGGTTTTTGCAACGTATGCCTGCCAAAGCAGGTTTGTTCTTGGGGCTAACGGGTGCGATGTGCAATGGCAACGACGCAATGTTGGCTAACCTTGCAGAGTATGCTGTCGCCAGTAGTGACTATGATGCCGTCATACAAAGTTTAAAACAGAGCGATTGGCAGGTTGCAGCTAGTAGTACGGATAAATGTGATAACAATAGTGCCTACAGTATCGTTAGCCGCGCACTGGCAGCACAGCCTGTTGCCGAGTTGCCTGCTAGTAAGCTAGCAACATATTGGCAACCTATCCAGCAGTTGATGAATAGCGGCGGTCTAGGCGATATTGATGCACTCCTACAAAGCGACGAGGCATTGGCAAATCTAGATGCAGATTTTGCTGATGATAGCTGGACGCAGCGAGCAGTGACCACTTATCGCCAAGGTTGCCCAGTGACCGTTGCTTTGACCTATGCGCTTTATCATAAAGTCACAGATTTATCGATAGAGCAGGTTCTATATTTAGAAACCAATGTGGCGGTACATTGTGCGGCCAATCCTGACTTTAAAGAAGGCGTACGTGCGCTATTGATTGATAAAGATCGCAATCCGCAATGGTCGCGTTCATTAGCCGACTGTCTCAGTACCGAAGGTCAGAATTACATTCATCATCACTTTGTGAACCCTTATTCTAAAGGCGAGCATCCCTTGGGTGATTGGTTGGGTGATGAGGCAGCAGGCAATCAGCTGGTGCGTTAAAGACTGGATGTGTCAATTCAATATAAATATTAAATATAAATTAAACTCAAATGAACAGCGTACAACTATATATGTAGCATTATATATAGCAATGCCTGCACGCATGATCAATACTTAACCATCAAGGAATGATGAGATGAATATAAAGGATGTAAATGCCACCGATAACGATACTACCAAGCCAAATATCGCTTTTATTGGGCTTGGTAATATGGGCGCACCGATGGCAGAAAACTTGTTAAAAGCAGGTTATACGTTATCTGTCTATGATTTGTCTGAGGACGCGACTCAGCGCTTACAGCAAGCGGGTGCAAGCGTGGCTGATAGCCCGAAAGATGCTGCAAGCAATGCGCAAGTCGTCATTAGCATGTTACCAGCTGGCAAGCACGTCCATTCTGTCTATCTTGGAGATAGTGGTCTGCTGGCGAATTTACCAAAAGGCACCTTGGTCATCGATAGCAGTACGATAGCCGCAGCTGATGCAAGGACAGTGGCAGAGGCGGCAAGTGAGCTTGGCATCGACTTCCTAGATGCGCCAGTCTCCGGTGGTACGGGCGGCGCTATTGCAGGCAGTTTGACTTTCATCGTAGGCGGCAGTGCTGATGCGTTTGCCAAAGCAGAGCCAATACTAGCCGTTATGGGAAAAAATATCTTTCATGCAGGTGACCACGGTGCCGGACAAGTCGCGAAAATCTGTAATAATATGCTGTTAGGTATTCTCATGGCAGGGACAGCAGAGGCGATCAATTTAGGTGTCAAAAACGGCTTAGATCCAAAAGTGCTGTCAGATATTATGCTACAAAGCTCAGGTCGTAACTGGACACTAGAAGTCTACAACCCTTATCCGCAAGTGATGGAAAATGTGCCATCCAGTAATGGTTATAAAGGCGGCTTTATGAGTAAGCTGATGCAAAAAGACCTGAATCTTGCGATGCAAACCGCTCAGGACACCAATGTTGAGACACCAATGGGTGCCAAGGCGACAGAGCTGTATGAAGCTCACACAGTAGAGAATGGTGATAGGGACTTTTCTAGCATCATGGGTCGTCATGATGCATCGTTGCTGTCTTAGAAATATCAAGACTTATAGATAAAAAAAGGTCTGCGCTATAATACTAGCGCAGACCTTTTTTTGAGTTTGGTTTTGATTGTCAATGTTGTTAACTTTGTAGGTCATATACTAGCGTCTGCACATCCTGCGCGGCTTTTCGCAGTCGTGGTACATGGGTCAACAGCTCGTCTAACGACACACGTATGGTTGGTGCGTGCAAATATAATGAAGCCAGATAGCGTGACTTCTTGTCCAATATAGGCACAGCCACTGCCACCATCTCAGAGATAAACTCCTCGTTGTCGATGCCGATACCAGTATCAGCGATACGATCAAGCTCGGCATTCAATGCATCAATATCGGTGATAGTGTTTTTGGTGAACTTATCTAGTGGCAAACCTTGCAATATTTTATGACGGCTAGTAGGAGACAATTGGCTCAAATATAGCTTACCTGTCGCCGTACACCACATGGGTGATTTTGCCCCTACAGGGAGGTAAATCTGCAATGGTAAGGTCGTTTGTGCACGGTTGGTATAAATCATATCCATATGATAAGGAATACCAATCCCGCAAGTTTCTTTAATTTCGTTAACCAGCTTTTGTAGGATCATCTGCCTTTCATTAAAGAATAGACGTTGTTGCCAGAGCTCAACGCTCAGATTGCGTACCCGTTTGCCAGGAATAATACCGCCACCAATATCAACGGTCAAAAAACCATCATCAACTAAGTTTTGAATCAATCGATGGATGGTCGGTTTAGGAATGTCTAACTCTTGTGACAGCTCAAGTGGAGAAAGCGGTTTTGAAGCATAGGACACCGCTTCTATGATTTCTAGTACACGGGTAATCGACGATACTTTAGGCATAAAAATGGCTCAATAGTAAGAAAAAATAAGGCGGAGAACAGAAAAACGTTCAGAACGATGAGTGAAGCATCGGCAACGCTAACGTATATACTATATGCCTATCTAATTTAGCATAATATTAGCCTCAGACAAGCACTACTCACGCTATAATTAATCACACCATAAATAAACATACGATTATCAGTTCAATCTTATTTAAAATGTTCATCACACCGCAAATAGCAAAATCAGTAATAAAAGATACGTCAACTCACAAATCACAACAAACGGTAGTAATAAGCTAACTAACTACTATTGAGTTGGTTTAGCGGCTCATTCATCATAATGACATATTTTGTAATACCATCACATGAATATTAAGCCAGCTGATATTCATGTCTGTGCTCTTTAGTTACTTTGAGAGCGTTGTGTAACAAGAACATGAAGTTTTGCGGGTTAGTGTAGTAATTATTACAATTTCTATGCAATCTTTACATAATGGCAAATAAAAAACGCGTCTATAGGGGTGACTTTTTGAGTCAAAATTGTTTTAATCTGCTCAACAAAATGGTGGTTTAAAAAAAAGCTAAATTATCATTTTTTACGGGCGAGTTATTTCACACTTTAGGAGAGTAATTATGAAACTTATTAAATTATCTGCAATCTCTGCTGCTATCTTAGCATCAACTGCGGCTTTAGCTGCTGAACCTGTTATCGTTGTTGATAGTGCTGATGCCGTCGTATACGAAGCTGAGCCTGTAGCTGTTGCTTACCAAGCTGAGCCTGCTTATGCATACAATGCTGATGCTGGCATAGTACGCAACACGACTGGTGCAGTTGTTGGTGGTACTAAAACTTTCTTTCAAACAGCTGTTAATCCAGCCGCTGTTAGTGCTGAAGTTGGTACACTAGGTTATGGCGCTAACGTTGCTTGGGCAATGAATGAAAAAACTGAACTACAAGCCGGTTGGGCAGGTGGTGATGTAGCTGACCTTTTCGGCGGTGATTTTGACGCTGACGACGTAAACTATGAAGTTGATGCAGATTTCAGCAACCCGTACCTAGGTGTTCAATACCGTCCTGTAGCTAACTGGTTCACTATGGGTGCTGGTATCATCGTTCCTGACAACGATATCGACGTAACTGCTAATGCTGATGGTGACTTCTTCGAGCTTGACGGTATTCAATACAATGCTGCTCAAACTGGTAACTTAGAAGGTAGCTTAGAGCATCGTAACAAGCTAGCACCTTATGGTACTATCGGCTTCCGTCCTAACATCGGCAACAACTGGGGTGTGTTCGGCGAAATCGGTGCAGCATATATGGGTAAAACAGATGCTAAGGTTCGTTCAACTAACCCAGATGCAGACGTAAATTACACAGATGAGCAAGGTGTTACTCAAACCATCAAAGGCAGCGAAGTTGCTAATATCGCTGAGCAAGAACTTGAAGATAAAGATTGGTTAGAGTGGTTCCCAATTGTTAAACTTGGTGCAACTTACCGTTTCTAATCTAATCACAGTCTAAGCACTGTATTTAGATTAAGCATAAAAAAAGGCGACCTTCGGGTCGTTTTTTTTCGTTTAAAATAAAGAGGAAGTATTATCTACGGAGATTGTTGCAAATATTATTTAAAAAACGATAACAGTTTGCTGAGAGGGCAAAACGACAATGCGATAGCTAGTCTTATTATCGCTGATGACAGATAAAGCAGCGTTTTCATTGACGATGTTGATCAGGTTAGGCATTAAGTAGGAATAATCCACTCCTAAGCCTTGTGCCAACTTATACTGATAAACCTTGATAAAACTTTCTTTTATTTGCCATAGCAGCTTAGTGATAGCACTACGTTCACTTGTGGGTAATGCTTGTAATGCAGCAGTCTCATGAGGATGGTAAAAACGCTGCGCCACATGCCATGCAACCTCATTGGTCTCTATATCGATCCCCACGGTATGGCGACGACTGATGGCTACTGCGATATGATTGCTTAGGGTTCTACTGTTGTTATGCTCAGAATCTTTACCGCTATCACTTCGATGACACAAATCTGTATGACTGAAACATACATAATGTTGACTCTCAATCAGTCGATAGGGGAAGCTTGATTCATCTAAGGTATCAGTGATTTTTAACTTATTGAGCAATGTTTTTAGCAGTAACCGAACGCCTTTACGCTGCCGTTGACGTTGGTTGTGAGCAACTTCTTTTACGGATAACTGGCTTTGCAAGGGATGGTAATACCAGTTAATACGAGGTATCTTATGAAAATCCGTATCTGAGATATGGGAAACTGATAAGCGTGCTGATTTACCCCATATTGCTTTAGTATCTACATACAGTGGTTCGCTCACCTGTGCGGTTGCGCACCATGTCATCGGATCGAGCTGGGTGTACTGAATATGAGTTAACGGTAAGGTTGGCATTGTTTATATTTAATAATTATTAATGGGTTAGCTATTTTTAGCATAAAAAGCTTGGAAATGAGTGATTCCATTATCTTAGCGCAATAAAAACTCAAAAGCCCAGCAATATTAATATTACTGGGCTTTTATAAAGCGAATGACGCTTTATCTATTACTATCAGTTGTACCGGTCTTAGTAAGACAATTCAGCACGACGGTTCTGTGCATAGGCGTCTTCAGTATTGCCGGCAGCAGCAGGACGCTCTTCACCATAACTGATGACACGGATATTGTTAACAGCAACACCTTGCGCAGCAAGGTAGTTACGTGCTGCTTGGGCACGACGTTCACCAAGGGCGATATTGTATTCACGGCTACCGCGCTCATCGGTATGACCAGCGATAACAACACCAGCGGCTGGGTTTGAGCTCAACAAGCCTGCGTGTTGGTTCAATACGCTGGCCGCTTGTGAGGTGATTTCACTGCTGTCAAAGCCAAAGTAAACAACCGCTTGTAGATTCTCAGCACCAGTAATAACTGCGCTTGAATTATCTACAATCACGGCACCGTTGTAGCCGACTTGACCACCCGGGATGCCTAATGGCGCAACCACGACTTCAGAAGTAGTACGTTTAGTCGCACAACCAGTGGTTATTGCAACGGCGCTTGATAGTACAGCGAGGACAGCGATCTTAGAAAAACTGATTGACATGATGAGCTCCTGAAATTTTAATAAAATTTGTTGTTCTGAACTGCTAATGATAAAAATTAGGCAATTATCATCTATCATATACTAAATGTTACTTTATGTAAGTAGTATTACTGTAAACATTTTATAAATTACATAACCGGCTTTACAGTATTCAAATAACCTTTCGACTTCTACCAGCGATGCTTGCCCCAGTTTTCAGGATTGGCCCAGTAGTCAGCGTTCAACCAGTTGGGTAATTGCTTATAATCGTACAAATTAAACTGCCACAGTGTTGGCAATGAGTCAGTTGACGAAGAGGCATGAATAGCACGGCTACCAGCGTCTTTCAAAGAAGGTTCGCTTAAAATATCAAATGGCGTAAAACCATAAGATTTTAAGTCTAGGGTGCTATCGAGTGCAATCAGTAGGTGCGCGGCATAAAGATCACGATAGCGCATAAGCAATGGGATATATTGGGGTAGCAGCTCTGCTGATAAGGTTGGTAGCCAAAAGCAAGCGAGCTCATAACGTTCAGGGAGTTGCTGCTGGGTGAGTTCTGACAACGTTGATAAATGTGTTTTTCCTTTTTTATTATCGAGATTTTTTAGGGATGTCTGTAGTGCCAAACGTTCAGCTTTATCTTGCACAACCCATAACAGCTCGGAGCTACCATCAGAGCTATCACTAGTCTGTCTAATAGCAGTTTGCTCAGGTGTTTCTGGTGTGGCTACCTGTATTGCTAACGATGGCAATAGTACATCAATGTAATCCATCAAAAGTGGTAAGGTAATGGTTGCGCGACTAGTAGGTTGCGTTGTCATAAAATAGGCCGTTTATCGATTGTTGGTGATCAGTGCCTCTATTAAATCATTTTCATTGATACTATCCAATTGATGATTGACGTTTTTGATCTTTGTTTTGGATGATAGGCGTAATAACCTGAAGGGTGGCTCTTGAAATTTGGTTGTTTAGGTCAATGTAGCTAGGGCGTGTCATTATTTAGATTGTGAGGCTTAAAATAAGGAAAATTGTAGCCAAACAAGAAAGGAATTGCCATAAATATGAACATATTGACAAGATTTCTGACGATGTTTGACAAAATTTATCTATTTTAAGACCACTAAATATATCAATGTGCTAATTGATGATAGGCCCTAAATGTCGCTATCATTCTAACAATCATAAAAATTTTGCTAATTGATTACCCGTTATAACGTAATTTATCATGCTTTTTTACCATAAATAATAATAGGAATCCCTATGTCTACTGCTGAAACCGATGCTCAAATTATCAATCCTGAAATGCCAGATGTGCCGCCGCATGCACCAAGTAAAATCAACTTAAAAGATTATAAAAAACCAAGCTTTGATGTGGAAACGGTTGATTTAGATATTAAGCTGTTCGAAGATCATGCGCAGGTAGACAGCACCCTGAAGATGGTACGTCAAACAGTAGGAGATCTCGTATTATTCGGTGAGGAGTTGGATCTGATCGCCATTACGATGAATGGTAAGCCATTGACGGTTGAGGATTATCAACAGCAAGCAGGCACGTTGACGATTGCGAATGTACCTGATGAAGTTGTTTTAGAGATTCAAGTACGGATCTGCCCGCAGACCAATACCGCCCTCGAAGGGCTTTATATGGCGGGTAGTGGCGACGACACCATGTTTGTGACTCAATGTGAGCCAGAAGGCTTTCGCAAGATTACTTTTTATCCAGATCGCCCTGATGTGCTCGCGATATTCACCACCCGTCTTGAGGCGGATAAGCGCTATCCGACACTATTGGCCAATGGTAATTTGGTTGAAGCAGGTGAGGTCGCAGATGCACCAGATCGTCATTATGCGATCTGGCACGATCCAACTAATAAACCAAGCTACCTGTTTGCCTGTGTCGTCGCTGATTTGGATGTATTGACGGATTCTTATACTACCAGCGAAGGTCGAGACGTTTTACTAGAAATATACGCTAAGTCTGCCGATATCGATAAGTGTGATGTCGGTATGCAAGCCCTAAAAGATTCTATGAAATGGGATGAGGTCAATTATGGTCGAGCCTATGATTTAGACCGCTATATGATAGTTGCCGTTAGCCAATTTAATATGGGCGCGATGGAAAACAAGGGTCTCAATATTTTTAACACTGCTTGTGTGTTGTCTAGCCCTGAGACCACGACGGACTCGCGTAGCTTTAGTGTGAAAGCTATCATCGCCCATGAGTACTTTCATAACTGGACGGGCAATCGCATCACGTGCCGTGATTGGTTCCAGCTGTGCTTGAAGGAGGGCTTTACCGTCTACCGTGATCAATCCTTTTCAGCCGATCAGCAGTCGAGTGCCGTACAGCGTATCGATGATGTCGCGACTTTGCGTGCCCATCAGTTTGCCGAGGACGCAGGGCCACTTGCACATCCTGTACGCCCTGAAAGTTTCGTCGAGATTAATAACTTTTATACGACGACCGTCTATGAAAAAGGCGCTGAAATTGTCCGTATGATTGCCAATACCTTGGGGGCTGATAACTTCCGTAAAGGCACGGATGAGTATTTCCGTCGTTACGATGGGCAAGCGGTTACCGTTGAGGACTTCTTGTCTGCGCTCAGTATTACTGATGATAAAATTGAAGACTTTATTGACTGGTATCGTCAGCCCGGTACGCCAGTGGTGTCTGGTCATCAAGATTACGATAGCGCCACGCAAACGTTAACCATTACTTTAAGTCAGCAAACCCGTCATGTTAGTGGTTTTGATGCGCCTAAACCTTTACCTATTCCCGTAGCGACCGCGCTATTTGACAAAGATTCTGGTGACATCGTTACCGAGCGTATGCTGCTGCTCGATCAAGCAACGCAAACCTTTGTCTTTGAAAATGTGGCTAGTGAGCCGGTCGTATCGCTGCTACGTGATTTCAGTGCGCCAGTCCAGCTCAATTACGATTATCAAGATGAAGATTTGGCATTTTTGCTTAAGCATGAAACCAATGGTTTTAACCGCTGGCAAGTGACACAAATGCTGGTAAATCGCATTTTACTACAGGGACGAGGCTCGAAAAGCAGTCCTGACGTCTATCTGCAAGCAGTCGCCAAGACATTACCTACATTGGCTACTGACGATGCAATGTTGGCAGCGCGTTTGCTCGATATCCCATCAGCGCAAGAGCTGGCATCTGCTATTCATACAGATTACGACCCAGAATTGGTTAAACAACAGCGCGAAGGCTTATATCAACAGCTGGCAGATGCTTTAAAAAATCAATGGGCAACACTTTATAAACAGCTGCCAATGCAGTCTTATGAAGATAGTGCCGAAGCTCGCGGTACTCGTGCCTTGCGCAATGTGGTATTAGACATGGCATTGACGGCTAACGTTGATGGTGCCAATGAATGGGCACAGCAGCAGTATGATAATGCCAGCTGTATGACAGAGCGTTTCGGCGCGTTAAAGGTGATGGTCAATCATCAATTGGCAGATGCAGATGCCTATTTGGCAGACTTTTATAATCGCTTCCAAGCAAATGACTTGGTCATCGATTTATGGTTTAGCGTGCAAGCATCAGCTGATACGGTCACTACTGAAGCTATCCAATCGCTGCTCACTCATACTGATTTTGATTGGAATACGCCCAATCGTGTGCGCTCAGTCATCAGTGCCTTTACCTCGCAGCCGACCG
Organism: Psychrobacter sp. W2-37-MNA-CIBAN-0211; assembly: GCF_040309405.1. Lineage (NCBI taxonomy): Bacteria > Pseudomonadati > Pseudomonadota > Gammaproteobacteria > Moraxellales > Moraxellaceae > Psychrobacter > Psychrobacter sp. W2-37-MNA-CIBAN-0211. The sequence goes on from NZ_JBEOOU010000004.1 coordinate 25,083, forward strand.
TCTTATGGACGGCAGAGGGTTTAGATATCTATATCGCTGTGATTAAAAAGTTGGATGATGCCAACCCGGTCTTAGCATCGCGTTTGTTGCAAGTGCTGGCACGCTGGAATACCTTGGCTGAGCCACGTCGTCAAATGGCGCATGATAAGCTGTTAGATTTACAGCAAGCCGTGTCTTCTAAACATGTGCTTGAAAGCTTAACGAGCGTACTAGGCGCAACAAGTGAGTAGGGTGGTTAGCTTAGGGCATGTCCTCAATTTATCTCATTTTTAAAGTGAGGACACGCCCTAAAAAAGCACATGATTTTATAAGTTAAAGCATAAAAAAAGCCCGTTTGACACTAATTATGTCAAACGGGCTTTTTGCTGAGTGGCTCGATAATGATTCATTATGGCCAATCGCCATTAACGGTTAGGCAATACATCTTTTACCATATCACGTAGACTGTATAACGCAGTGACTGTGCTATCCCAATCTAGGCAACCATCGGTGATAGATTTACCATACTCAAGCTGGCTCAAATCAGCAGTAAGCTTTTGGCTGCCGCCTTTTAGGTGACTCTCAATCATCATACCGATAATGGATTTGTTACCATTTTGAATTTGCTCAGCGACATTGTTAATAACCATCGGCTGCAAGTACGGGTCTTTACCTGAGTTGGCATGGCTTGAGTCAATCATAATCTTACTATTGGTCTTGCCTTTTGCCAGCTCGTTTTCCACTTGCGCAACGGCTGTCTCATCATAGTTAGGCTTGCCATTACCACCGCGAAGTACCACGTGGGCGTAAGGGTTGCCTTTAGATTTGATGATGGAGACTTTACCATCTGATGATAACCCTAAGAAGCTATGACCTTCTTTAACTGCTTGCATGGCGTTAACTGCGACTGTCATACCGCCATCCGTACCGTTTTTGAAGCCAACTGGGCATGATAAGCCAGAGCTCATTTCACGATGCGTTTGGCTTTCAGTGGTACGAGCGCCAATTGCTGACCAGCTGATCAAATCTTGCATGTACTGCGGGGTATTTGGATCCAATGCTTCAGTCGCGCAAGGTAAGCCTTTCTCATTCAAATCAAGCAGTAACTTACGAGCGGTACGCAGACCCTTTTCGATATCAAAGCTGTCATTCATGTCAGGGTCGTTGATCATACCCTTCCAGCCGACCGTGGTACGTGGTTTTTCAAAATACACGCGCATCACAACAAATATGCTGTCTTCGATCTCTTTTGCCAATATAGCTAAGCGATCGGCATATTCGTGGGCGGCTTTGATATCGTGGATAGAGCAGGGGCCAATGACCACAAACAGACGCTTGTCTTTACCGTCCAAAATATCTTGGATAGTGTTACGACCTTTTAAAACGGTTTTGTAAGCTTCTTCTGATAAAGGCAGCTCAGTTTTTAGCTCATCGGGAGTGATCAAGGGAATAAATTTTTCAATATTCACGTCGTCAATATCTGCATTATGGGTAGCTGTAGTTGTCATGATTATATATCGTCTAGCTGATTTATAGGAATAATCATTATGAGGACAAAAGTGCTGGTTGACAAGGGCAGTCGTGCAGTTAATTGACTGATAACTGGAATGTCCAAACCAAAACTTAGTTATACTTGTATACACTTAGCGTTATATTTGAATTTTCAAATGCACGTTTAGCCTTTCGTTTTTCCGTCTATTAGGGTCTATTGAACATTCAAATGTGGAACTGGCAGCGGCTATTTTTTAGACAATACGCAGTGAAATTTTTGACGCCTAGTCATTCTAGGGTAGACAATTTCGCCATGTATTGGCAAAAAATAGCCCTGCCCTGAAAGGCTGATGCTAAAATCACCGCAAACGTTGTTGTAAACCTAGCTAAGGTCTCGACATTATCGTCGGTTTACGCCTAGTTTGGTGCAATTTTAGCGATCAGCAGTCCTAATATTTGAATGTTCAATAGACCCTAATAACGTTCGGTTAGATTTTTGGAGGCCTAACGTTCAGCTTTTATGCGTGAATTTAGCTATTTGTATCATCGTCACGTATGATAGCAACATCAACGATAGAAGGTTAAAGCCATGCAGGATAATAATGTGTATCGATCAAAAGGCACTATCGCTGATTTGCTACGTTATATTTTATAATAACGGTTCATTTATTTTATTTGTATATTTCTAATATTGAGAGCTTGTCATGACAGATTCTGCTACGTCTCATCACCAGACTGACCTTATTCATCAAATAGAGACGGATTCTCAGGTACCTAATATAAATGCTGCACCGCTGGTGATAGCCATCGTTGCAGGTGAGGTATCTGGTGACAGTTTGGGTGCAGATTTTATGCAGCAGATGAACAACCTGCGTGATGATATCGTCTGGGTAGGTGTAGGTGGTACAAAAATGCAAGCGCAAGGATTGCAAAGTATTTTTCCATTAGAACGTCTAGCAGTGATGGGCTTGGTGGAAGTCATGGCCCAGCTGCCAGATTTGCTGAAAGCGCGGCGCGAGCTATTGAGCGCATTTAAGGCGGCCAATATTGACTGGTTTATCGGTATTGATGCGCCTGATTTTAATCTACGAGTCTCTAAAAAATTAAAACCAAAAGGCGTCTTCTGTGTACAGTATGTGAGCCCTTCTATTTGGGCATGGCGCGAGTCACGTATTCATAATATCAAAGCAGCGACCGACCTTGTGCTCTGCCTATTTCCGTTTGAGCTGCCAGTATATGAGCGCCATAATCATCCAGCGATATGTGTGGGTCATCCTTTATTACGCACCATTGATCAGGTATTGATAGAGACGCCCATCAATCAGAGGCGCAGTGAGTTGGTCTGGCACAACGATGGTTTGCAGCAGTTTTTTATCGAGCGGTTTGATGATGTCAGCCAGCTTATTTGTGTGATGCCAGGCTCTCGGCGCGGCGAGATAACGGCTATCTTACCTCTCATGCTGGATGGTATTCAAAAGCTCATATTGTTAGATCCAAAGCTGTGCTTTATCATTCCGACGGTCGATCAAAATCATCAATATATTGTCCAAGATGTCATTGACCAGCGCTCAGAGCAGCTGCGTGCCGCGATCGTTGTGGTCTATGATGACAGTCAACCAGCATTCAGTCAGCAGGCCATGGCTGCATCGGATATCGTGATGCTGGCGTCAGGTACGGCAACGTTAGAGGCGATGCTGCTTGAGCGTCCAATGGTGGTAGTGTATCAATTAAATCAGCTGACCTATCAGATCGCCAAGCGTCTGGTCAAAGTTCCTTATGTGGCGCTACCCAATATCTTAGCCGACACTGCCATCGTACCTGAGCTGATACAAGAGCAGGCGAGTGGCGATAATATCTGTCGTACCGTCATGCGTCTCTTGCAACCGCGTGCTTACGCAGAGCAATTGAAAGCGCTTGTCGCAACCAAACAGCTATTACAGCAGCAAAGCAATCATTACCCTGCTGATAGCGTAATTGAGCAATGGTTTGTGCGAGAAAAGACCAGCATAAATCATAAGGGATAATTGCTCATCATCTATCTTCACCACTCTAAGGCGGTGTTTTCAATTCACTCGATAGTCATCTAAATGGGCTAAAAATGGCTAAATCTTGCCAAACACCGTCAAATAACTGGTTAATATCCCGATATTATCTGCGCTATTTTTCTTGTTTGACGGCAATTTATCTCATTTTTATCACCATTTTTAAAATGAAGACACGCCCTAATCAATAAGACAGCAAAAAATCATGAGCATTCAGAACGAAGTTAAAGATCTTATTATTCCGATTGACAGAAAAATTCAACAGATTGATATAAAATCTCAGTACATTGATTTAGCTGCGCCCATCCACTTATCTGGCCAAGTCAATATTGCTAATCTGCTGACCAAATATGCAATAAATACCCAACAGCCCATAGAGCAATCAATGTTGCAAATTGGTGTTGATGAAGCAGGGCGTGGCCCACTGTTGGGTAGTGTCAATGTCGCGGCGGCAATACTGCCTGCGACCTGGGCAGGACTGATTGAGGCGCAACCATTAAAAGACACGCCTTTATCTATATTGACGGATTCTAAGCAGTTGAGCGAAAAAAAACGCGATATTCTTTATCCGTTGGTGCAACAGCATGCCATAGGTTTTATCATCGCTGACATTCCAGAAGCAGTCATCGATCAGGTCAATATTTTACAAGCAACGATGCTCGGTATGCGCTTATGTACGGAAGTGTTGTTGGAGACTATTGCCAAACATATGGCTACCTCTATGATGCAATTTGAGGTTTTGTTTGATGGTAATCGCTGCCCTGATATAGACTATGTGATGCTGGCCAAGTTAGGTATAGAAACCTCTGCAATTGACTGTCAAGCATGGGTAAAAGGAGACGCACGTCATACCAGCATTGCTGCAGCCAGTATATTGGCAAAAGTTAGCCGTGATGCTGCCATGTATATGCTTGATACTGAGTACCCAGAATATGGTATTGCCAAGCATAAAGGCTATCCGACCAAAGCGCATATAGAAGCGATTGAAAAATATGGTGTGTTGCCAGCGCATAGACGTAGCTTTGCACCAGTGCGAAAATCGATATTAATCAAGAATAGCAAGTGACTGAAATAGCCTAAGTATAAAAAAATAATAGAATCTAAAAGTAAAAACCGCTTACTGTGCTAATAAGTAGGAAATTTTTTGATAAAATAACGAGCGAAAGTTTATAAAATGTAATACAATATATCTTTGTTAAAATAAAATCCTTTTAAATCAATAACTAATATTTAATGCTGGGTTTTATTTTCGCTAGTAAGTTATATAAATATTACTATTTTATAGGATAAGAGATGACGGCTAATACTCCTCAAAAAAACCTTGCTGCAGTGCTTTTCTTGACGGTTTTTTTAACGGCCTGTGGTGGCGGTGGAGACTCTGATAGCAGTTCTACGTCCAATGATTCACCGACTGAATTACAAGAAGAAATCATTTCAGAACCAATAACTTCGATACCGGTAACGGCGACGCCTGATGATCAGGACAACGAACCAAACGATGATGTCCCCGTCAATACAAGCAACGAGCCTACTGAAAATAACGCGCAAGCAGCATTAAGTGCTAATAATCAATTTGGTCTCGCAAGAACCAGCTGTGGCTTAGGCGGTTTGTCTGCGGATACAGCGCTTGATGACATTGCTATCCGTCACGCAAACTATATCAAATATGTATTTGCTAATAGCACGCCAACCAGTTTTAATGCGCATATCGAAAATGAAATAAGCGATATTGCTAGCGTAACTGGTACCAATAACCCATTCTTTGGTGGCTTGGATTTCTCAGATCGCTTATCGAATGCAAACTATCGTAATGCACAATATGGTGCTACTGAAAATATTGCTCAGTCTGTCTATTACAGCTCAGCAGGTGATTTTTTGAGCGTAGATACGGTAGCTATCTCCATGGCCAAGTCATTATTAGCAGCACCTTATCATCTGCGTTCTTTGATGCTTCCAACTTCAAGTTTGGTAGGCACGGGGATGGTCACTTATAAGCCCAGTGATAAAAACACTACCAACAATCAAGGCTATGTTTTGGTGAGCAATGCGTCAGCGACAAAAGCATCAGCAGACAATACGTTCTCAGGAGTATTTACCTATCCATGTCAAGGTGTGACGGGAACAGTGACCGCACTATACAACGAGACACCAAATCCTGTTGAAGGTACTGGACGCAATTTGCGCACTGATCCTATTGGACAACCTGTTTATATTAGTATGCCTTCAGCTCAGAAAATTAAGGTCAGTAACATTAATTTTCGAGATACGCAGCGCAATGCAGATGTGCCAATTCAGTTAATTGATTTTGATAACGATCCGTATACCAATACCAATTACGCGCTACCAGCGAATGAAGCTTTTATCTTACCATTGACTGATGCACTAAAAAGCTGTGAAATCAAGCGCGCGGCAAATCAAAGCCAGCAATGTGGTCTTTATGGCAATACTAAGTATCAAGTGAGCTTTGATATTCTAGTCGATAATAAAACCTTACAAAATAAGTCATTTACTTTTACTACGGGTAAAGTGAATTACTAGTTAATCTGATTAACTGATATTGTAAAACAAGGGCTGAATCAGATAACTGGTTCAGCCCCTGTTATATAAAAAACCTGTAAGACTATTAAAAGGTACAAAAACCTAAAAATAATCTCTCTTAGAATGATGAGTTCGGCTGTTCTAAGAATGCTTTTTCGTCACTAGTTGTTTCTCTACCTAGCGTTTTATTACGATGCGGATAACGACCGAACTGATCGATAACGTCTTTATGACGATGTTCAAAGTCTAAAGTAGTCGCGTCATTTAGTTGCTCAAACAACGTCAAATAGCGCTCATGGATAACGGCTGATTCAGAATGCATAAACGGTATAATAGTAAATCGACGCCACTCCATCGGTAACGTGTCAAAATGCGGCTGTTGAATGGCTTCTTGTGCTAATACCACTGCCATACTGTCTTGGGCAAAAGCGCACGCTTGCCCGCGGTATAGATTGCGTGAAAACTGATCTAAGACGATAATTTCTGCCAGACGTCCTGCCAAATTAGTCATTGAGCTATTCACATCATTTTGATTTTCAGACCATCGCCAAGGCGCACATTCACCGTGTTTTGCTGCCTGCCAGATTTTGCCAAAATTATCCTGAATACGCTGATCAAAATCATCGTTTTTTGCAAACCAATGCTGCTCATTATTTTTATCAAACCAAAAATCCAACACTGCACGTGCATTAGGGTCGAGATGGGTCAAATCAATATTTCTGGATTCAAGTTTGGATAAGTTAGTTTGGCTGGCAGCGCTGGAATAATCGGTTGATAGTGACATAAGATATTCTAATTATGATGGATTTAGTCTACTATAGCGCACTTAATTAGCGATGTCACAATGCTAAAAAAGCACAGTAATAAAAAACGCTCATACTACAAACAAGCATTGTTATCACAAGCTTTACTACCGCATATACAAGCCATTAGGTTGTCTCTTATGAACTCAACAAAAAATACCAAACCAGTTTCGATACCAACTTCGATACCAACGCCTTATTATCTGCTCGATGAAGCAGCAATCGTTGCCAATATGCAGATAATTGCGCGACTTTGTGAGTTGTCTGGTGCAAAAGCGTTGTTGGCGCTCAAATGCTTTGCTACGTGGGGCGTGTTTGATGTCATGCAGCCTTACTTACATGGCACTACTTCGTCGTCACTCAATGAAGTGCGCTTGGGCTATGAGACCTTTGGCAATAATAGCGCTGATAAGAATGATGAAGGGAATGGTAAAGATAAAAAAGAAACGCATGCTTATAGCGTTGCCTATAGCGCTGATGAAATCGATGAAGTATTGAGCTATGCTGATAAGATTATCTTTAACTCTATCTCGCAGCTTAATGCGTTCAAAGGTCAAGCTGGCGCAAAAAATATTCCAGTTGGGCTACGTTTAAACCCAAAGACTAGCAACTCATCGTTTATCATCGCTGATCCTGCGCGTCCTTTTAGCCGTCTTGGTGAGCATGATAAAGATAAGATTGCAGCAGTGCTTTCTGACATCACTGGAGTCATGATTCATAACAATTGTGAAAATGACAGTTTTGAGGCCTTTAGTGACAGTTTGGCGGATATCGAAGACAGGTTTGGTGATGTTTTAGCACAGCTTGAGTGGGTCAGTTTGGGTGGTGGGATTCACTTTATCGCGCCTGATTATCCACTAGAAAAACTCGCCATGCGATTGAAAGCGTTTAGTGAAAAATACGATGTGCAAGTCTATCTAGAACCAGGTGAGGCGAGCATTCATGGTGCTGGATCATTGGTCACGACGGTCTTAGATACGATGCACAACGGAAAAAACCTAGCCGTTGTTGACGCTTCTATCGAAGCGCATATGCTGGATTTGTTGATTTACCGTGAGTCAGCACCCATTGCGGCTATTAACGAAGCGTTGATTAATATTGTACCTGCCGATATGGCTAAAACAGTGGACATTTCGGACAACACTATTATTTATGGTCGTTCTTGCTTGGCAGGTGATATCTTTGGCGAGTATGCCTTACCTAACCATTTGCAGGTAGGCGATAAGATTGCCTTTGGTAATGCGGCGGGCTATACCATGGTGAAGAAAAACTGGTTCAATGGCGTCAACATGCCAGCGATTGTTATTCGTCGTTTGGATGGCAGTATTGATGTGCAGCGTGAGTTTGATTATCAAGATTATAAGGCGAGTTTGTCTTAGTGTTCGCCGTTCGATAATGCTTGAGCACAACCAGATTGTATCTTAACCATTAATTATTGCCGAAAAGCCTGCAAAAATTGTTATAATCGCCACGGGCAAAACCAGCTATTTTTGCCCGACGGGTGCGTGGGTTTTCCTCGGTCTTCCTTTTTAATTCACGCATATCATTCACTCGTTTCTGTTTTGACTGGCCATTTCTTAGGCGATGACAGGGACACAAAGGAGGATTGTTGCATTGAATACCAACCAACAAGCTAAGCCCAACAAAAAAGATGTACTCATCATCGGAGCAGGCGGTGTCGCTCAAGTAGTCGCGCATAAATGTGCGATGCATAATGATGTGCTCGGCGAGATTCATATCGCCTCTCGTACTCAAGATAAGTGTGATGCTATTGCGCAAAGTGTCAAAGACAAAGGTAGTTTTAAACAAGCAGCTATTTTGCACACGCATCAAGTTGATGCCATGGACAGCCCAGCACTTATACAGTTGATACAAAATACTGGTGTGCAAATCATTATCAATGTCGGCTCGTCATTTATCAATATGACAGTGCTAGAAGCCTGTATTGAGACAGGTGTTGCTTATATTGATACCGCTATTCATGAAGACCCACGCAAGATTTGCGAGACACCGCCATGGTATAACAACTATGAATGGCAGCGTAAACAGCGCTGTGCGGACAACAATGTCACGGCGATTTTGGGTGCAGGATTTGATCCCGGCATGGTCAACGCTTACGCGCGTCTTGGCTATGATATGATGGATAAAGGCTCGGTGACTGATATTGACATTATTGATATCAATGCTGGCAGCCATGGTAAGTATTTCGCCACCAATTTCGACCCTGAGATTAATTTCCGCGAATTTACCGGCACGGTCTATTCTTGGCAGGACAGCAAGTGGCAATCTAATAAAATGTTTGAAGTAAAGCGTACTGATGATCTGCCCGTCGTTGGTGTGCAAAATAGCTATTTAAGTGGTCATGATGAAGTGCACTCGTTGTCTGCTAACTTGGATGTGCCCAACATCCGCTTTTGGATGGGCTTTGGTGAGCACTATATTAATGTGTTTACGGTATTACAAAGTTTAGGTCTACTCTCTGAACAGCCAGTAATGACCGCTGAAGGACAAGAAGTCATTCCGTTGAAAGTGGTCAAAGCAGTGCTACCAGATCCAAGCTCGCTTGCGCCAAATTATACGGGCAAGACTTGCATCGGTGACAAAGTCAAAGGCACTATTAATGGCGTCGATACTGAGGTGTTTATTTATAATATCTCAGATCATGAAGACGCTTATAATGAAGTTGGTAGCCAAGGTATTTCTTATACTGCAGGTGTACCACCCGTTGCTGCCGCTATGTTGATCGCAACTGGCGAATGGGATGCTGGCAAGATGGTTAATATCGAAGAGCTAGATGCTAAGCCGTTTATCAACCTACTCAATAAGATTGGTTTGCCAACACGTATCAAAGATAGCGAAGGCGATAGAGCACTAGCGTTCGATATTTAATACGTTATCTATATTCAAAAAAAGCCCGTTTAAACTCTCAGTCAGAGAGTTAGACGGGCTTTTTTGTGTGGTCTGTGTCGTTTAAATAGAGAGGTGTCTAAAATTGATATCAGCAATGAGTGATGTATCGATATGACTTTTTACTGACTATATTTAATGAACGTCTCATGATTGGGAAGATTATCATTATTGGTATGGTGATCTGCTTATTTGGTCGTTAAATCTGACCACCATTTGATTTGATGTGTTAATTGATAGCCATGCTTGATAATCATTATCACGGGGTATCTAATAGGCACAAAAAAGCTGAGACATGCTCAGCTTTTTTATTTTTCTAGATATTTAAGACCTATTGTCTAGGCTCAATGCTTTCTTGAGAATTTAATCGTTTTCAAGGAAAGAGCGCAAGTGCTCAGAGCGTGAAGGATGACGCAATTTACGTAGTGCTTTTGCCTCGATCTGACGAATACGCTCACGCGTCACATCAAACTGCTTACCAACTTCTTCCAGCGTATGATCCGTTGGCATATCGATACCGAAACGCATTTTTAGCACACGCGCTTCACGTTCAGTCAAGTTACCCAATACGTCACGGGTAGCTTCACGTAGACCAGCAGACGTCGCATCATCGACAGGACTTGAGATAGTGCCATCTTCGATGAAATCACCTAGATGTGAGTCTTCATCGTCACCGATTGGCGTCTCCATAGAGATAGGCTCTTTAGCGATTTTTAGTACTTTACGGACTTTGACTTCGTCCATCTCTAAGCGTTCGCCTAATTCCTCAGGCGTTGGCTCGCGTCCCATTTCTTGTAGTAGCTGACGTGAGACACGGTTGATTTTGTTAATGGTCTCAATCATATGCACAGGGATACGGATGGTACGCGCCTGATCTGCGATAGAGCGGGTAATCGCCTGACGAATCCACCAAGTGGCGTAGGTCGAGAACTTATAACCACGACGGTATTCAAATTTATCGACTGCTTTCATCAGACCAATATTACCTTCTTGGATAAGATCCAAGAACTGTAGACCACGGTTGGTGTATTTCTTAGCAATAGAAATAACCAGACGTAGATTGGCTTCGACCATTTCTTTCTTAGCACGGCGAGCTTTTGCTTCACCAACAGCCATACGGCGTGCCACATCTTTCATGTCGTGGATTTTCATGTCGAGCTGCTGCTCGTAATCCCGAATTTTACGCTGTAATAAAATCACGTCATCGGTGACTTTTTCTAGGGTGCCAGCAAATGCAGGCTTACCTTTGATACGCTCAATGAGCCAATCAACGTTGGTTTCATTACTAGGGAAGGTCTTGCGGAACTCGTCACGCGGCATACGACCACGGCGAATGACCAAACGCATGATTTGACGTTCTTGTTTACGCACATCGTCATACACGTCATGCATAATAGCCATGACTTGATCTGACAAGCGGTTGTTTAGCTTTAGCATCATAAAGCGCTCAGCAAGTAGAGCATACGCTGTGTCAGCCTGTACGCTACCACGGCCATAATCGAGCAAGGCTTGCTTGGCTTTGATAAATAGATTTTCGATCTCTTCTAGACGTAGGCGTACTTCTTCTGGATCGATGCCGCCAGTTTCTTCTTCCTCTTCCTCAGCGTCATCAATATCATCAGAGTCGTCGTCATCGAGATCGTCTTTAGCATTGGCTTTTGGCTTGACTGGTGGTGGGTTTTCTTTTTCTTCTTTGATGCGTTCTCTTTCTTCTTTTGCCGCCTCTTTGGCTTCTTGTGCGGCTATTTTGTCTTCTTCGGTTTCAGGATCCAAAAAGCCAGTAATGACATCAGAGAGCTTTTTGTCGCCATCTTGTACTTTTTGATATTCATCAAGGACGAATTGTACTGTACCAGGCCAATAAGACATGGCATGCTGCACGTCACGAATACCTTCTTCGATACGCTTGGCAATAACAATCTCGCCCTCACGGGTTAGCAAATCGACCGTGCCCATTTCACGCATATACATACGCACAGGGTCGGTGGTACGACCTGGATCGGTTTCAACTGCGGCTAATACGGCGGCGGCTTCGTCTGCTGCCGACTCATCATCACTCGAATCATCGTTCATCAAGATGTCATCGGCATCAGGTGCAGATTCAAAGATTTTAATACCAACGTCGGTCAGCATTTGCACAATATCTTCGATCTGATCGCTTTCGGTAATAGAGTCGGGCAGTTGGTCATTCACCTCAGCATAGGTTAAATACCCTTGCTCTTTACCCATTTGGATTAAGGTGGCCAGTTGAGATGTGGACTTAGAAACTGACTTATCGTTCATAAATACTCGCTTACTTGCATCGGACATTTTTATATTGTGACGCGCTATCGCTGGCTGGGTGCGTTGATCTTATCAATCGATTGATCAAAATATGGCGTAGAGGTTGTCAATAATATCAAAAATGAGTGGATATGAATAAAGGCTCAAAACACTACAATAACAGGGCTAAAAAACCACTAAAAAACTGTTAAAAATATATCAAAAATAATAATTGCTAAAAGTAATACTTAAAATTCGTGCTTAACGATGCATGCTTATCATCATTTCGTAAGCCATGCCATAAATAGTTAGCGACACAGTTTAACACAGACCAGTGTAATCAAGCACGAGGTAGTAAATGCTCTCTACCATTTTTTACTATCTGCTTAACGATAAAGAAACGGTCTGAGCGACTGGCCATAATCATTATTAGTGGGGTCAATCATCATACTTTTAAAGGGCTAGCATTTTATAAAACACAAATAACACCAAATATTACGACTGAACCGTGACCATCTGCGCTGATTGTTCGGCTTGCTGTGCACGTAGCCAATCATTTAATAACTGTGACTGCTTACGAACTATCGCCAGCTTAATGTGGTCAGGGTTTTTGATCAGCTCTTGCATCTTTTTTTGCAAATGTAGCTTAAGCAATTGCATGACTAAATTTTCGACCAATTCATCGAGGCTTAAAATATTTCTTGCCGTTAACGTTTTATAAAACCCACCCCAACTACGGCTGAGTGTCTCTTGAGTCATCGGCTGTACGTTAGACAATATAAAGTGCGCTGCTGCGTTAGCATCTGTTGGTAGGTGTTTTAGGCAACGCTTGATCGTACTGACAATATCCAACAGGTCGGTATCTTGCAGGTCTTCCCAAGCAAGTGGGCGAAGGGTATCGCTCGCAGCTTTCTGTTTGATATGCGCAGGCAGCTGTAAGTCACTGATACCTGCTTGTTGCCAAATCGATTCAATAGGGTCTTCGAGTAAGGCGCGCGGTTGGAATAAAAAGCACAGCTGCAACTGCTGGCTGATGGTCATGTCACCATCAAAATCTAGCAGGGCGTCTTTCGCTTCGATGTTTTGACTGCGTTTGCCACCAAGCTTTTGATAAATGTCATTATTCAGCAGGTAACGAAAGCTACTGCCTTTGGGAAGCGCCATGGTTAATGAGCGTACCTGTGACATCAGCTTGGCTTTGCCTTCTACCAAGGTCAAATCGTAACGTTCGCTTAAGTAGGCAAAAATATACTGTGACAGCGGCATAGCATTTTTGATTTGCTCCCGCATGGCGTCACCGCCCTGACTCTTGATAAAGGTGTCAGGGTCATGATTATTCGGTAAGGTCAAAAACCGTAGCTCTTTATCATCAGCCAGTACAGGCAAAGCAACTTCTAGCGTGCGCCAAGCGGCTTTTTGTCCAGCATTATCACCATCAAAACTCAGTGTGAGGGTTGGGTTGAGGGTTAATAGCCGTGATATTTGGCTCTCATTAATCGCTGTACCCATAGAAGCAATTGCGCCATAGATACCGGCTTGGTAAAGGGCAATCACATCCATATAACCTTCGACCACTAACCAGCTGTCTGCGCGCTGCTGGCGAGATTCATAATAGCCATACAGTACGTGCTGCTTATGAAAAACGGGCGAGTCGGAGGAGTTAATATATTTAGGCTTTACTTCATCATCTAATGCGCGACCGCCAAAGCCAATGGTGCGGCCTTGATTGTCTCGAATCGGAAAAATAACCCGATCACGTAGTAGATCATAATCGCGTCCGGATTCCGATTGGCGAACCAGACCTAGAGCTTTGAGTCCTTCAATGTCCTGCGGAAACTGATGCTCAAGATGCTGCCAACCAAATGGCGCATAGCCTAGACCGAAAGTCTCAAAGATGTCTTCCGTGATACCACGCGATAAAAAGTAATGTTTGGCATGCGGGTGGGTCGTCAGACTGTGCTGATAAAACTGCTGAATTTGCTCTAACAGATCGTATAGGTTGCCGTCTTTATCAGAGACACTATTATCACTAGGTAAGCCTGCACTAGCATTGGTATCGGTCAACCATGCAGGTGGAGCGCTATCATTAGCTGTATCTTGATAATCGGTGGGATAAGAATCCGTCGGGTAAGGCGCTGAATCGTAAGCGTCTAACGGTGGATAACCGTCGTAGCTGTCTTCATAGCTATTGTCATAACTGGTGTCATGGCTATTGCTGTCATTATAAGTATGCTGATCTGCATAATTTTTCTGCTGATAATCAGGCGCTATGCTTGATGGTAATTGCTCATCGGCAGTTGGCTGAAATTTAACGGTTTCAGCCGGCGCACGCGTGATAGGTTTTATAGCAGGTCGTTTCTTGGTGCGCTGATAACTGACGTTTTGCTGTTCTTCTTTTGGGACTTCAATACCGGTTTGTTTTGACAGTTCATTGACCGCTTCAATAAAGGTAAGGTTCTCATAATCACGTAAAAAACTGATGGCATTGCCGCCGACACTACAGCCAAAGCAGTGGTAGATGTTTTTTTGTGGATTGACATAAAAAGAAGGCGATTTTTCACCATGAAAAGGGCAGCAGCCCTTAAACTCACTTCCAGCACGCTTAAGCGTCGTGTGACGCCCAATAATACTGATTAAGTCAGCTTGGCTATTTAATTGTTCGAGAATATGGTTTGGAATGCTCATAAGGACGAATATTTTACCACAAGGTCTACATACAATTCATAAATGGGGACTACCGATACCTAAAATAGTTTCAGACTAGGTAAGAAACCGTTTAATTTGTCATGAAATTCGGTGCAAGATTGTAACAGAATTGTGTTAGTGTGTTCGTTTAAACGCTCTCTCACTGCAATGAGGATCCATTTTATAGGGAAGTTATTAAGAGAGCGGTATGAGTTCAATAAGCCATGGAGTGCGCGTACTTCACGAAGATTTGCGTAAAAAACCATGTCTACTGATTCTGCTGTAAGTAAAGAACAGTGAAATAATCGGCGCCGTTGGTGACCGAGATCTACCCCATGATAGGTAAACATCTGGACGATAGCTAAGGCAGCAGTAACCGCACCCAAATAGCCATAAAAACACCAACCGCAATGGGATTTGATTATGAACGTCCGTAAAGCCACAGCAGCAGGGTTGGTCACAACCTACCTCATGCTGACAGCGTGTACAACAATGCAGTCCGCGCCGCAAGCAGTACAATCCACGCCGGAAAAAGCCAAAAACGTCATTATGATCATTGGTGATGGTATGGGGCCACAACAAGTTGGTCTACTATTGGCATACGCCAAGCAAGCGCCAAATTCGGTAATCACCGACGGCACGACAGCCTTTGACCGGATCGCCGCCAACGGCCGTATGGGTATTTCCATGACCCACGCCGACAACAACCTAGTGGTCGATTCTGCCGCTTCCGCCACACAACTGGCAACCGGTCAGCTAGCTGGCGCTGAGATGGTTGGCACAGATAAAGACGGCAATAGCGCAGAAAGCATACTAGAAAAGGCCAAAAAACTAGGAAAATCTACTGGGCTGGTGTCGGATACCCGTATTACTCATGCAACCCCAGCAGGCTTTGCCGCACACCAGAGTCACCGCAGTCTGGAAAATGAAATTGCGGTTGATCTGCTGAACAATAACGTAGATGTCATGTTGTCCGGCGGTCTGCGTTACTGGATTCCTGAATCTGCTAATGACGAGCAATCATCTGTCCGCCAAGAATTGGAAGTGCTATCAGAAGGTAGCGTCGCTATTAAATCTAAGCGTAAAGACAACCGAAACTTGATCGCCGAAGCACAGCAGAAGAACTATGACCTAGCATTCAATCGCTCACAGATGGAAAAGGCCGACGGCAAGATACTCGGCTTGTTTGCTTACTCAGCGTTGCCAAACGGTATTACCGAGCACCAAACTAAGAATGACCCCGCACGCACTATACCAACGCTGAAAGAAATGTCAGAAAAAGCGATTAATTCGTTGTCCAAAAACGATAAAGGCTTTTTTCTGATGATCGAAGCTGGGCAAATCGATTGGGCAGGGCATTACAACGACACTGGCACTATGCTGCACGAAATGCTGCGGTTGAACGAAACACTTAATCACGTATTGGATTGGGCGGAAGGCCGTGACGATACTCTTGTTGTGGTAACCGCTGATCACGAAACAGGTGGCTTTGGCTTCAGCTATTCTGCTAACGACCTACCCCATGGACGTGACCTACCAGGCAATGTGTTCAAAGAGCAACAGTTTCAACCACTCTTCAACTTCGGTGACGTAGCGACCCTCGATAAACTATACGAGCAGAAGTCCTCCTATGGCGATATCTTCTATAGCCAGTTCGATGCATTAGAAGCAGACCAGCAAACACCTGCTAGCTTAGCCCGCATTGTAAACGCTGAAACTGGCTTCGATATCACCGAAGCTCAGGCCAAGCGAGTGCTCGCAACCGAAGACAATCCTTTTTACACCGAAGGCCACCCTTATCTGAGCACCAAAACTGTCCCGAAAATGAACGCTAACGGCGCCTTTTTCGCTTACCAAACTGACGACAATCGCCAGAACCTGCTGGCTCGCGAAGTGGCAGAACAGCAAAATGTGGTTTGGGCCACCGGCACCCACACCAATACACCGGTACTAGTATTTACTCAAGGCCCGGGAGACACTACCGCACCCTTTGGTAAGGTGCTGCATCACACAGAAGTAGGTCAACACGCTATTGAAGCATTAGAAGAGTAATGTACTAATAACCGCCTGAAGATCTTTTGAATACCTTACCGGCCCTCGATACTTATTGGGGGCTGGTCTACCTTTAGTATCTTTCTTATCTTCTGCGAACTAAAGATATAGACTCGCTGCGGTTCATGTTGCCCATGTCCTCGATTCCTATAATATTATGCCACTACAGCATTATTGACTTTAAGAAATAAAAAAGTCACGCGATTACATGATGAGGGTTGGAAACGTTGGGCATAAAACGAGGGGACAGGTGAAGAGTTTCTGGGCTGAGCTTGTACGTGTCGTTATCGGTGCAATGAGATGCGATCATCATGCGAGTGGAAATGCTGTGATCAATATTTTGAGTCCATTTAGGTATTTTCGTTCAGATTGAGGACACACCCTAGTATGAACTAAATAAGGCCAACATGAGCGTTGGCCTTATTTAGTTCATACTGTTTCTTGATATGTTAAAAAGAAAAAATGCTATCTTAATTAACGTAGATAAGCCATCTTAACTCTAGAGCATTTATTCATCATCCATATCGGTACTATCGACATCTGAATTTGATGGCGTAATACCAACACCTTGGTCAGATAGCGTTGTACGGCGTGTAGGGTTGATATTTTGTGGATCTACATTCGCTTCTCTAGCGGTAGAGCCAGTGCTCGATTGGCTAGTCACGCGCTCAGTGGACGCCTCAGGCAGACCCAAGCCTACATTGATGCCATTACCACGTGTAGGAGAAGTATTGGCTATCGGTGCGTTGGCAGACGTAGTGTTTTCGCTAGGCAGTCTCAATTGACTGGCATTACGAATAACTTGAGTTTTGGTCGCGCCAGTATAATTACCTTCAGAGACCGAGCTGTCTTTAATACCTGAACGGCCAAGCTTGCCAAAGGTTAGCTTGTTAAACCAAGTACGGTCACGTTTGGTGTTGAGCTTAACGCGTCCATCACTGGTCAGCCAATTTGGATAGTTGATCTGTAATAGGGTTTTGTATTCTTTTGCCAAGTCCGTTAGCCCCAGTTTTTCATGGCTATAGGCCAAAATGGCGATGGCTTCGGGTACAGATTCACTCAGTGGATAGTATTGAAACACCCATTTGGCACGGTTGACAGCGGCGACATAAGCCTCACGCTCAATATACCAACTGGCGGCACTGAGCTCACTTTCGGCAAACTGGTTGTAAATAAAGGTCATACGCTGTGCAGCATCTGGCGTATAAGGGCTATTTGGGTATTTATTAATGAGCTCTTGGAAGTTAGCAAAAGCGATACGCAGATAGGCAGTATCACGTTCAGCTTGGTTCAGTTTGAACAGTTTGAGGCCTTCAGATGAGCCTTGCATATTGGCGACACCGCGCACGTAATAGGCGTAACTTACTTGCGGGTTAGAAGGGTAGAGACCGATAAACTGATCCGCACTAGCCGCTGCCAATTCGAACTTACCGCTTTCATACTGGGCATACATCATATCGAGCAGGGCTTGCTCAGCATATTGTCCGGTAGGATAAAAGGTACGCAGATTGGTCAAGTCTTCAATCGCTTGAATATAACGAGATTTATCAATCTGAGCGATGGCATCGTTATAGTAGCCTTGCTCTGACTTTTCCGCAGTTTCGACTGCATCGACGTCTTTGTTGGTCAGGTTCTTAAAAGTTTGACAACCCACCAAGTTGACACTTATTGCAAGCAGGGTGATTGAGGACAGTTTGATAAACGTATTGCCAACAGCGTGCATACTTCTTCTCCGACACAAGGCGCATAATAGCAGCGACGCTATCATACTATATATAAGGTTAATAATAAAAACGATGCTTATCGCACCAGTTAACTGTCTATTATTGAGAGTGCTAGTGGTTAAGACGACTCGTAATTGACATGATTTTTATCAAAGGCAGTTTTTGCTATGACCTATTAAGAGGGACGTTTTTAAAAATACCGTGCCATAGCATACAGTAAAATAACGCTTACTTTATAGAATAACCACCGTTTCGTCTATTTTTTCGTCATCTATTTTGCAGTTCATTTATCTAAGCTGCTTTGAATTTTAGCAAGCCTGCAATATTTATCTTAGTGTATGACAGTTTGACCCGCGGATATATCCTAAACGTCTTTGTCTATTATGTTTCATCTATCACGTTTCAGCTTTGCAGTTTAGCATGAGCCGCCGCAACGAGCGATATCGAATGTCACTGACACCAACAAATATACAGTAAATTACAGCAATGTCATATTTTAGAGAGTTAATCGTCAATGATTTAGGTATCAAATGATATGCATAAAGTGACAGATAACAGTCAGCTTCTATAGGGCTTGAGCGCTTGGCATGCTACACTATGGCAGTATTGCCTCTGCTTTTTTGACCATGATAGATTTTAATCATCAAGGCACGGCATTGTTTTTCTTATACAGCACTATATTTTCTCATTATGTTTTCCTATTATATTCTCTTATAAAGTGCCTTACAAAAACCTGTCAGGGACTTTGCTATATATAAATATAAATCTGTTATGAATAATAATACTATGACCACCCATTTATCACCGAATCAATCGCTAGATACTGATTTATCAGCGCCACATTTATCAGCGCAAGAGCCTTCCATGCCAAATAAAGTTTTAAAAAGTAATGAGTCATCTGATGCTAAGCAGCTAGAAACTGAAGACCGCATCAACGCAAAAACTGTGTCCAATGAAGCCCTCTCAGACGATGCTATGTCACAAGCGTCAGAAAGTATTGTTTCAGAAGGTGCTGTCTCAAAAAATGCTGCCTCAAAAGATAGTGATATGCTCGATGACGAGATGATTGAGGACTATGAAGCCGATGAGGCTGATGAAGGGATTGATGACAGTGACGACGATGACGCTGATTATGAAGCGCCAACTATAGGCCAAGCGGTGCCAGTCATTATCGATGCCACCTACACGGTCACCGAAGAAGAAGCTGGTCTACGTATCGATAAGCTAGCATCACTGGTGTTTACCGACTTTTCGCGTGCGCAGTTGCAAGGCTGGATCAGCGATGGTAGCTTGCTGTATAACGATAGCGTGCAAAAACCAAAAATTCGAGTCAAAGTAGGTGATGTCATACATCTATCAACGACGCTGCAGCAGCATAGTGAAGATCAGCCAGAAGACATTGATATCGATGTGGTGTATGAAGACGATGATGTATTGGTGATTAATAAGCCAGTTGGCATGGTTGTTCATCCTGGCGCTGGCAATCAGACGGGCACCTTGGTTAATGCGTTGCTGTATCACTATCCACAGCAGCATCATTTGCCGCGTGCCGGTCTGGTGCATCGCATTGACAAAGACACTTCGGGATTGCTGCTTATTGGCAAGACTAAACCTGCACAAATGGCATTGATGGATCAGCTAAAAGACAAGTCAGTCTATCGTCATTATCAGTGTGTGGTGGCAGGGGATGCGGCAAGTTTATTGCGTCATCGCCGTATCGATGCACCGATCGGTCGTCACCGTAGTCAGCGTACCAAAATGACGGTCATGACGGCAGGTCGTGAAGCAGTCACGCATTTATTAAATGTGACCGCGCTCAATGGTAATTACTGTCTGTTAGACGTGGGTCTTGAGACGGGTCGTACGCACCAGATTCGTGTGCATTTAAGTCATATCACCTATCCGATTGTAGGCGATCGCGTCTATGGTGGTCGCCGTCAACTGCGGGCAGGTCTGACAGAAGCACAGCGTCAGGCGATCAGCAACTTCCCGCGCCAAGCACTGCATGCCTATACGTTGGGTTTTGTTCATCCGACGACAGGTGAGGATGTCGAAGTCACAACGCCAATCCCTGAAGATATGCAGCAGCTAATGACAGTGTTAAGTGATGGCTACGATGAAGAGTAACCGTTCTGTGTAAGCAGCGTAAATACGCTTATAATAGACAGATAACAGCAGTAAATAGCTATCAGTGACGTAAAGACGACTCATTAAGACGGTAAATCAGCCATGACTCATAAGCTTCCTATGACATTACTAGCGCAGCTAGAGGATGTGGCGGTTTTTCAGACAGCCGCATTCACCAATAAGGATGAATGCGAGGCTGATATAACCAGCCAGCTGAGACAAGCGGATTATGGCACGCTCAATTTAGGCTTGCACGTCAGTGATAACGCTGCCGAGGTCTTAGATAATCGCATGCAGATCTTGACGGCGATGAATGAGCAGTTTACTAGCTTGCCATCAATCAGCGCGCGATATACCCCTATTAAAAGACTGCATTGGGTCAATCAAGTTCATGGCAATCGCATTCATGATACTGACGCCACGGCGCTAAGTATGCGACCGATGGCAGCTGATGCTCTGTTGAGCCAGCAAGCAGGAGTGGGTCTAGCGATAATGACTGCTGATTGTGTACCTATCGTTCTATACCAACCAGCCAGTGGTAAAATTGCCGCTATTCACGCGGGTTGGCAAGGGTTGGCATGTGGCGTCATCAAAGCAACGACTGAGTGTTTTACTGATTCAGGGCAAATCATGGCATGGATTGGTGTCTGTATCAGCCAACAAAATTATGAAGTGGGCAGTCAAGTTCGCGATAAGCTACTGGCAGGTTGTATAGACAGTCAGTCATTGACGTCAGCCAGTATTGAAAAATTTGATGAGCGCTACGTGATGGCTTCTAAGAATCAGATCGCTGATGACAGTCGTACTGATATGAGTAAAGAGTTGAATATTGATCCTCGATACTTACATAAGTCAGTTGATAAACTATCAAATTACGCTAAAGTAAACGCGGGTAAAATTAAGCTGAACTTACCAAGGGTTGCTGCTGATCAGTTAAGCACTGCTGGTGTAATATTGTGCAACGAGTCACCTATAGACTGTAGCTATGCCGATGCTCGTTATTACTCTTATCGACGTCAGACGCATTTACGGCAGCCAGCGACAGGACGGATGGCACTGGTGATTGTACGCCGTTCTGCTACCCAGTCAGAATAAACCTACCGGACGCTGGTAGATACTAAGCGCCCTGAATCCATTTTATTTCTATTCAATTATTTATAGCTATTATTAGAGTTTGTATGAATACATCTGCCACAGCATCTTTGACATCTACACTGACTGACAGCACGCAAAGTGTATCGATTGCCGTCATCTATCATAGCAACTATGGTCATACCAAGCGTGTGGCTGAAGCAATCGTCATGGGGGCGCACCAGCAACTTCCAGAAGCACAGGCAAAAGCCGTCGATGTTCATGATGTCGACTGGGATTTTTTAGATCAGGCAGATCTGCTGGTTTTTGGTAGTGCCGTCTATATGGGCAGCGTGACTGCTGAATTTAAGACTTTTATGGATGAGACCTCAAAGCGCTGGTATCACAGAAAATGGGAAGGCAAGTGGGCAGCCGCTTTTGCTAACTCAGGTGGACTGAGTGGTGATAAACTTGCTGTGCTACAGCAGATTTCTCTATATGCCATGCAGCATGGGATGAATTGGATCGGCTTACCGTTAATGCCGACAGGTCATGAGGCTCATGACTTGAACCGTCTATCTAGCTTTTTAGGACTAATGACGCAATCCCTTGATGGTCCACCTGAAGAGACCCCAGGGAAAGGCGATATCGATACAGCTATTTGGTTCGGTGATCATTTGGCTAAGACTATCATAAAGCATCAACCAGCTAAAGTACGATTATGATATAGTCAATCCCATATAAATCAGGCTCGCTTAGTCTACTATTTGTAGTACTTTCACTCGCCTTCCTTGTATCCAAATGATATTGAACCGACTATAAATCGTGCTGATAATATAATCGGGCATCAGCGTTTATTAAGTAAACCAAAAAAGCAGATATCAATTTGATATCTGCTTTTTTTATTGTCATGAGTAAAGCTATTTATCAATGACCTTGGTTGACAACGCCGTAACAGGAATAGGACTGTCGAAAAATTGAAAAGATTGGCATGCGGTTAATAGCATCGTCGCCGAAAGTATATAAGTCATAATGAAGGGTTTCATAGGGATATCTCAGGACACAGTTGGCATTGTTAAAACAGCGTTCATCATAAACAAATTACCGTGTTATACAACGGCTAATGCCATACATATAGTAAATATTGGAGCAAGTATAGACAGTATGCTGATTCTGCACTGTGTATGTATTATGTACAGTGGAAATTAAAAATAACAGCTAAATTATGCGTCCATTAAGTTTTTTTTAACTGGTTCGTCACTAGAAAAAAATGAATTGAGAGATTCATAATGATGAGTAGTTGTTTTTCATCAGAATTTTAAAACATCAGTAATAATAATATAAAAAACATATTAATTAATTAAAAACTCAGTGCTGATTATAGGAACTTTTATTTTTGTAAAAAAATAGGAGGATTAAGTTACTAATCGAACAATTTTAGCAAAATAGTTTTACCTTAGTAAGGAGGACAGACATTCTACGGTAACTAAGCTTGATAATTGCCTTATAAATAATAAAGAAAAATTCGTTATCGACTCTTAATATTTAGTGCGAAGAACACACAGCGAAAGTATAGATAAATAGTGGAAGACTTGGATTTTTTGAATGTAGATACCGTTGAATAATAACTGTCATGAGTTAAAAATACTTAAAACACCCTAGGTGCCAGCTATATGAGGATATTATGAAGCCACTTTCTATGATGTTATCGATGCTCGTCATTGGTATGACCTCCAACGCTGCGATGGCTGAAGGTGCAAGCAGCGTTAATACAAGCCTAGCCAATACCAGTTTACCTAATGTCAGCCCTGCCAATAGCAAGCTTGTCAATCGCGGTGCCTACATCGCCCGTGCGGCCGATTGCATGGCATGTCATGGTGAGGACTATACCGGTGGAACACCAATCGAGACCCCAATGGGGGAGATTTACTCGACCAACATCACCCCATCCAAACGTTACGGTATCGGCGACTATACCGAAGCGGATTTAAAGAATGCGCTGCAAAAAGGTCGTGCGCCTAATCATATGCTTTATCCTGCCATGCCATATCCTTCCTATAGTGGTATGAAAGAAGAAGATATCAGTGCGTTGTTTGCTTATTTACAGACAGTACCAGCGGTTGACGAAGCTCCTAAAGAAAAAACAGACTTACCATTTCCTTTTAATATTCGCAGCTTAATGTTGGGTTGGAATTTGCTCAACGTACCGTCTACTGAAAAGCGCGACGGACTGAACGAGACCCAAAAACGCGGTGAATATCTGGTCAATAATCTGGAGCACTGCGGTACTTGTCATACCCCGCGTAATAGTACGATGGGTTTTGATAAGAGTATGTACTTATCTGGTGCCCAGCTCGGTCATTGGCATGCACCAAATATCACGCCTGATGAGTCGAGCGGTATCGGTAGCTGGAGTGAGCAGGATATCGTCACTTATCTGCGTACGGGTGAACTTGACCAGCGTGCTTACGCTGGTGGTCCCATGGGCGAGGCAGTTGCACATAGTACGCGCTACTTAAAAAACGAAGACTTGAGTGCCATTGCTTCTTATCTGAAGGCAGTACCTGCTGTCCAGACCGACGATAAAGTGTCTGCGGTAGATGTGTCGCGCCTACCAACGCCAATCAACGAATCTATCACTCATGATCTACTGGCGCAAAAAGAATATTTGAAACAGGCAAAAGCCGCAGTAGGTAATGGCAGTAATTCTCCCGAATCATTATATTTAGCCACCTGTGGTAGTTGTCATGGGGTTGACGGTTATGGTCAGCCTGATGCACGTTATGCTCCTATCGTCGGCCTGAGTAGTATCCGCCGCGAAAGACCTGATGCACTGGTCAATATGATCCTTCATGGGGTAGAAGGGGCAACCAATACATCGCCCATCATGCCAGGGTTTTCAGATGAGTTAAATAGCGAGCAAATCGCTGGTATTACCAATTACGTACGGGTGAATTTTGGTGGTCTTACCAGCAGTGATGTGAGTGCCAGTGATGTCGATCGTATCGCAAATACTGGCGTTGATAAGCCTTTCTTGATTAAGTACGCAGGCTTACTGGCGATAATCGGTATTATCGTCGCGATTGCTATTATTGTGTTTATCATCCGCGCCATCTTACGCTCTAGACGCCGCGCTTAGTTTGACTCTATTTAGATAAATGGTCGAACAAAGAACTTATAAAGGCGTTTTAGACGCTGATTACAGTACGAGAATTAAGGTTAAAAAGGTAATGGATTAAGGCTTGGCAAGATAAAGGTTCGATATAAACTGAGCCGATAATAAAAGCAAAATGCCAAAGACGATTGCCTACCGTTATACATGACGTCTACTTTAAGGACATTATTATGAAAGACATGCTTCAATCACCAACGCGGCGCCAACTGCTCTCGATGATTGGTAAAACCGCAGGCGCGACAGCGATGTATCAGGCAATGACGACGTTAGGATTTGCGTCAGAGTCGAGTTTTAAAGAGACCATGGATCTCAAAGGTGCACCTCCGGGTGCTAGTATCGTCATTCTTGGTGCCGGTCTTGGCGGACTGACCGCGGCTTATGAGTTACGTAAAGCGGGTTACGATGTCAAAGTACTCGAATATCAAAATCGTGGCGGCGGTCGTAGCTGGACATTGAACAGCGGTGATAAATATACCGAGCTTGGCGGTGAAGAAGTCACCTGTGATTTTGAAGAGGGCAATTATTTTAATGGTGGGCCGTGGCGTCTACCAAGCCATCATTATGCCATCTTCCATTATTGCAAACAGTTTGGCGTTGAGATGCAGCCCTTTATTCAAACCAATGATCGCGCTTATTTGCATCGTACTGATCATTTCAATGGCGTACCGCAGCGTTTGGGTGATGTGAAAAACGATATCCAAGGTCATGTCGCGGAGCTGCTATCAAAATCAGTCAACGTCGGTGGTCTTGATCGCTCGGTCAATACTGAGGATAAAGAGAAGCTGCTTGAAGGATTAAAAGGTTGGGGTGTGCTCGATAAAGATTATCGCTATCGCGCCAGTAATGAGACCAGTAAACATCGTGGCTTTAGTGTCTTTCCCGGCGGTGGCTTGATGCCCGATGCGACACCATCAAAACCTTTGCCAATCAGTGAGATATTGGATTCGGGTATGTGGGCAGATATTTATGGCAACCATATGACTTATGGTCATCAACCGACGATGTTTCAGCCAGTAGGTGGTATGGGTAAAATCGGTGATGCGTTCACTCGCGAATGTCGCGATATGATTGAGTTTAATGCAAAGGTCACTAAAATTCATCAAGATGACAGTGGCGTCACCGTCGATTATGTCGACAGCAACAGTCCAGATGGTGCCACCAAGACCATTCGTGCAGATTGGTGCGTGTGCAATATTCCGCTAACGGTGCTGACGCAGATTGATATCAATGTCTCAAAACCGATGAAGCAGGCGATGGCCGCTGTGCCTTACGAAACCTCTTATAAAGTTGGTCTAGAGTTCAACCGTCGCTTTTGGGAAGAAGATGAGTGGATATTTGGTGGTCTGACTTATACCGATATGCCCATTGCGCAAATTGCCTATCCGTCACAAAATATGTTCAAAGACGGTACGGGTGTGTTACTCGGCGCGTATGGTTATGGTCCTACGTCTTATAAGTTTAATACATTAACGCCGCAAGAACGTATTAATGTCGCGCTTGCTTATGGTAAATACATCCATCCTCAGTATCCGAAAGAATTCCGTGCAGGGACGTCAGTTGTCTGGCACCGTATCCCATGGACGCTCGGCTGTTATGGTATTTGGAATGAGTCGACCCGTCGTCAACATTACGATACCTTGTGCAGTATTGATAATCGTATTGTGCTGGCGGGCGAGCATTGCTCACATATTCCGGCATGGCAAGAAGGCGCTATTTTATCTGGTATGGATGCCGCGAAGCGCCTACATAAAAAAGCAAAAATGCTTGTTTAATAACGCTTGGTTAATATGAATAACTACAAAATTCAGAGGCTATCATGGACAATGCAATCGTGAAAAAGGCAATCTTGAAGAAAAAAGTCATGAAAGACATGACACTCAAACTGCTGACGGTGATGCTGCTGAGTGGGATAAGCAGTGCAGCACTGTTGGGCTGTAGTCAACAGTCAGATGATGAAGTAACGGTTTCCAGTGTGCAAGATCAGGATTCCCTAACAACCAATGACTATCAAGAAAGCCGAAATACGGGTGCGTGGGGCGGTGTTTATATGAGCCGTGAGGAGCTTAATGCACCTCCTATCAATATTGTCGACGACAGCTCATTGCCCAATATGGAAGATGACCCAAATATTACTAAGTGGAACGCAAAGTTTGAAGGTACAAATGGGTTTGTGACGACAGATGGCAAAAAGCTGTATCACGACTCTTGCGCGGCGTGTCATATGCATAAAGGCGAGGGTGCTGATGGCGCAGGCTATTATCCACCACTGGCGAATAACAGTAAGATGCAATCAAAGTATTACATCATTGATATCTTGATTAATGGCTTTCGAGGTATGCCGTCATTTCATGGGATGATGAACGATGTGCAGATGGCTGCGGTTACTCAATATGTGGTCAGTGACCTAAATGGTTTTACCGATACCGTTACCGCTGAAGATGTGGCAAAACTGCGGCATCCCAATCCATCAGCGGGTGATCCAAGTGATGAATAACACTATTATTTAAATTCTTAGCTAATAGTTTTTTAAGCGAAAATGGTTCGTACAAAAATGACTTAGCCATTCTCTGCAACATAAAAAAGCGCCTAATTATTTATTAGGCGCTTTTTTATAGGCAAGGCTTAATGGATTAAGAAAGATAATGAGAGAGAGGGTTTATTTAGGGCTGGATGACCAGACTGGTGAGCGAATAGTGCCTTGACCAGACTTACCGAATGACTCACCACCGTTCAGTGATTTGATGGTTAATATGCCTTTGCCGCCTTGGGTAGAAGCATAGACCACACGCTTACCGTTAGGCGAAAAGCTCGGTGCTTCATCGATACCCGTATTGCCCAAATTCGTAGTGATAGCACCGCCGCTATTCATGATCGCCGCTGAGCGACCACTTAAAAAGGCAATTTGTGAGCCATCGCTACTAAACTGCGGACTAGTGGCATAACCGCTATTTGATACTTTGGTCGTATTTCCTGATCCAAACTCATAACGGTAAATCTGTGGTTTATTAAATCCTGATCGATCACTGACGAATACAAAAGATTTGCCATCGGGTGCATAGCTTGGCTGTACCTCGCTGCTTGGCCAATTGGTGATTCGTCTAGGTTTACCGCCGCTGGCACTCATCTCATAAATATCAGCACTGCCTTCAAAGCTGCTAGAAAACAGTATCTTGCTGCCATCTGGTGAGAATGATGGGCTTAAATTGCTACCAGAAAATGGCGTCAAAGCACTTGCACTGCCGCCGCTCACGTTTTGTACATAAATAACAGGGTATGATTTATCGCGCTGTACAGAATAGGCGATGCGATTACCATCTGGTGACCACGATGGGGAGAATATAGAACCAGCAACTTCAGTAATGGTCTTAGCGTTTTCGCCATCAGCATCCATGACTTTTAAGCGCGATACTTTTTCTTTACCAGTGCCAACTTCTTCGATGTAAGCAATACGTCCGGAGAAATCACCTGGAATGCCAGTAATCAGCTCGTAAACTTTGTCAGCGATGACGTGACCGGCATAGCGCATGCTTTCTTTATTATTGTCAGCCGTTAAGCTTTGCTTGCCTTCAATCACTCGGCCAGATTTGATATCAATCACTTCGTAATCGGTGACTACTTTACCGCGGTTGCTGCGAGTACTACCGACCACTAGGTAAGGAATTCCCATACTTTGCCAAACCGGTAATGTGCCTGACAGCTCACTAATACTGTGCGGCTGTTGTGGCAAATCTTTACTGGTCACCTTTAATTCAGTTTTGCTCAAATCATTGAGAATAATCGGCGATAGCACAGAATCACCTGCAAACGGCACAAAAGCCACTTGGTTTTGTTGGACTGGAATATCGTAATCCAATTCTAAGACGACAGGCGCCGCCAACAGGTTGGAAGAAATAAGCAAGGTTGAGGTGCTGGCAAGTAAAGAAAGGCATAACTTCTGATGAGTACGCATGACCGAATTGAACTCCTGAAATAGTCTAATCGTTATTTTTTATAGGGGCTAAGTTTACCGTTACGGTATGGCAATATTACACACAGTGCAAGCAGTTTAAGGTAACGTTATCAATAATATAGGGACTGGGTAACTGATTAATTGCTACCTTTAAACTGTATGGTAAAAGTAGGGTACTTAGGATCATCAGCATCAATCGGTAAGCTGCCAGTATTCAAAACTGCTTGTTTGGCTGCTTCATTGACCGCGCTATCAGGTCCTGAAGCGGAGACGTTGACCACATTGCCGCTCGCATTGACAGTGATGGTTAAGGTGGCGCGCTGAGTCGAGCCTTTGGCAGCGGTTGGCGGGCTATAATTGCGTTTGATTAAATTGATAATTTCACCATTGCTGGCACCGCGACTGCCACTTGAGGCAGAGCGACTACTACCTTTTGCCGTACTAGAGGTAGAAGAATCACCAGATACAGTCGACTCACCATCTTCTGATAAGCTAAAGCTTTTACTGGCACTGCCAGAGCTGCCAGTATCAATTTTTAAATTTTTATCAGTAGCAGTAGGGCGTGTAATTCTAGGCGGGTTGTTTTGTTTATTACGGTAATCCCTAAGCTGTTTTTGTTCTTCGATGAGCTGTTGTCTTTTATCTTGTTCAACTTGATTGTGTTCTTCTACTACCGACTCATCTAGCTGTGCTGCCCATTCAGCCATATTGCGCTCATATTCTTGATTTTGCTCAAGTAGTCGCTGATGCTGTTCTTCACTCATTAGCATCGGGCGACTGGCAGGATCGTCAGAGCGTGTAAAAACAGGCACGCGCTGAGAGTTTGGTTGGTTGGGGTTTTGAATGCTAGCGCTACCGTCAACCGTGTTCTCTGGCATATCACTGAATGAGCCGCTCGTACCACTATCAGCTTGCATAGCACTGGCAGCCGCGGCACGATTGGCAAGGATTTGCCCTTGCATCTCAGCCAGCTGTTCAGGGGATACCATGACGGTCTCTAAGCTACCTACCGTTTCAACTTCTGTATTTTGATAGGTATAAATAAGTATGCCAATCACCAGACCATGTGCAAGCAAGCTGAGGAGCGTAGGCAGTGTCAGCCCATTGCCTTCAGGTTGGGTCGGCACATAAACAGCAGGCGCATTATTCATGGCAGTGATACTCATGGACATGATATTGGAGGATGAGGTTCATCAGATTATCTACTTTATTATAACAAGCGGTGCTAACAATAGGATTCATTATGATGAGGGTGTGGGCAAGGGTGCGCCCGTTAATAATCCCACCTTTTGGATACCTGCTTGCTGCAAGCTTGCCATCAAGGTCATGATAGCGCCATATTGATTGTTTTGATCGGCATTGATCATAACCTGTAAAGGCTGCGCGCCCGCATCGCTGCTTTGCGCCTGCAGATTAGATAAGGTGTTAATCAGCTCTGGCTCACTAATCGGTAAGTCGATATTGCTCTCATAACTGATAAAAATCTCGCCACTATCGGTTAAGGAGACAATCACGGGTAGCTGGCTTTGACTCATGGTATTGGTTTGCTCTTTTGGTAGCTCGACGTCGACGCCGGTGATCAGCATCGGCGCAGTTACCATAAATATCACCAGTAGCACCAGCATCACGTCGATATAAGGAACGACGTTCATCTCCGCATTCAGCGCTTTTTTCTCACGGCGATAGGGGTTTGGTTTCATAGCCCTGTCACCTGACCTGCATGGCCATTAAGTGCGCTGTCTCTATCTACCACGCTTTGGACGCTTGTCTCACGTTGGAGCATACCGGTCATCTCATCGCAGAATAGTGCGCGTGAATCATACAAACGGCTTGATTTGGCCGTAAAGTGGTTGTACGCGAGTACAGCAGGAATAGCCGCAAACAAACCCATGGCCGTGGCAATGAGTGCTTCAGCGATGCCAGGCGCGACAGAGGCTAGGGTCGCCTGTTCAGTTTGGGATAGTCCCAAAAAGGCATTCATAATGCCCCATACGGTGCCAAATAAGCCGACATAAGGTGCAACTGAGCCGATGCTGGCTAGGGTAGTGAGCCCAGATTCTAGTAACTGCTGCTGACGTCCTAAGCCGACCCGAAGCTTACGCTCAACCCCATCGATAATGTCATCTTTTGGCTGACGTTTTTTGTGCATCCTGAGATATTCAGAAAAGCCCACATAAAATATCTGCTCAAGTCCTTGGCGCTCAGGGGAGCCTTGCACCCCTTGGTACAACTTTGCCAAATCTTCACCCGACCAAAACCAAGTCTCGAACTGTTGATCAAAGTTCTTAGCCGTACCGAGCCGTGCACTCATACGAAAAATAATGACCCAGCTGAGCAAAGACGCTAGCAATAAGAGCGCCATCACAATCTGTACCAATAGACTGGCTTGGGTGATAAGGTCGATAATATTTAATGATTCAGGCATGTATTGGACTCACGGGTAATTAACAATAACTGGTATACGCGCCATACGTAGACCGGATAAGACCTCTAACAACTATAGAATATAGGGCATCGAAACTAAGCTGGTAATAGCTGGTAACACAAGCTGGTAATAATAGAAGGTATTCAACAAAATGCACTTATATTATGCACGAATAATATTTTTCATATAGTACAGCGTGCAGAATCGATAAAACGATCATACTATGAAGCGTCAATGCATTATGCACACTTATATCAACCGACTAGTGTACTGCTAAATGAAGAAAAGGTCATTTTTTTAAAAGGTTAAAGCGAAAAAAACTGCATTTTATTGATAGAGATGTAATTTTCGTCGATATAAGGTGGGTTTAAAGGCAGGGTTGGGCAGTAATACAACTATTATCCAGTATTTAAACGCCAAGACAGCCTTATTTCTGTTTTAAACCAGCAAGGCACGGGTAATGATTGAATTTGTATCTCATTTTCTCTAAAATGTTGCTCTTTGTTACCGCTGCCTTTTGATTATGACGTCGCAACCTGCTTGTTGACGTCATCTTTATTTTAGGCACCAATAAATTTGTTCTTTCACTAGCAAGCTGGGCGCGACACTTATGAATGCAATTGAACGCTATTTTGGGATCAACGGTGAAAACACCACGGTCAAAACGGAAATTCTTGCCGGTATTACTACCTTTTTGACGATGGCTTACATCATCTTTGTGAACCCCAATGTATTAGCAGAAGCGGGTATGGACAAAGGAGCGGTGTTCGTTGCTACTTGTTTGGCAGCAGCAATAGGCTGCTTTATTATGGGTATTTATGCCAGATTGCCAGTGGCATTAGCGCCAGGTATGGGCTTAAACGCCTTCTTTACCTACGGTGTGGTGCTGGGTATGGGCTATGCATGGCAGACAGCGTTAGGAGCAGTATTTCTATCTGGTTGTTTGTTTATCCTTTTAAGCTTATTCAAGATTCGCGAATGGATTATTAATGCCATTCCAACGAGCCTTAAGCAAGGTATCGTTGCTGGTATCGGTGCGTTTTTGGCATTTATTGCCCTGCAAAGCTCTGGCATCATCGTAGGTCGTGATGCGACCTTGGTCATGCTTGGTGATATGACTGCATTTGCCCCTATGATGGCTGCTCTCGGTTTCTTTATTATCATCGGTTTGGTGTATAAAAAAGTCCCAGGTGCGGTAACCATTGGTATTTTGCTGATTACCTTGATCAGTTTGGTTACTGGTAACACGCAGTTTACGGGTATTATGTCGGCACCGCCATCGATTGCGCCAACACTCATGCAGCTTGATATCGCAGGCGCGTTTGATATTGGCATGATTAGCGTTATTTTTGCTTTCTTATTCGTTGATCTGTTTGATACAGCAGGCAGCTTGGTTGGTATTGCCAATAAAGCAGGCCTCATTGATAAAGATGGCAATATTCCTAATATGGACAAAGCGCTATTGGCTGATTCAACGGCTACGGTTGCCGGTGCCATGCTAGGTACTTCGTCAACGACCAGTTATATTGAAAGTGCGTCAGGAGTTGCGTCAGGTGGTCGAACCGGTCTGATGGCTGTGACGGTTGGTGTGCTATTCTTGCTTAGTATTTTCTTTGCGCCATTAGCCGGTATGATTCCCGCTTATGCGACCGCAGGGGCGATATTCTATGTGTCGGTATTGATGCTGTTCACCCTCAAAGATATTAATTGGGAAGACTTGACGGAAGCGGCACCAGTAGCAGTGGTATTATTACTAACACCGCTTACGTATTCTATTGCTGATGGTATTGCGCTTGGATTTATTACCTTTACAGCGGTGAAGTTGATGACAGGCAAGTTCTCTGAAATTACGATTCCAGTGTGGATTTTGACAGCCATTTTATTGGCAAAGCTGGTACTTCTATAAGTCGCTAACGTGATGTGGATAGTCTATATCATGTAGCTAACCATACTAGCATTAGGCATATTCTGACCCTCTTTATTATGGATTAATAAGGAGGGTTTTTTTTGTGTTTCAAATAAAGTGCCTTGGGATAACCAACCGAAATTCTCTGCTCTACAAAACAATTAATGACCAATAGTAAACAAAAAATTATAACTAAAGCGTCATTGCCGTTATGATGGTTATAACTAATTGTTTTTAAAGTAGATATTTATTGTCTTAAATTCCAAATATCGTTAGTTTGAAATTTTTTTTCATGATACCATAGCCAGGTTAAGCGCATCACCTCAATCAACGCCGTAGAGGTTTTTCTTACAGTGAATTAGCGTCATATAAGATGGTAGATTTTGGTTTATTAGCATGATAATCGATAGATTATTGTCCTAATGATATTCAGCCTTGAACCATTAATCGAACTCCTTTCACTACTAACAAGAAGAAGGCACTAATGCCGCTTAACTGTTCGTTGTTGCCTTTATATTGTTAACGTAGCCCGTTTAACACTCGAACGACCTACTTAAACGTTTCCAGCTTATGCTGGATTTGCTCGTTTTACGATGGCGCCGTTTGGTCTTTTGATTATTGCTGTGAGTCACAGTCAATAATTCCTATTAAATATGGTAGGGTTATAGACAGTGAACCAGAGCGCTCAGTTTTCCTCATGGACCATTTATCATGGTTTTTAGACGATAGTGATGGAGTTGGTATGAACCCAGTAGAGCAGTTTACCCCGAAAGAGCCGATTTTATTTAATCCTGTCGATATGCTATCGCCAGACTATATTGACCTGTCTGCAGATGAGCTGTATGCACGCATCTCACCGTTATATAGTGTTGATGAGCAGCGCTGGTTGTCTGACTTATTGCCACTTGCCAAACCGAGTGACGAAGAGCGTGAAGCTGCGAGTGACCAGACGCGCCAGCTGGTTGAGTATGTGCGTAATGATGGCAAAGCGATCAAAATGGTCGATTCATTATTACTTGAATACAGCCTTGATACGCAAGAAGGTATTTTGCTGATGAGTCTGGCTGAAGCCTTGATTCGGGTGCCAGACAATTATACGGCTGATGCGCTGATTCGTGACAAAATGAGTGTGGCGGATTGGAAAAAGCATTTAAAAGATGACAATGGTTTTATGGTCAATGCCTCGACGTGGGGCATGATGATGACCGGCCGTGTCGTCAGTATCGACAACGGCACGACTGCCTCAGGGTTTTTGGATCGAATGACCAAAAGAATGGGCGAGCCAATGATTCGGGCGGCGATGCAAAAAGCCATGCGTATTATGGGGCATCAGTTTGTCCTTGGTGAGACGATTGAAGACGCCAACAAAAACAGTCAGCCGTATCGTAATAAAGGCTATACCTATTCGTTCGATATGCTGGGTGAAGCGGCGATTACCCATAGAGACGCTGAAAAATACTTTAATGACTATTTGCATGCGATTAAAGCGACTGCCAATGTCAAAGTTCAAGAGGGTATGCCAAAGCCGTCTGTTTCTATCAAGCTGTCTGCACTGCATCCACGCTATGAGGCCACGCAAGAAGCTCAGGTGTTGGGATTATTGCGTCAGCGTTGCTTATTGCTGATCGAAGCGGCACGCGAAGTGGATGTGGATTTGAGCATCGATGCCGAAGAAGCCGATCGCCTAGAGATATCTCTAAAGCTGTTTGAGTCGCTCTATCGTGATTCGCTAACCGCTGGTTGGGATGGATTGGGCATAGTGGTGCAAGGTTACTCTAAGCGCGCCATTGCTATTTTTGCTTGGCTTGCACGCTTGGCAAAAGAAGTTGGCGATCGTATCCCGTTACGCTTGGTTAAGGGCGCTTATTGGGATACAGAGATTAAACTTGCCCAACAAAAAGGCTTGTCAGGATATCCCGTTTGGACACGTAAAGAAGGCACGGACACCGCTTATTTAGCCTGTGCTCGCTTCTTGTTGTCTGAGCATCTGCGCGGACTTATTTGGCCCCAGTTTGCGACCCATAATGCTCATACCTTGGCATCAGTGATGACCATGAGTGCGCATAGAGATTTTGAATTTCAGCGTTTGCATGGCATGGGTGATGCGCTTTATGATCATATCTTACAAACATACAAGATCCCTGTTCGTATTTATGCCCCAGTTGGTGCGCACAAAGACTTACTGCCATATCTAGTACGTCGTTTACTCGAAAATGGTGCGAATAGCTCATTTGTGCATCAGTTGTTAGATAAGTCTTATCCGATTGATAAGCTGACGGTACATCCGTATGACAAGCTAGTAGCGAATGATACGTTAAACAATCCAGAGATTCCGTTGCCTTTAGAGATTTATGGTGATCGCCGTGCCAGCTTTGGTCCTAATATATTTGTAGAGTCGCAGTGGCTATTATTCAAAGCCGCGATTGACAGTCATTTAACAAAGACATGGTCCGCGTCTCCTATCATCAATGGGCAAGCAATTCATGATTCTTCAGTGGATGGTAAAGCTCAGAAGCTTGATAGTCATACAGTGCGTGCGCCATGGAATCATGAAGTTATCGCAGGCGACGTACAATACGCCAATGCAGAATTGGCGCGTCAAGCCATTGATGCCGCAGTAGCCGGACAAAGCGCGTGGCAAGCAGTGCCAGCGGCAAAACGTGCGGCAATATTGCGCAAAATCGCTGACCTCTACGAAGAAAACTATGCTGAACTAATGGCCTTGTGCCAAGTTGAAGCTGGCAAGACCATGCAAGACAGTATTGATGAGATCAAAGAAGCCGTTGATTTCTGCCGTTTTTATGCGGATGAAGCGGAACGCTTAGACGCAAAAGCGCATGAGTTTACTGATTTATCTGGCAAGCAGTCGCGTCAGGTGTATAAAGCGCGCGGCACCTTTGTATGCATTAGCCCTTGGAACTTTCCATTGGCTATTTATACTGGTCAGATTGTGGCAGCACTCGCCGCCGGTAATACCGTTGTCGCAAAACCTGCTGAGCAAACCAGTTTAATCGCGCATTTCGGTGCACAGCTGATGTATCAAGCTGGGGTGCCAGTCGAGGCGCTACAGTTTGTCACTGGAGCAGGTGAAGTGGGTGGGGCATTAACCGCCGCTGACAATTTATCTGGTGTCATCTTTACCGGTTCGACCCAAACCGCGCAACGTATCAATCAAAGTCTAAATGATCATGCGCAAGCCAGCGGGGAGCTGCCCGTGTTTATCGCTGAGACGGGTGGTCAGAACGCCATGATTGTCGATTCAACAGCCTTGCCTGAACAAGTGGTCAGAGATGCTGTACTGTCTGCCTTTGGCTCGGCAGGTCAGCGTTGTTCAGCTTGTCGCATACTATGTGTACAAGAAGAAGTGGCTGATGAGTTGATTGAGCTACTGCAAGGCAATATGGCTGAGCTAGTCGTGGGTAACCCGCTGTATGCAGCTACCGATGTCGGCCCAGTCATTGATAATGATGCCAAGCAAGGTCTTGAGGCGCATATCGAACGTATGGTCGCTGAGCCAACGGCGAATATCTTGGCGCAGACACCTATGAGTGCCAGCTCGGTTGTCAGTCAAGAGCAGTCTACCTTTGTGTTACCAACCGCGATTGAAGTCAAAAGTATCGACGTGATTGGTGGTGAGCACTTTGGCCCTATATTACATGTGCTACGTTATCAAGCCCGTGATTTGAACAAGCTTATCGATGCTATCAATGCTACTGGCTTTGGCTTAACGCTAGGTATTCACAGCCGTATTGAAAATATTGTTGAGCATATTGAACGTCGTGCCTTTGTCGGTAATACCTATGTTAACCGTAACCAAATCGGTGCAGTCGTAAACGTACAGCCGTTCGGTGGCTGTGGTCTATCGGGTACGGGTCCAAAAGCGGGTGGTCCACATTACGTCGCTCGTCTCATGCAGCTAAGCTCTGAGTCAGTTGCTACTGAGCAAACAAGTGCTACTGAGCAAAACACTGCTACCAATACTAAAACTGAATCACTTACTCAACCAGAAATCGCATAAGGAGCAGCAACATGGCGACTGAATTTAAAAAAAATCATGCCCAGGTTTGTGAAGCTTGGCGATTACTTGGCGCAGTCAATCGTGCAACGTATCTACAAGCAGCCATCCCAAAATTGGCGCTGCTGACTGGTGATGTCAATAAGGCAAAGCGTCTATTCCATCATTTATTGAGCGCCGCGCCCAGTCTGGATGAAGTACAGCGTATGACGGGTGCAACGGGTGAGTCCAACGACTTATATGTCACTGGTCGTGGTAAGACGATGGTTATCGGCGGTGAGTCTGCGCGTGCAATGGCAGTACTTGGACAGCTAATCGCTGCATTATTGACGGGCAATGAAGTGATATTGCATTGTCCTAGTCAGGCTGAGATGTGTGATGAAGCAGCAAAAGTCCTTTATGATACTGGCATTAGCGATGATGTATTGAGTGTGGCTAATGATTCGCAAACGATCACGCTGTTATACATTGACCGTCTCGCGCAAGTTGCTGTTGCAGGTAATAACAGCGAAATACAGACAATCAGTCAAGAGCTTGCCAATACGGATGGTATTTTGACGCAAGTAATTGCTGTGACCGATATGGAAGGCATGTCAGAGATGCTAACGCCTGATTACCTTCATCGCTTTGTCACTGAGCGAGTAAGAACGATTAATACCACTGCTATTGGTGGTAATGCGAGCTTGCTTGAGCTTGGTACTTAGCCAAGGATTTAAGTAATGTCTGATGTCACAATAAAGACTCTAACTTAAAAAGTAATATGTATAAAAAAACCGATATCTGAATCAATCAGGTATCGGTTTTTTTATGTCTAGATAAGCCAATTAAGTGCAACTTTATGCAAAGTTATTCAGCCGCGTCGATCCACACCCAGCCGTTCTCTAGCCATTCGCTCAAATCATCTGCATCAATATCCGTCACATCTTGGCTATTTAGGTGTTCGCCATTCGCCAAACGCACCAATACAGCGCCTGCTGCCTCTTCAAGCCCGTCAATGCGCTGACCATTGGCATATAGCGTAATGCCCTCACTAGTCCGGCTATAGAGCAAACGATTGCTATAGTCCGCTTGCAACGTGGCACCTTCTGCTAGAGCTTGTATCAGCTCATCGGTGTCTAACGTCTCTTCTGGCATCAGTGCGTCATACTGGCGCTTGCTCACGACTTCAGACACTGCTTGGCGAATGATATCATCACCACGCTCAGACTGTAGCATTTGTAATAGCTGATCTTTGATGGCATTAATGCTGCTCGCTTGCAATTCACCTGATGCTTGCAGCGCTTGTGGCAACAGCATTGGGACAAATAAGTCGCTATCGTTGGTGGCGATATCAGCCAAGCTATCGATGATTTGCATCAAGTTTGGACGACGACAGCCAAAAGAGAAAGTCAGGCAATCATCTTGTGCGACACCAAAATGCGATAACTTAGGCGGCACATAAAGCACGTCACCGGCTTCTAGTATTTCATCAAATATAATCTCGCCCATATCATCAAACAATCGAATCGGCTCATCAGCGACGAACTCAGTATTTTTATCACAGAATTTACCCAGCTGCCAACGTCTAGACCCAAATCCTTGCGCTAAAAACACATCATAATCGTCATAATGTTTGCCGACTGAACCACCTTTTGGCGCATAGGAAACCATGATGTCGTCACGTTGCCACTGAGGGATAAAGTCAAAGGCTTGCCACAATTGACCAAGTTCTGGTGACCACTGTTCCATATTCTGCACCAGCACGGTCCATTGATCTGGTAATTTATTAAAATCAGCTTCAGTCAGTGGGCTTTTTTTGAGTTGCCATTGCGCCTGACCTTCTTTTTTACTGGCTGCTTGGGTCAGCAGACGCGCGCTGGCGTCTTCTTCAAGGGCCAGACCAAGCATGTCGTCAGGTTCAAACATGCCAATAAGTTGTGGTAAACCTTGCTTGATAAGCAAGGGTTTTTTTTGCCAATACTCCCTCAAAAATTGCTCAGGAGTAATGGAGTCGGGCAAACAAAGGGGAATTGAGGTCATTGATAAGTCCATATCTGAAAATGGGTATAAGATTAATCGTGAGGAGTGCTTTATAGGAAGGTTTTAATAGTTTATGATTATCGCTTATCTGATAACCAGTCTTATAATATTAATGGCCAATATCAGAGCATCCCATCAATCGTAGGAAGTTTATGAAAAAATTACATTTTATCGTCATTATCGCTAGTATTTTTTTACTACAAGCCTGTGTACACAAGATAGTAACCGTACCAGCTAAAATCGCTTATAAAACCACTAAAGGTGTGGTTAAAGGTACCGTCGCTGTGGGTAAAGCCATCATACCGGGCGATAGTGATGACGACAAAAAAGATGATTAGTTTATTATTCGGCTGTTGTTTCCGGCTACTTGATCACGACATTATCGTGGCGAGTTTGAAATAGAGTAATCACCGCAGCAATCAGCCCACCGAGTAGTGCTAACGCCATGTCTTTGTGGGCATCCCAACTATCACCTTGCTGACCATTGTAAGCCTCTGCCGCTTCTGGCGATAAAGTCGCTGCAATTCCCCATTCTAATAGCTCGTAAAGCAGGCTTGATGACATATTAATCATGAGTGCAATGGCTATCAAAAGTTTGATGGATGATATCTTAAAAATAAATTTTGAGCTCTCAACCATCGCACTGAATAGCAAAAGCCCATAGCTAAAATGTACGAGCCTGTCATACATATTACGCTGCCAACCAAACAAATCGTTTAAGCTGACACCAAATATGAGCTGTGTCCAATCATCATAGGGCACATATGAATATAGATAACGTGCGCCTATAATATGAACGAATAGGAACATCGAAGCGAGGACATAGGAGCGTGAGCTAATATGCCAGTGGCGATATGAGAACAGCATCAACCCTAAAAAAATCAAGGTACCCAACTGATGTAGTAGGTAGCTTGACCATTCTAGAGGCTCAATACTTGCCAGTACCATAACGATGAATACCGCCATAGTACTAACAGCTACTGATTTAAAGTTTCGCTGCATGTTGCCCGCTTGTTTTTTGCTAGCTGTTAATAGCAGCCAACTAAAGCTTGGCAATCCAATCTTTAATCGTGCGGGCTTGCTCAGTGGCATTACCAATATAAGTCGCTGGTGTCATGTCACGTAGGCGCGCTTTGTCAGCGTCGCTAACGGCGGACAATTCATCACTTTCAACAAACGTTAGCATGGCTTCGCGAGTCATGGCGTTACCGCGGGTCAATGCTTTAAGCTTCTCATATGGGTTTTCCACGCGGTAGCGACGCATTACGGTTTGAATCGGCTCAGCCAATACTTCTTGTGCATTGTTTAAGTCATCATTCAAACGCTGCGCATTCAATTCAAGTTTACCAACGCCTTTTAAGCAAGCGTCAAAAGCGATCATGCTTTGTGCCAGACCGACACCGATGTTACGCAATACGGTAGAGTCTGATAAGTCACGTTGCATACGTGAGATAGGCAGTTTTTCGCCCAAATGTGCCAACATTGCATTGGCAACGCCCAAGTTGCCTTCTGAGTTTTCAAAATCAATCGGGTTGACTTTATGCGGCATGGTAGAAGAACCCACTTCGCCATCTTTTAGACGCTGTTTAAAATAGCCTAAGCTGATATATTGCCAAATATCACGGTTAAAATCGATCAGAATGGTATTGAAGCGTCTTACTACATCAAACAACTCAGCGATGTAATCATGCGGCTCAATTTGCGTGGTGTAAGGATTAAAGGCTAGCTCTAAACGCTCATTAATAAATTGCTCAGCATGCGTTTGCCAATCAACATCAGGATAAGCTGAGAAGTGCGCATTGTAGTTACCAACCGCGCCATTGATTTTACCCAATAGCTCTACTTGGTTGATTTGTTTGATTTGACGGGCTAGGCGATAGGCCACGTTTGCCATTTCTTTACCAAGGGTTGTTGGGCTAGCGGTCTGACCATGGGTACGTGACAGCATAGGCTGGTCTGCATGAGTAATAGCCAAATCAACGATGCTATCGGTCACTTGTTGCATCTTAGCAACCACAATCTCGCGGCTGTCTTTGAGCATCAACGCATACGATAAGTTATTGATATCTTCACTGGTACAAGCAAAATGAATGAATTCTAGCGAATCAACCAAGGCCTCCTGACCACGGAATTTGTCTTTGATGAAGTACTCAACGGCTTTTACATCATGATTGGTCGTGGCTTCAATGTCTTTAATGGCTTGCGCATCTGCTTCACTAAAATCATCAACGATTGCATTCAAAAAAGCATTGGTCTGGTCATCAAATGCTGCTAATTCACCAATTGCGCTGTTGTCAGCCAATGACTGCAACCAACGAATCTCAACGGTGACGCGAGCTTTGATTAGACCGAATTCAGACAAATAAGGGCGTAAACTGTCAGCTTTTGATGCGTAACGGCCATCAATCGGGGAGAGTGCGGTAAGTGGAGTCATGGTCATGCCTCATTGGTTATGAAAGTGAACGAAGTTAAAAAATATTAAAATACAAGAAAAAAGTATGCTTAAAATCCGCAAGGCGCATCAATTGACGCAATCATGCCACCGCCCAAACAAACCTCATCAATATAAAAGACTGCTGATTGACCGGGAGTGACTGCGCGTTGTGGCTCGTCAAATACCACGCGGACATCGCTTCCGTCAGCACTTGTCGCAAATACACGACACGCTTGGTCTGGCTGGCGATAGCGAGCTTTTGCCATACAGCGTAAACCTTCATCGCTGAATACATCTGCAGGTGGCAGGCCGTCGACCCAATCCATTTTATAAGCGGTCAGCTCATTACTGAGCATCATTGGATGCTCATGCCCTTGACCAACGATCAAACGGTTTTTGTCTAGGTCTTTTGCCAATACAAACCAAGGTTCTTCTGGGCGATCTTTGACACCGCCAATACCGATACCGCCACGTTGACCCAAGGTATAATACATCAAGCCATCATGAGTGCCGATGGTATGCCCATCGTCAGTCACGATATCGCCTTTTTGGGCAGGCAAGTACTGTTGTAAAAAGTCCTTAAAACGACGCTCACCGATGAAGCAGATACCTGTAGAGTCTTTCTTTTTGGCCGTCGCCAAATCATGCTCTTCTGCAATCTGACGTACGACAGGTTTTTCGAGCTCGCCAACTGGAAATAGCGTCTTGGCAATTTTATCGCCACCAACCGCATGTAAGAAGTAGCTTTGATCTTTATTATTATCCAAGCCGCGTAATAGCTGAGCGACCTCATCACCATTGGCGTTGGTGTAATTCATACTGCGGCGCGTATAGTGACCAGTGGCAATGTAATCGGCACCAAGGGTCAAGGCATAGTCTAAGAACGCCTTAAACTTAATCTCTTTATTACATAAAATATCTGGATTGGGTGTACGTCCAGCTTTATATTCCGCTAAAAAGTGCTCAAAAACCCGATCCCAATATTCCATGGCAAAATTGGCAGTGTGCAGCTTCATGCCGATTTTATCGCACACCGCTTGTGCGTCGGCCAAATCGTCCATTGCTGTACAGTATTCGGTACCGTCATCTTCTTCCCAGTTTTTCATAAACAGACCCTCGACCTTAAAGCCTGCTTGCTGAAGCAAGACGGCCGATACGGAAGAGTCGACCCCGCCTGACATACCGACAATCACATGCTTGCTGCTAGGATTATCGATATCGGCAAGCGTTAAAGGACGCTGGGCGTTAAAAGAATCAGAAACGGATATGCTTGAAGTATTTGGCATGACTGACATAGAGCGGCTCAACTTTTTATACCTTATCCAAATTTGAACGACTACTGAAATTAATGTAACCCCTAGGGTTAACAGGCTTAGCGATTTGATAATCTCAGCTTATCTTTTGGACTTATCTCTTAGACTGGGTATTATGATAAAATAAGCGTCATATTATACCAGTTAATTAAAACTGGTGGCGAGCTAAGCGGTCTTACCGTCAGAAAATAGCTTTAAAAATTCAGATAGTGGTTTTCAATTATTTTAATCACGCTCAATTTGGAATAATAATGATAAAAATTGGTCAAGGTATCGACGTTCATGCTTTTCATAATAATGGTCAGCAGCAGCAATATGTCATCTTAGCAGGCGTGCCTATTGAGCATACCCACAGTTTGCTTGCGCATTCCGATGGAGATGTAGTGTTACACGCCCTCGCGGATGCGCTGCTTGGTGCACTGGCACTTGGTGATATCGGTCAACATTTTCCTGATACCGATGCGGCGCATGCAGGCTTGGATTCACGAGTCTTGCTACGTTATGTCTATGGTAAAGTACAAGAAGCAGGGTATCGGCTAGGCAATGCTGATATCACCGTCATGTGTGAGCGCCCCAAGCTTGCACCGCACAGTCAAGCCATGCGTGATAATATCGCCAGTGATTTGCAAACGCTAGTCAGTAATATCAGTGTTAAGGCGACCACCACTGAAAAACTAGGCTTTACCGGTCGGCAAGAAGGCATCATGGCTAATGCCGTGGTATTATTAGTTCCTGTCATCTAACCTAACGTCATCGAACCTAGCTAGAGAGCGATTGACTAAAAGAATGATTGGCTGAACCGATATGTAGATTTTGCTTGTAATACTATGACGATTGCCCCATATCTTCATATAATTGTTTTATTATATAAATAACCATTTTAATGAACCGCTTTATCAATAGGAGCTTTTATGAGTGAACAAACCCCAAATACTGCTGCAAACGATGTTGAACAATTGATCCGTGATCAAATCAAAGATAATAAAGTTATCTTATACATGAAAGGCACGCCGCAATTTCCACAATGTGGCTTTTCTGCTAAATCGATTGAGGTTCTTACTCAGATCGGTCGTCCGTTTGCCTTTGTAAATATTTTAGAAAACCCAGAAATCCGTGCAACGTTGCCAAAAGTTGCCAATTGGCCAACGTTCCCGCAGTTATGGATTGATGGCGAGCTGATGGGCGGATCAGATATCATTTTGCAGATGTATCAATCAGGTGAGCTTAAGCCGTTGGTTGAAGCAAACAGCCCTGCTGCCTAATATTTAAGCGCTTTTATTGGACTGTGTTAATGTCTAAATAATCGTCGCATAATAATGAAGCACAGCGAATCCGAGTAGCCTCTCTTAACCGATTGGACTGGCTGC
The DNA here is from genome assembly GCF_040309405.1 of Psychrobacter sp. W2-37-MNA-CIBAN-0211. Classification (NCBI taxonomy): domain Bacteria; kingdom Pseudomonadati; phylum Pseudomonadota; class Gammaproteobacteria; order Moraxellales; family Moraxellaceae; genus Psychrobacter; species Psychrobacter sp. W2-37-MNA-CIBAN-0211. The sequence continues at coordinate 69,367 of NZ_JBEOOU010000004.1, forward strand.
TCGGGTTTTTTATTGTCTATGCAATTGATTGTTTTTATAGGTTTTAACCCCATATAGTGTTCAAGATAAACCCAGTTTACATAATAAGAGAGACTTATGAATACTAAATTAAATAATAATGAACCCACTGAACCACAAGCGGCTGATCAAGAAAATGACCAAAAAAATAAGCAGCAAGAAGCCGCCGAGCAAGCTGCGATTGAAAAGCGCCGTGACTACTTAAAAAGTGAATCGACGCGCATTACAGAAATTGCAGGTAACGAGCCAAACTCAGCACTCAAATGTATTCATCAGCTCAGTGTGGCGGGTGGTGCGACTGAAGGCACTTATATTGCTATCGAACAACGTGTCGTTGCGGATCAAGATACGGCAGGTGCTTACCATTTAGCTTTGCTGGCACAAAACACGCCAGATCTACCGATTGATGCCCGTCAGCTTATTGAGCTGGTTGTCAATAAAGGTGATAACGATCAGCGCTTGGCACTACTTAAGAACTTGCCATTGCCGCCAGTAGATATGATTAAAGAACAGATTTTAGCCAGTGATGATGGTGATGCGATTGGTCAGATGAATGCTTATTTACAGATTAATCCAGAGGGTTATGGTAGTCATCATATGCTGGGTAGTGGTCAGGCAGATCGTATTGTACCGCTGAGTCCTGGTAACAGCTTAGACCTGAAGTAATCATGATAATTTAGCATTTGCGAGAAAGTGCTCATGGGTTAAAGGGTACTGCGAAAGCTTAATTTCAATAGTTTTTGCAGTAACGTTTTTTAAGCATCAAAAAATTGTTATAATGACCAGTTATCTATTAAGCTCCTTTTGTTTCTAAAGGGTTTTGGCGATTTACCTTATCCGTTCTTAAAATACGATTGACGCCTATTTATCACGCGACAAGTTATGGTCAATAATCCATAACTTGTCGCCAGAAATATCGTCATTCAAGCGAGGCATGCATGCAATATCCAAAACATTACGACGTGGTAGTTATCGGTGGCGGTCATGCCGGTACGGAAGCTGCCTTGGCAGCCGCACGTATGGGCGCGCAGACCTTGCTGTTGACGCATAATATTGAGACGTTGGGGCAGATGAGCTGTAATCCAGCGATTGGCGGAATTGGTAAATCACACTTGGTACGTGAGATTGATGCGTTAGGCGGTGCCATGGCGCTAGCAACCGATAAAGCGGGTATTCAGTTTCGCGTATTGAACAGCCGTAAAGGTGCTGCCGTACGCGCGACACGTGCGCAAGCGGATCGTATTCTTTATAAGGCTTCTATTCGCCATACATTAGAGAACCAGCCCAACCTAGATTTATTTCAGCAAAGCGCTGATGATATTTTGGTAGAAAATGGTCGCGCAACGGCGGTTGTCAGCTCGACAGGCATTATCTTTAAGACTGAAACAGTGGTTTTGACTTCAGGCACTTTCTTGGGCGGTGTGATTCATATCGGTTTAGAAAACTCAAAAGGTGGACGCGCAGGAGATCAACCATCTATCAAGCTGGCTGACCGTTTACGTGAATTGAAATTACCCGTTGGTCGCTTAAAGACTGGTACACCAGCGCGTATCGATGCGCGTAGCGTTGACTTTAGTGTGATGACCGTACAGCCGGGTGATACGCCGTTGCCAGTGATGAGCTACATGGGTGATGTATCGATGCATCCAGAGCAGGTCAACTGCTATATCACGCATACCAATGCGCGCACCCATGACATCATCCGTGAGAATTTAGACCGCTCACCGATGTTCTCTGGCAAAATCGAAGGCGTGGGTCCACGTTATTGTCCATCGATTGAAGACAAAATCCATCGTTTTGCGGATAAAGACAGCCATCAAATCTTTATTGAGCCAGAAGGTCTGACCACGCACGAGCTATATCCAAACGGTATCTCAACCAGTTTGCCGTTTGATGTGCAGTTAGACTTTATTCATAGTATGAAAGGGTTAGAAAACGCGCATATTACTCGCCCAGGTTATGCGATTGAATATGATTACTTTGATCCACAGAATCTGAAGCCAACGCTTGAGACTAAGTCTATTGATCGTTTGTACTTTGCTGGTCAAATTAACGGAACGACTGGCTACGAAGAAGCGGGCGTGCAGGGTCTACTAGCAGGTACTAATGCGGCACTCGTCACCACTAATAATAGTGAGTTTGAGACGTGGACACCGCGCCGCGATGAAGCGTATCTTGGTGTGCTTGTTGATGATTTGATTACCCATGGCACGACTGAGCCATATCGCATGTTCACGAGCCGCGCAGAATATCGTCTACTGCTACGTGAAGACAACGCGGATCAACGCTTAACTGAGACGGGTCGTAAGCTTGGCTTGGTAGATGATGTGCGCTGGCAGGCTTATCAAGAAAAAATGGAAGCGATTACGACAGAGACTTCACGCCTAAAAGATATGTGGGCAACACCTGCCAATGCGCTAGGCAAACAAGTCACTGAGCAAACTGGTGAAGTGCTCTCTAAAGAATCGACAGCCTTTGATTTGCTTAAGCGTCCGCAGATTCACTTTGCTGATATTGCTGCTATTACAGATTCAAAAGTTGACACACAAGTGGGTGAGCAGATAGAGATTTCTGTCAAATACGCAGGTTATATCGATCGTCAGCAAGAAGACATCGATCAAATGAAGCGTCTAGAGAATACTGCACTGCCACTAGACTTTGATTACAGTGTGGTATCAGGATTATCAAATGAGATTGTGCAAAAGCTCACGCAAGTTCGTCCTGCTACGCTGGCTCAAGCTGGACGTGTGAGCGGCGTTACGCCTGCTGCCATACAGCTCTTGGCAATGACGGTCAAAAAGCACAAAAAAGCGAAAGCGGCTTTGGGCTCTTAAACTTAGCACAATCACGCATATAGAGTACAAAAAAACCCGTGATAATACGTTATCACGGGTTTTTATTTGTCAAAAATAAAGTTGCCATCAAAAGAAAACGACACGACCTTGTTTTACAGGCTACTTTGTCTCTATACTGGGTCAGAGAGTTTCATTATTACTTGTTAATTTATCTCGTTGATGTCCATATTATGATGGGCTTGTCATCGAATTGAGCCTATTTATGATTGATGCTATTGTCTTTGCCATTACTATTGTCCTGCCCAACCTTGCCTTGATGTGGTTGGGTTTTTTTATGCAAAGACGTGGTGAGGCAAGCCAAACGTTTATTGACCAAGCATCGAGCTTTGTCTTTAATTACTGTTTGCCGTGTTTGCTTTTTTTTAGCGTTGTCGATAGTGATGTCGATTACAGCAAACAAATCACGCTGATAGCGGCTGGTATTTTGGTGACATTTATTTTGTTTATTGGTGCAGAGATTTACGCCAAATATTTTGTGAGCAAACCGGCTGATCAAGGGGTGTTTGTACAAGGCATATTTCGGAGCAATATGGCCATTATTGGACTGGCAACGGTGGCTAATGCCTATGGGGAGCGGGGCTTAAGCATCGGTGCAGTCTATATGGGTGTGGTGACGATATTGTTTAATATCTTAGCGGTTATAACCCTCAGTCGCGTGTCTAAAAGCATGGACGATACGTGGGTTAGTCGCAGTACCATGATTGTCAGAAAGCTGTTTACCAACCCATTGATCATCGCATTGGTAGCGGCATTTGCTTATAAGGCGTTACCGCTACCACCTATTACAGGTGTGATTCATACGACTGGTGATTTACTCGCCGCGGTGGCATTGCCGTTAGCCTTGATTTGCGCCGGTGCCAGTATTGATTTGAAGTCAATGTTGCACCCTTCTGGGTTGTCCATGCAGGCCAGTATCGGTCGTATTGTCATTGCGCCATTGATTGCCATCGCTATTGGATTGGGTTTTGGTCTATCAGGTGTGCATATGGGTGTATTGTTTTTGATGGCAGCAGCACCCACAGCTGCCGCCAGCTACGTAATGGCAAAAGCCATGGGTGGTAATGATGTGTTAGCCGCGAATATCTTAGCTTTTACCACCGTCGTAGGCATGTTTGGAATGGCGATTGGCGCGGCAACGTTGCGTGCATTGGGGCTGATGTAGCACCCTTTTTAACATGATAAGATAAGAGACGAGTTCAATAATAAAAATCCAAAGAGGAGCCATGTCAATGCAATTATTAAACCAAGCGGTAGTGACCGAACATCTCAATATGCAAGCTGCGATTGAGGCGATTGAAAGCTTATTAACTCAGCAAGCAGTACATCCTAATTGGGTTAAAGCACCTGAGCGCTTGGTTATTGAGACCTTTAGTGAAGATAAGAATCACAGCTCAGGCTCGCATTTATCAATGCCAGCGACTATTTATGATGGTGACCAAGAGTACACCACGGTGAAGCTAGTCACCATTTGCCCTGATAATCCCAGTCGTAATATGCCAACGACCACCGCTATCATCACTGTCTCCAACAATGATACAGGTGAGATATTAGCGATTATGGATGGCATTTATATTACGCAAGTGCGTACGGCCGCCTTATCAGGTATCGCAACCAAATACATGGCAAAGTCTGATTGCCAAAGTGTGGCAGTTGTCGGTTGTGGCGGTATGGCTTATGAGCAGCTGCATGCTGTAATGACAGTGCGCCCTGATATTAAAAAAGTGTATTTATGGAACAGAAACAATGAAGGTGCTGAGCAATTTAAGACTAAATTTGCTCGTGATTATGCGCAGTGGGACGTTGAGATTCAGGTTTGCAAAGAGATCGGTGACGCTATCCGTGATACCGATATTATCAACGTAGCGACTCGCGCAACCGAAGGCTTATTTGGCATCGAACAAATTAAATCTGATGCACATATCAATGCCGTTGGTGCTTATCAGCCCTCGATGAAAGAGATTAGTAATGATGTGGTGGCAGGTAGTAATATGGTTGTCGTGGATGATTTGGCTGGCAGTCGCCACGAGGCTGGCGATTTGATACAAGCGCATAATGCTGATGACTGCGCATGGACATGGGATGATCTTAGTGGCGACTTACAAGCGCTGGTAACAGGCGAGCTAAAAGAAGATAAGACTAAGTCTAAAAAAGGCATCACCCTATTTAAATCAGTAGGTGCCGCCAGTTTCGATGCGGCAGTCGCTCTGTATATTGCCAAACAGGCTGTGCAAAAAAATATCGGCTCATCAGTTGATAGGTAATACTGTTTATCACAGAACAATTGGCAAAAGTGCTACACCTTAATCAGCAATAAATAAACCCCCTTTTCAAATAAGAAAAGGGGGCTTTTGACATTAGCTTTAGTTATCTCTATCGCGCTTATCTTCACGGCGCTGCTTGCGTTTTGGACTGGTACGATACGTTAAATACCCACCAACGACCATAACAGCGATGAACGCTATAATGTACAAAAATATTGACGAACCAATAAAGGCAGACGGTTCCATAACCATAATCTCATTAAAAGTTATGAATGATTATGCAAGTGCGGCTGCCGATTGTAAAGTAAACAAGTTTAGCTCAGGTGTAAGTTCAAGTGAACGCAAACGTGCTGCTTGATCATAGACGTTTGCAGTGACAATCAACTCATCTGGCTGATATTGGGCAAGGAACTTAGCCAATTTGGGCTTGACCGTTTCAACAGAGCCAATGAACGAGATCGATAGCGCATTGTCCACCATCATTTTCTCTGCTTGACTCCAGATGCTATCCATATCGTAAGTTGGTTTTGGCATTTGACCCGTTTCACCACGGCGCAAACGTACGAAGCTCTGCTGCGCTGAGGTAAAGTGATAATGGGCAGTCGCATCGTCATCAGCCAATAGTAAGTTCGCTGCTACCATCACATATGGCTTGTCTAAATAGGCTGAAGGCTTGAACTGTTCACGATAAGTAGAGATTGCCTGACTAAGCATTTGCGGTGCAAAGTGGGAAGCGAACACGTAAGGCAGTCCTAAATGTGCGGCCAAGGTCGCCCCAAAAAGCGATGAGCCTAATATCCAGATAGGGATATTTGATTTAGCGCCAGGGAATGCTTGGACAGGACTGTTGTCAGTCGTATTGCCTAAAAAGTACATTAATTCCTGTACATCTTGTGGAAAACGATCAGCATCTTGCATTTGACGGCGTAGTGCCTGAAAAGTTGCACCATCTGTACCAGGAGCACGGCCTAAACCTAAGTCGACACGGTCGCCATAGAGCGCTTGCAACGTTCCGAATTGCTCAGCAATCACCAGTGGGGCATGGTTAGGAAGCATCACGCCGCCTGCGCCAATACGTATTCGCTTGGTTTGACTACCAATATGCGCTAGTAGTACTGAGGTCGCCGCACTCGCAATGCCAGGCATGTTGTGATGTTCTGCCATCCAATAACGGTTTAAGCCGACTTTTTCTGCAAGCTGTGCGGTCTCAACCGTCTGGGCGATACCTTCAGCAATGGTATGACCTTCAGGAACGGGGGCTAAATCTAAAAAGGATAAGGGAATGGTATTACTCATAGATCACCTGTTTTATAAAGTTAAAAGCATTCATGGTCGTTCTGACAGTCTTATATAGGCTGTTTATAGCAACCATTGAACGCTTGTCACTTCATATAATGGGGTAGTTATTATGGATATAAAGGCAGATGTAAATAAGGATAACAAAAAAGGGCATCGCTATTTGATGATAGCGATGCCTTTTCTTCTTTAAGTAAATATCATTTTAGCTGAGCTTATGGAACTGAATTTACTGTGCTGAGCCTACTAGCTAAACTGCTTTTGGCATAATTCCATAAAAGCACGACCGTATTGGCGAATTTCGGCATCGTCCCTTACCGCCATCCAACTGGTAAAGCGGCCAAAATGATCCACTGGAATAGCTGTTAAGTTCTGATAGTGACTTGGCTCAAAAGCCATTTCTGCGATAATACCAATCCCTAAACCAAGACCAACATAAGTGCTGATCACATCGGCATCGAGTGCTGCTAAAACAATATCTGGCTCAAGACCTGCATCTGTAAAGGTTTTATCAATCGCACCGCGTCCGGTAAAACCACCATGATAGGTAACAATTGGATAGCTGGCAAGGGTCGGCAAATCAATAGATTCGTGACTGGCAAGCTCATGATCGCTTGGCACGATAACGCGATGCGTCCAGTCATAATAGCGATAACAGCGCAGATAGTTATTATGGAGCAACGACTCGGTTGCGATACCGATGTCAGCTTGCCCGCGTATCACCATCTGGGCGATGGTCTCAGGATCCGCCTGTTGCAAGATTAAATTCACTTTAGGAAAGCGTTCTTTAAACTCTTTGACCACTTGCGGCAACACGTAACGCGCCTGCGTATGGGTGGTAGCAATGGTTAAGGTACCGACATTGGGATTGTTAAAATCGAGGCTCAAGTTCTCAATCGTACGGATTTCAGCAAAGATGGACTCGATATGCGGCATGAGCGCTGTACCCATGGTCGTCAGACCGGTCAAGCGCTTGCCCTGACGCACGAACACCTCAGTTTTTAGTTGGTTTTCAAGCGCTGCAATATGCTTGGATAAGCTTGATTGACTGGTGTGCAGTACCGTTGCCGCTTGACTTAAGTTATAGCCATTGATCACCGTATGCCACACCGTCTCCAACTGCTTGAGTTGAATTTGCAAGTGCCGCTGATTGACCACTACGTCGATTGCCATAACTGAATCCTATTGTATAAATATACAAATCCTGTCTGTATATAGAAATAAAAACGGACAAATATGCCGTAAGCGACCAGTGTAAATCAAATCTATTATTCTTGTATATAATAAATAGCTATGAATTAATAATAATTAGGAATATAGAGGTTATAACCTAATTGCTACAGTCAGTGAAAAGAAATATCGATATATCAGCAGTATCGTAGCGTTTTTGGGGTATTGTGACTATAACTAGTTTTGAAACTGCAATAAAAGCGCATTATTCAACAAAAAAACAGCCACCTTTTAAAAGATAGCTGTTTGTAGAGTTTGGATTTAATCCGTACCGTCAACCTTAATAAATAGCGTCAGACTAAGTACAAAAGGCTAGTCAGCGATATCAAAACGATCGGCATTCATGACCTTGTTCCAAGCACGAACGAAATCACGAACGAACTTCTCTAAATTATCGTCTTGCGCGTATAGCTCAGCATAAGCGCGTAGTATAGAGTTTGAACCAAACACTAAGTCCACACGGCTCGCTTGCCATTTTATCTTGCCAGTACTGCGTTCGCGTACTTCATAGTTACCGGCAGTATCATCACCTGTTTTTACAGGGTGCCACGTGTGGTTCATGTCTGTTAAGTTGACAAAGAAGTCGTTGGTAAGTACGCCAGCACGGTCAGTAAAGACGCCATGTTGGCTTTGACCATGATTGGTATCGAGAACTCGCATACCACCAACCAATACCACCATTTCAGGCGCGGTCAAGCCCATTAGTTGAGTGCGATCAAGCAGCATCTCTTCAGGCGATACCGCATAGTCTCGCTTGACCCAATTACGATAACCATCGTGTAAAGGCTCCAAATCTGCAAAAGATTCAGCGTCGGTCATGTCACCATCAGCATCACCACGGCCTGCTTTGAACGGTACAGTAACGTCTACGCCTGCCTCGTTCGCTGCTTGTTCGATAGCGGCATTACCAGCCAACACAATAAGATCAGCCAAACTGACGTCTTTGTCAAAACCAGACTGAATGCGTGTCAATGTCTCAAGCACACGTTGTAATTGCTCAGGCTCATTGCCTGTCCAGTCTTTTTGCGGGGCTAAGCGGATACGTGCGCCATTGGCACCGCCGCGATAGTCTGACGCGCGGAACGTACGTGCGCTGTCCCATGCTGTAATGATTAACTCACGACGACTAAGGTCACTGTCTAATATTTGCGATTTTAGCGTCACAATATCATCAGCGGTCAATTCCGTATTGCCTGTAGGAATAGGATCTTGCCATACAAAATCTTCGCTTGGCACGTCTGCACCTAAGTAGCGAGTTTTAGGACCTAAATCACGGTGAGTCAGCTTGAACCATGCTTTGGCAAATACTTCGTCAAAGTACGCAGGCTCTTGATGGAACTTTTCTGAAATCTCACGGTAGATAGGGTCTTTGATCAAAGCCATATCTGCATCAGTCATGATTGGGTTGCGGCGGACACTTGAGTCATGCGCGTCTAATGGTCGATCTTCTTCTTTGATATCAGTCGGCTCCCACTGCCATGCACCTGCTGGGCTTTTGGTCAACGCCCAGTTTTGGTTTAATAGCAACTCAAAGTAGCCATGATCCCACTGGGTAGGATTGGTCGTCCATGCACCTTCGATACCACTTGAGACGGTATCACCTGCATTGCCATTGCCTTTAGGATTGCGCCAGCCTAGACCTTGTTCAGCAACATCGGCGGCTTCTGGCTCATCTTCTAATATCGTCGCATCGCCATTACCATGACATTTACCAACAGTATGTCCGCCAGCCGTCAATGCGACGGTTTCTTCATCATTCATCGACATACGAGCAAAGGTGGTACGCATATCTTGCGCTGTTTTGAGCGGATCAGGGTTGCCATCGACCCCTTCAGGGTTGACATAAATCAAGCCCATTTGTACTGCTGCTAGTGGGTTTTCGAGTGATGCACGGTCTTCGTCGCTGTCATAACGGTTTTTGGTAGCCGCTAGCCATTCACGCTCAGAGCCCCAGTAGATGTCTTTTTCTGGATGCCAGATATCAGCACGACCACCAGCGAAACCTAGCGTTTTAAAGCCCATAGATTCATAAGCCATATTGCCTGCCAAAATCATCAAGTCAGCCCAAGACAGTTTATTGCCATATTTTTTCTTGATCGGCCATAATAGACGACGGGCTTTATCGAGGTTAACGTTGTCCGGCCAGCTGTTCAATGGTGCAAAGCGTTGATTGCCAGTATTCGAGCCGCCGCGTCCGTCAGCACCGCGATAGGTACCAGCTGAATGCCATGCCATACGAATCATGAGACCACCATAATGACCCCAATCTGCTGGCCACCATTCTTGTGACTCGGTCATTAGATTTTTCAAATCGGTTTTGACCGCTTCTAGGTCAAGCTGTTTGAAAGCTTCGGCGTAATCAAAGTCTTCACCCATTGGGTCTGTTTTTTTGTCCTGCTGATGCAATATGTCTAAGTTCAGACTATTAGGCCACCAATCGGTTGCGGCGGATGCAGTCGTCGTGTGAGCTTGGTGCATGACTGGGCAGCCACCCATGCTAGGTCGCTGCGGTGCATGTGTTTCATCCACGTTTTCACTATGAATCGTTGGGCCTTTATCATCACCTTGGTCATAAGTTGTATTGGTTGGTGCATCGTTGTTGTCATTGCTGTCATGATCAACGGGGCAACGTCCAGCATCTGGTGTTGCGTTCTTATCAGCTGTGGTGGGGGTCGAGTTGGACATTGTATAGCTCCTAGGCTTTGTTGATAGATGTGTTGATAAAGAGGACAAACAGTTAATCGTGTTGACCGTTGCCTATACACAAAGCATAACCAAGTACTATGTATTTATAAAACTAATATATAAGAATCATAAGTTTTAAATAACCAATCATCAAAGTCTTGAAGTTGTTTATAGTCCGATGCACGGTTAACGCCATGACTGGGTATCAAGAATCCAACCCATGCTGATTTTATCTTGGTCTGTATAGCAAAAAAAGAATGGTTAGGTACTCTTAAAAACAAAGAGAATGTATGGAAAGATCAGGAAATTTTTACCCTTAATTACAGATTATCATATCCCCTGTTACGACTGTGAAATAGATGTCCTAGTGGAGTGCTGTCCGTGATAAGTTAATGCAGAAATATCTAGTCAAGGTAGGCGTTCTCAAGTACCATAATTGAATTTTGTGGTAATGCTCGTTTTGTGCAACGCTGAGCAATTTTTATCAATCCTTTTTGGCGACAGCTAATAGCGGATTTTTGTTATAAATGATTGATAAAAATTGTGCGCAGTTGTGTTTTTTGTCTCAAGTTTCGGTGAGTTATTATGTCTGCTGTTAAATCTGTGCCACCCAATCAGCCACTTGTCAAGAAATCCTGGGGAGAGGCTGCTAAAGCTTATCTAGATCCCCGTGTCATTATTATGTTGTTTTTGGGTTTTTCAGCGGGTATTCCGATATTGCTTATTTTTTCAAGCTTATCATTATGGCTTCGAGAAGCAGGCATCGACCGAAATGTTGTGACCATGTTTAGTTGGGCAGCATTGGGTTATTCGTTCAAGTTTATTTGGGCGCCATTGATTGATGCGCTTCCTGTGCCGTTTTTGACCAAATGGCTTGGGCGTCGCCGCAGTTGGATGGTCGTGTCGCAGCTACTCATTGTACTGGCGATCATTTTGATGGCAAAAGTGAACCCTGTCAGTGAGGATGTACTGGTCTATATGGCAGGCGCTGCCGTGCTGCTTGGCTTCTCTTCTGCCACACAAGATATTGTGATTGACGCTTATCGTATCGAGTTGGCACCGCCATCTATGCAGTCTATTTTGTCTTCTATCTATGTGTCAGGCTATCGTATCGGCATGATTGTGGCAGGGGCGGGCGCATTGTATTTGGCGGATTACTTTGGCTCGAATGAGACTTTTTATAGCTATGAGGCATGGCGTAATACTTACTACATCATGGCAGGAGTCATGACCTTAGGGGTGCTGACGACGTTTGCCAGCTATGAGCCAACCGCTGAGACGGTACAAACCCAAAAGCAAAAAAGCAATCTAAAAATATTCCTTGTGTACTCTGGTTTACTGCTCGTACCGGGTTTACTGTTTGGTATTATCTACCTAATTAATATTTTGATTAATACAGTGTTTGATAGCACAGTGGCATTGATACCACTAATGCTGATGCCAGCTATTAAGTTTTACTTTTTGGCATTGGTCGCGTGCGCACCGTTGTTGCTACTTTACTTCATTATTAACCAGCCCAAAATCATTAATAAAGCACCATTGGTCGCTGAGACTCGTGAAGACTACGTCAGATTAGTAGCATTGTTTGTATTTTCAGTGATTGCTTTTATTGCCGCTTATATAGTGATGGGACAAGTCCTGCCAGAGTTTGAAGGGGCGTTTGTCAGCTTCTTTGTAGAAACCTTGCATCTGTTAGTGAGCTTAGGTGCGGCAATGGCGGCAGGCTATGTATTGGTCCAAGTGGGTCTGGTCAAAAAAGAAGTGGCCATGGCAACTTGGATTGAGCCAATTTTAGATTTCTTTCGACGCTATGGCAAAAAAGCGCTATTACTATTGTTGTTGATTGGTCTATATCGTATCTCAGATATCGTGGCAGGCGTTATCTCAAACGTCTTTTATCAGGATATGGGCTTTAGTAAAACAGATATCGCCAATGCCGTAAAACTGGTCGGTGTGATCATGGCGATTGCAGGTGGTTTCTTAGGCGGGCTACTGGCTCAGCGTTTCCGTATTATGCAAGCTATGATGATTGGTGCTATTTTAGCCTGTGCGACCAATTTACTGTTTGTGTTATTGACGTACAATCCAGGCAGTTTGCCATTCATGTATTTGGCAGTGATTTTTGATAACTTGGCCGCAGGCCTTGCGAGTGCCGTATTTATTGCCTTCTTATCGGCACTGACTTCCATTCGCTTTACCGCCGTACAATATGCGATTTTTTCCTCACTGATGACCCTGATACCCAAAGTGATGGGTGGTTATTCTGGTGCCATCGTCGATAATATGGGCTACCCATTTTTCTTTATCTTTACCTTTGCTATTGGTATTCCAATTTTGGCACTGATTTACTTTGTCGATAAACATATTGTCATTGGTGATAACGATGATATTTATGGCGATGACAATAATGATGGCAGCGGCGGTAATGGTATAGGTGACAAGCTAAGCAAAACCAATCCTAACCTGACGGATACCAAAGAACCACCGCGCGCATCAGAGTAGGCTAAGCAGTATTTTACCTTTATTCATTCACCGTATTTTAAGAGCTATCTATGACCGTATCGACCATTCGTCAAATAAAGCAACAAATTAGGCAACTGACGAATGGCGATACAGATAATCAGCTACCCCCGTTTTGGTTCACGGACTGGTTGCTGTATGTCATTGATAAGCCTGCGATAGCACTGATGACGGATGAAGATTATCAGCTAACTGATAGCGAGACGGCACAGTTCAAAGCTGGTGTAATGAAAATGCAGCAAGGCATACCGCTTGCGTATCTAACCGGACAGCAGGAGTTTTGGTCGCTTAACTTTAAGGTGAACGAGCATACTTTGATTCCTAGGCCCGATACCGAGGTGCTGGTCGAGCAGGTATTGAACTGGATAAACGCTCAGCTAGCGCAACTCAGTAATAAACGATTGCTAGACTTGGGGACAGGGTCAGGTTGTATCGCTATCAGTCTTGCTCATGAGTTAAAGCACGCTAATTGGCAAGTCGTAGCAGTCGATTTATCGTCCGAGGCGCTTAAAGTGGCTCAGCATAATGCGGTGAGTAATAATGTTGCCAATGTTGAATTTATCCAAAGCAGTTGGTATCAAGCGCTGCCTATTTGCGATGAGCCGCAGTTTGATATCATCGTTTCTAACCCTCCTTATATTGACGAGACAGATGAGCATTTAGCCCATCTAACAGCTGAACCGATCAGCGCATTAAGTGCGCCCAATCATGGTCTGGCTGATATCGAGCATATTGTCTCCCATGCCACGACATACCTATGCGCAGGTGGATTATTGGCTATCGAGCATGGCCATGATCAAGGTGATGCTGTTCGACAGCTGTTTCTAGACAATGGGTTTGAGTCAGTACATACCGTAAAAGACTACGGTGGTAATGATCGCGTTACGCTAGGACAAGCTCAGTAGACAAGTTTTTTATTAGTAAACTTATTTGATTATAGGCTTTGAATGATTATGGTAGAAGCGCTGGTACAGCTATCAGACGACGAGCTGCTCCGTTATGCACGGCAAGTATTATTAGACGGTTGGGATATGGACGCTCAGCTGCGATTGAAGACAGCACGCGTGGTCATAATAGGGGCAGGCGGTCTAGGCTGCCCTGCTTCTGAAACATTGGTACGTGCTGGAGTAGGCCATGTCCATCTGATCGATGATGATGAGATTGAGGCAAGCAACTTACAACGCCAGACGCTGTTTTTACCGGACGATATCGGTAAGCCCAAAGCATTGACCGCAGCAGTCATGTTAGAGCGCATCAATCCTTTGATAAAGACTCGCGGCACAGTTGCGCGGTTAGATGAAGACAATGCCTATGAATTGCTCGATATGGCAACAGGTAAGCCTGACTTGCTACTGGACTGCACGGATAATTTTGCCACGCGCGACATCATCAATCGTATTAGTGTGCGCTATCAGATTCCCCTATTATCTGCCTCAGCAATTGCGATGCAAGGTCAGCTCGCACTGTTTGAGCCTCATTTGAACACTGGTTGTTATCACTGCGTGTTTGGTTCAGTTGTGCTTGATGAAGCCGCTGATGAGCGTACTTGCGCCAATTCAGGAGTGCTAGCCAGTACCACTGCTGTTATGGGCAATTTGCAAGCCAATGCTGCGTTGCAATATTTGGGATTAACTAAAAATCCACTGACAAATAAGCTGTTAATATGGGATGGTAGTCAGATGCAGCAACGGCTCATGGGCTATCGTCAAGATCCACAATGTCCCGTGTGCACCAGTCATTAGCAATGGCTCGATATTTAGCGTTTGTAATCATCTATCCCCAAATATTCCTTTTATTACCATAGTTGTTTCTTATGAAAATTCATCGTCCGCATTTATTAAAGCATACTTTTAATGTTGTTAATCGTGTTCGCCAAACAGCTAGCGTGGCAGGTTTATCTGCGCTGAGAGTGGCAAAAGGTGAAAAACCTGACGCGATGCTACTCAAAGAAACCTTTGAGCAGTTAGGTACGACTTATATCAAAATTGGCCAGTTTATTGCCAGTACGCCGTCATTGTTTCCACGCGATTATGTGAAGGCATTCCAGAGTTGTTTGGATCAGACGACGCCATTGTCTTTTGCGTATATTGAACAGGTGCTCACAGAAGAGCTGGCGATTGATGGCATGACGCTTGATGACAAGTTTGCCCATATCGACCCAAAGCCACTAGCGTCAGCCTCTATTGCCCAAGTCCATGCAGCGCGTTTGCACAATGGTGATGAGGTGGTGCTAAAGGTGCAAAAGCCGGGCGTTGAGACCATCATGCAGACGGATTTGGGCGTATTGCATGGCGTCACTAAGTTAGTTGAGCTACTCATGCCATCGATGAAGTTTGCGAGCATTGCACCTATTATCGATGAGATTCGTTTGCGAATGCTTGCTGAGACGGACTTTATCGCTGAGGCGCAAAACATCCGTGATTTTCAGCAGTTCTTAGCAGTATCAGGTAACACTCGTGTGGTCGCGCCCAAAGTATATGAAGCGCTGACCACCAAGCGCGTACTAACCATGAGCCGCTTATACGGCGTCTCTATGGTCGATGAGTCGCTCATGCGCAATTACTGTGCTGATCCTGCGCAAGTCATGGCAGATACGTTAAATACATGGTTTGCTAGTCTTATGCTGTGCAATAGTTTCCATGCTGATCTGCATGCGGGTAATTTGATGCTATTGACCGATGGCCGTATTGGCTTTTTAGATTTTGGTATCGTCGGTAAACTAAAAGCCGAAAGCTGGCGGGCTTGTATGGGCATGATGCAAGCCATGCAGGACAGTGACTATCAATCAATGGCACGCCATATGATTGATATGGAAATGACGCATGGTGGTAATAAAGTCGATGTGGTGGCATTGGGCAATGATTTGCAGCGTATGATGAAAACCATCATGGCGGAGGATAAAGCCTTTACCAGCGGTGTGCCTTTCAACAGCAAAGAGCAAGCCGATGAGATGAATAAAATGATGCTAGAAATCGTAGAAGTCGGTAAGCGTCATGGTATCCATTTTCCACGTGATTTTGCCTTATTGACCAAGCAGATGCTCTATTTTGACCGTTTTATGCGTACGCTTGCGCCTGATATGGATATGTTTAGTGATCAACGTGTGCAAATGCTGGGACATACAGAGATAGATGCAACCATGCCACCAGCACTAAATGTATCGTAAGTTTTTATTGTATGTTTCATTATTAACTTGTCACTGCTTTTGAATGCTTTAACACAAAGGATTGTGTGCTAATGGTCGCAAAAATGGCTTTGTCATGATGACGGCTCTTAAAAGCCGTATGATCCCGACGATTACCAACGAAGCTGCCATTGCCTGTATCGGTCTCTACTGCATGGCAGTGGTTATGGGCTATGGACGTTTTCTCTTTACCGCCACCTTACCTGATATTATGGTGCAGTTATCGTTATCGACGACGATTGCAGGCTGGTTGGCTTCAATCAATTATATTGGATACTTTATCGGCGCGCTCATTGCCATGTTCGTACCTCAGCGCGCGACATGGCAGGTCATGACGCTTTGGGTCATGGTAAGTATCGTCACAACGATGCTGCTGGTTGTGCCATCTATATCGTTAAATTTATGGTATGTCATTCGCTTGCTGGCAGGCATTGCGAGCGGTGTGGCAATGATCTTGAGCTCTTCGTTTGTGATTCAAAATCTCAGTCCTGAGCGTCGCTCTGTACTTTCGGCAGTACATTATGCAGGTATTGGTGTTGGCATTAGCGCCTCCGCCATACTGACGTGGTGGCTGTTAATATTGGGTTATCATTTTGATGTCATTTGGCTAGTAGCAGGTCTTACTAGTCTGCCGCTTTTGTGGCTGCTCTATGCTATAAAACCAAGACAGTCACAACATACTGAATCTCAGAACATTCGTTCTAAACAGCACATATCAGTGCATCAAACCTATTTAAATTTTAAGCATTCCTTATACGAAGCCGTGGCTGGTCACCATAAAGCCCTTGCGCTACTTTCTGTGAGCTATGTACTTGCTGGGTTTGGTTATATCAGTTCTGCGACTTTTTTGCCAGTGATGGCAGCGCAGCGGTTAACAGCGCAAACTTATGCTGGACTATTGATTTGGCTGGTTGTTGGTATTTTTGCTATGTTATCAAACCCCTTGTGGGGGGCACTTGCCAAGCGAATTGGGGAAACCAAAACCTTGATGGGTTTGACGGTATTGCAAGCATTTGGTATGTGCTTACCCATATGGTTCGATGGTGCGCTTGGCTTGTATGGTAATGCCGCTATCTTAGGGCTAACTTTCGTTGGTATGGTATCGATGACACTCACTTTGTTTAAAAATATCAATCCTGCCTATTCTAATTTGCTAATCGCATTGGCAACACTGGCTTATGCATTGGGGCAGTTTTTAGGGCCATTGGTGACTGTGGCCTTGGCAGGGCAGGACGACAATTTCAATGCAGGGTTGCTCGTTGCTGCTATTGGATTGATGATTGGATTGGTACTATTAATATTGTTCCATCGGCAGTCACCCACAAGTGCTTAAACCCTTTACACCACGCTGCGGCTAAACACTTCTCGTAGCTCAAAACTGGTATGCACTTGCGCCACGCCTTCGATACGATTGAGCCGGTGTAATAAAAACTCCTCGTAATGCGCCATATCGCGCACTCTCACTTTAATAAGATAGTCTTCCGTGCGTCCTGTGACGATGCTACAGCTAATAACTTCCTCGAAACTCTGGACCTTGCGCTCAAACTGCTCGAAACGCTCAGCCGTATGACGATCCATACTGACTGCGATAAATACGGCGAGCGGGTAGCCAAGTTTTTGCGCATCTGTTTTGGTATGATAGCCAGTGATGACGCCGGTATCTTCTAAGCGTTTGATGCGGCGGGCACAAGGGGTCGCAGATAAATTGACACGTTCGGCAAGCTCGGTGATACTCATCCGGGCTTCAGTCTGTAATAAACACAATAAACGTCTATCAGTCTCGTCAATATCAGTCAATATGGGACTATCAGAATGACTACTAGGCATGGAATAGTTACTCGCTAGTGAAATAATCTAATTATATCTACAAAAACGCTTTATTTCACTAAATAAACTCTAATTATAGTGTAATAAAGCGGGTTTCTCTCTCATAAACTTTGCTATTATTAGAATATAAGTTTTAGTTATCTCGTATGCTCAATACTGATCTAATCAGCAGCCTTATTCGCTAAAATATAAATTTCATATTATCTAAGGATTGATTATGTCTGACCAAGCCACACGCACTTTAGCCACGCCGACTGCCAAAAAGACACCAAAAAGTGCCGCTTTTGACTATCAAAAATATCGTCCATTTGCGTTTGCGCCCTCATTACCAGATCGCACATGGCCAAGCAAAACGATTGAGAAATCACCAATATGGGCAAGTGTCGATCTGCGTGATGGTAATCAGGCTTTGATCGATCCGATGACTATTGAACAAAAAATGCGCTTTTTTGAGACTTTAGTCGACGTGGGTTTTAAAGAAATCGAGATTGGTTTCCCATCAGCGGCGCAAGTTGAGTTTGATTTTGCCCGCAAACTCATTGAAGAAAACCATGTGCCTAATGATGTGACGTTGCAGGTTTTGGTACAAGCACGTGAACATTTAATTGCCCGTACGTTTGAATCATTAAAAGGCGCAAAACGTGCTGTCGTCCATGTCTATAATTCAACCAGCCGTGTCCAACGTGAAAAAGTCTATGGCAAAGACAAAGCTGAGATTAAAGAAATTGCTATCGTAGGTGCCAAGCTATTGAAAGAATATGCGGCAAAATACCCTGAGACAGAATGGGTGTTTCAATATTCGCCAGAAAGCTTTAGCCAGACAGAGACTGAGTATGCGGTAGAAGTCTGCGATGCGGTTTGTGAAGTTTGGCAGCCGCAGAACGGTCAGGAAGTTATTTTTAATTTACCGGCGACCGTTGAAGCATCTATGCCCAATGTCTTTGCCGATCAAGTTGAGTATTTCTGTCGCCACCTTGCTATGCGCGAGCATGTGATCGTCAGTTTGCATACGCACAATGATCGTGGCTGTGCGGTAGCAGCAGCTGAGTTGGGTGTGCTTGCGGGTGCAGATCGTATTGAAGGGACGTTGCTTGGTAATGGCGAGCGTACCGGTAATATGGATATTATGGTCATGGCGATGAACTTATTTAGCCAAGGTATTGATCCTGAGCTTGATTTTAGCAATATGAGTGAAATCGTCCAAGTGGTCAGTGAATGCAATAACTTGCCGCTGCATCCACGTCATCCTTATGTTGGTGAATTGGTCTTTACTGCCTTTAGTGGCTCACATCAAGATGCCATCAAAAAATCTCTCGATTATAATGAGCAACATACCGACCAAACCGATAACGTTTGGGATGTGGCATATCTACCTATTGATCCAGCGCACATTGGTCGCAGTTACCAAGATGTGGTACGTATCAACAGCCAGTCTGGCAAAGGTGGGGTCGCTTATATCTTGCAACGCAATTATGGCTTTAACTTGCCACGTTGGATGCAAATTGACTTTAGCCGTGTGGTTCAGCAGCAGGCCGAAACAGTGGCGCGCGAATTACAAAATGATGAAATCTTACAGACCTTTGAAGACACCTATTTGCGTCAAGGTAGCTTTGAGCTACTAGACTACAGCGTGAACAATAAAGGTGGGCAGGTTTATTTTAACGGTCAAGTACAGATGAACGGCGATATCATTACTATCGATGGCACGGGTAATGGTCCATTGTCCTCGTTTATCAATGGTCTTGCGCAGCATACGGGCAAGTCGCTACATATCATCAATTATGCTGAGCACGCGATCAATCCGCAGCACAATAGCGGTAATGGTATCGATGATGATAACAATCGTGATAACAAAACCAATGCCAATGCTGCCGCTTACATTCAATTGAATGTTGATGGCGAAGTTTACTCTGGTATTGGCACCTGTAGCAGCACAGTATCAGCGATGTTGAAAGGGGCACTATCCGCCTTTGCTCAAGCATTAAATACTACGGCTGCTTAATAGCTTAACAGTAGTACATAGCGCGCTAGTAGCGTTGATACTGCCCACGCATAACGTCATGGTTCTTTACGATTCGTCAGTGAGAGCCATGGCGTTATTGTTTGAGTGGTTAAAACAGACACGGGTGATAAAATAATTAATAGCTTATTGGATTCTGTGTGTCATAAATTCATAAACCCAATAGCATAATGTTACTTGTGTTTTTGGTGTCTAAGACTTACGCTAATGTACGTATTGCTCAATCATTATAAATAAAAAGGTTAATTATGGAACCGATATCATTTGCTTCATTTACATTGGCCTCTATTCTGGCTTCCTTGCCAGTAAATGGCGAAGTAGTTAGTAAGCCGACGATTACGACGCATATTAGTCCTGCCATTGCTGGACAATGGGAAATAGACTTAGACAGTAGTATGACCATGACTAAAGAGGCTGAGGCTAGGCAAGCGGCATTGGTAGACACGCCAGCAAGCAAAGGTGATGAGCCAAAAATAAATGCTGGTACAGACGGTGGGATTCTTACACAAAGCGAAGAGCGTGTTCTCAATATTCAGCCGAAAACTCGCAATAATTTAATGGCGTCAGTGTTGGCTTCCAATCAATGCCGTGAGTTATATAACTTTGGTGCTGACAATGAAATGTGGGCTGTCAGTGGTGAAGAATGGACGTACGGTCGCTATCTGGTCACTCATCGCGAAGAAGGCTTACCTGTGATTGCCATTCGAACGGTATATGACAATAATGAAGTAGACTGCTCTGGTAATAAGATTGATCAAACTGATGAAGCGCTGATAGCGTTTTTGAACCATGATGGCAACCAAATGCAGTGGTGCGCTGACCCTGATGGCAGAGAATGCTTTATGAACTTCAACAGAGTATTGCCATAATGTTTGATATATTCTATTGATGTTATTGTCTATAAAGAAAATTCAATTTTATGTGAGCCCATTAAAAAACCCGCTATCTTAATAGATAGCGGGTTTTTTAATTCTATTTATCAGGTCTGTTTATCAACGCTAAATGATGATTTTACTCATTATCGTTATATAAAAATAAAGTGGCAAACTAAGACGCTGATTTGGCTTTATGTGCTGTTAATAATTCTCTTTCTAGATAGTGAATGTTTTGTGCTTCTTGTACAAAACTATCATCCGCTAATATCACGTCACGATGTAAAGGAATATTGGTTTTGATGCCCTCAATCACCAATTCATCAAGCGCATGTAGTGTCTTAGAGATGGCTTGCTGGCGAGTTTGACCATGACAGATAAGCTTGCCTATCAACGAATCATAATACGTCGGTATCTCATACCCAGGATACAAATGCGAATCGAATCGAACGCCAGCACCACTTGGGGCAAACAACTGGTTGACGGTACCAGGACATGGCATAAAGGTCGCTGGATCTTCAGCATTGATACGGCATTCAATCGCATGACCTTGAATTTCAATCTCACTTTGACGGTAAGACAAGCCGTAACCTGCGGCAATTTTTAGCTGCTCAACGACGACGTCGATACCCGTAATCATCTCAGTAACGGGATGCTCTACCTGTACCCGAGTATTCATTTCAATAAAGAAAAACTCGTTGTTTTCGAATAAAAACTCAAACGTACCGGCACCGCGATACTTGACCAACTCGCAAGCTTTGACACATGCCCTTAAGATAGGCTCGCGCACATCATCAGGGATATCAGGCGCAGGGGCTTCTTCTAGGACTTTTTGATGACGACGTTGTAATGAGCAATCACGGTCATATAGATGAATCGCATTACCATTGCCATCGCCCAGTACTTGTACTTCGACATGACGTGGGTTTTGTAGATAGCGTTCCATATAGACGGTATCATCACCAAACCATAGCTCAGCTTCTTGTTTTGCTGCTTGTACTTGTCCGATGACCTCTTCGAAGCGCTCAACCACACGCATCCCACGACCACCACCACCAGACGCCGCCTTGATCAATAGGGGAAAACCAATGTTGCGTGCTTGTTCTTCCGCATTGTGCAAGGTCACCGCTCCAACAGAGCCGGGTACGGTAGGTACGCCTGCTTTTTTCATGGCATTAATAGCGGAGACTTTATTACCCATGAGTCGGATATGATCGGCATTAGGGCCAACGAAGGTTAGTCCTGCTTCTTCAACACGCTCAGCGAATTCGGCGTTTTCGGACAAAAAACCATAACCGGGATGGATAGCATCAGCACCAGAGATTTCTGCTGCGGTTAAAATAGTATTGATATCAAGATAGCTTTGATTGGCATTTGGCTTGCCGATACAAATGGCCTCATCAACAAAACGCAGGTGCATCAAATTGGCGTCAGCCGTTGAGTAGACGCCTACGGTTTCGATTCCTAGCGCTTTACACGCACGAACGATGCGTAGTGCGATTTCACCTCTATTGGCGATGAGCAGTTTTTTTATCATGGGGTCATCCTTGTCGAAGCGGTAGTTAACGATTCACTCGCTATGCCAGTCATCGATTGCCATCATCAAATGCAATGGTGGGGCGCGATGAGCAATAACGAGATATCAATCATAACGAAGTAAAGGTTGGCGAATATTATTACGCTTTGTAGCGAATCATAGGCTGGCCAAACTGTACGACTTCAGAGTTATCTACCAAAATTTCGTCAACGACACCACTTTGAGTCGCTTCAAGAGGGTTCATGATTTTCATGGCTTCGATAATGCCAAGCGTATCACCCGCTTGCACCTTTTGTCCGACTTTCACAAATGGTGGATCATTCGGGCTAGGCGCTGAATAATACACGCCAACCATTGGTGAGGTTTCAACGCTACCAGCTTTTATGGCTGGTTTTGTGTCAGCAGCAGCAGGCGCTACTCCAGCAGCAGGCGCAGCCATCATTGTTGGTGCTGGCGTATCATAATGCCTTGTCAGACTAATATGCTCATCATCCGAACTGATTTCTAAATTGACCAGTTCACTTTCTTCCATGAGGGCGATTAGGGTACGTATTTTTTCAATATCCATAGTTTTTATAATGCCTTGTACTAAATTCAAGAAATAGTGTAACGAAATATTGTCTAAGTAATTGCTAATGATACCTAGATTCATGACAATGAGCAATCAATGTACAGTTGTTAACTGAGAAATTTTACATATTTTGACGTAAGCTTTTCTTATGAGTAAGAAATCATCAGTGATTTATCATAGTCTATGTGGCCAAGTAGTGCCAGCATTGGTTACTAGACACTACGATTAGAGAAGAATGATATAGTCAATCCTATATTAGTTGGATACAGTGTCAGCCTTGCTTAGTCTACTAGTTGTAGTACTTTCGCTCGCCTTCCTTGTATCCAAATTATATTGAACCGACTATAGCAACTTTAAGCCCAAAGTATCCTGAGGCGCTTTTGTTGATAGCGTAGACGCAAGGTGAGAAGAATAGAGGATAAAAACAAACCCGTGATCAATGCCATCCAAAACCCTTGCGCGCCCACATCCGTGAAACGCACCAAATAGATGCCAAGTGGCAAGGCAACCAACCAATAGCAAAATAGCGTCACCCACATCGGTATCGTGGTGTCTTGCATACCGCGTAGTATCCCCGCAATGTTGACCTGCCAGCCATCAAATAGTTGGTAAGCAAGGGCAAAGATGAGAAGGTGCATGGCTTGCGCTCTGACTTCTACATTGTCCGTGAACGCGGCTGCCAGTTGTGGGCGGAACAGCCAGATTCCAAGCATACAAACAATGGCAATGAGCACGGTCCAGATAAGTCCAGTCGCTTGTACATGGCGCAGCGCCAGCAGGTTCTTTTCACCAAAGCGATTGGACACCATAATGGTTAGAGCCATGGCAACCGAGATGGGTATCATAAACAGCTGCGATGTCACCGCCAGCGCCACTTGATGCGAGGCAGTTGCCAGCTCACCCAATGGACTGATGACCAGTGCACCCAAGCTAAATAGACTGGCCTCAAAGAAGATTGAGATGCCAATCGGGATACCAAGCTTGAGCAGTTTTTTTATCTGTGTGCGATTGGGTCTGGCAAAACTATAAAAGAAGCGCGTACTGGCAAATTGCTGGCGCTTAGTAAAGCTGGTATAAGCGACGAGCAATAAGACGTTTATCCATAATACTAATGCCGTTGCGACCCCGCAGCCAGCGCCGCCCATTTCTGGCATGCCAAACAGACCATGGATAAAGATATAGTTGAGCGGGATATCTGCGATCAGGCCAATGATACTAATCACTGTCACCGGCTCAGGGCGCCCAAGCGCCTCGCAATAACTGCGTAGGACGGCATAGACTGCCAGTGCAGGAAAACCAAACGACACCCCATGTAAATACTGCGACGCTATCGGTTGGATATTTTCGGGGACGCCCATGATACCAAGGACATTGGGTGCAAGATTGACAATAATAAACCCAAGAATCCCAATCACACCTGCTGTCCACAAGGATTGCTGAGTGATATGTGGTACTTGGTTGAGTTTATTCTGCCCTATAGCTTCCCCAATGAGAGGGGTGGTGGCGATTAAAATACCCGTGGCTAATAAGAACAGTGGCAGCCAAATACCAGAGCCAACAGCGACCGCTGCCAAGTCGAGGGCAGAAACTTGACCTGCCATGATAGCATCGACGACACCCAGTGCTGCTTGGCAAAACTGAGTAATCAAGATGGGTAAGGCGAGCACGCCCAAACGTAAACTGTAGCTTTTAAAATCGGTAAAGGATATTGGCAAAGCCATAATTAGCAACTTTTCATAATTCGCGGTGGTTAGTGTTGATAGACAAATACTGTCATCGACCACTCAATAGCGAGACAGCAACAGTGGCGTTGTACTGACAATAAATAAGACAAGCAATTCGATAAGTAAAGACACTTAAATAAAAATAACCCGTCAATCCAAGTGATAGATTAACAGGTCATAAGTACATAAGATGGTAAAGAAGCCAGACTGGGATGTCAACGTTTTAGAAAGGTTTTATGGTGCTTAGTAACATCCATCACGTTGGTTAAACCTAGGGCGTGTCTTCAATTCACTCGATAGTCATCTGAACGGGCTAAAAATGGCTAAATCTTGCCAAACATCGTCAAATAGCTGGTTAATATCCCGATATTATCTGCACTATTTTTCTTGTTTGACGGCAATTTATCTCATTTTTATCACCATTCTTGAAATGAAGACATGCCCTAGGCTTCTACAAGAAAGCCTATTATATGGCCAAAATTTATCGGGATTCTGGCAAATCTTGTACCACTGCTTGATAGCCGATCAAGTTGTTATTAGCATCGAACGCTTGCACTACGATAGCGTAGTTGGTCGAGCTGTTTGGAATCACCGGTGTAAACTGTGTCTCAAGGTTGCTCAACACGAGGTTTTGGACGTAACCGTTAGCACCAGACTCGGCTTTATTAACATCAATTTGACTGACCAATACATGCTGAGTATTGATTGGATTCTGCCAAGTAACGGTTTTTTGGCTACCATTGCCCGTCACATCGAGGTTCATCTTGCCAAGGTCGTAATCGAGCGCGTAAGTGGTAAAGTTAGAGCGATCGCTTAGGGTATAGGTCACCTTGCAATTGTCTTCACCGCTGGACAGTTTTTGCCCGCCTAAGCCGTCTAGGTATTCAAAACTGCCTTTCCACGGTGAGCCAGCTTGTTTTTCCTCAAAGCTCCCTGCAAAAGTGGTGAGCAAGTTTGGCGTCTCTAATCCTAAGTCACTGACATACTTGACATCCAAAAACTCTAAGGTATCGAGGCTACCCGTGACTTTGCCAGCGATATAGTTATCGATTTTGAGCGCTGAGTTTATGCCCAAAGCATTACTTTCTTGGCAAGCTTGCTGCTGATAACTAAAGCTACCATCGACGCTACCCGCACCTTGATTACTGATGTCGAAGTAGACCGCACCGATATCGATGTCATTACTATCACCGTCGTTTAGCTCGACGAAGTGTCCGACATATAGACCGCCGCGTCCGCCTTCTGGAGTGAGCTTGTCTAAGAAGTTATCAAATGACTCTTCTGGTAAAAATACAGATTCTAAAATCTCTGCCATACTCTTTTCGTCATCGGTCAGCTTATCTTCGGCCTCTTTATACTTTTCTTTAACCTTGTCTTCTATACGATCGTATTCATCTTTAACCTGATCTTCTACACGGTCATACTCTTCTTTGATCTTATCGCTATCACTGCCGCAAGCACTTAGCGTTAGGCCGAGCATACTAACGGTTAATAAAGACAATACTAGTTTGGGTGCGCTCATAAACGAGTCCTGATGATTAAAATATGACGGTTATAAAAAGGTAGAATATTGCTGTTGGGTATATAGTTTTTTATTTGGGCTGATAAATATAGCAAAATTTAAAAGGCAAACGCATGGATAAGTGTTAATTGATGTCATAGAAAACATACGCAATGGTTACAGTGCAAGATTGTTATTGGCGGATATCAAATTAAGCGTTTCTGCCATATCGATGATAGCCTGCCAGTGTTTGGGTTCTAGAGGAATAACGGTTAACTGCTGACAGCCTTTCCTAAGCAGCAATGAGTCCTCAAGTGCGGGCAAAAACTTGAGCTCTAATAATGGTAAGACCTCTATAAATGCCTGCTCAAAGGTGACATCTACCATGTACCATCGTGGCTCATCTTCGGTGGCGATAGGGTCGTAGTGACGATGTTCGGGATGAAACTGGGTGGGGTCGGTATAGCCTGCTTGACTGATCGTCATAATGCCAGCAACGCCAGAGGGTTTGGCGCTAGAGTGATAAAAGAACACCTTGTCACCGACTTGCATGTCATCGCGCATAAAATTACGGGCACGATAGTTGCGCACGCCATCCCAACCTTCTGTGCCTAAACGCTGCAAATCCTGAATACTAAAAAACTTTGGGTTTGATTTCATCAGCCAATAGGCCATATCTGGTATTCCTTTATTGGTATAGTCAGTTCAGAATAAAATCGATATATTGCCAGTTAGGTGTGACTGGTATAAATTTTACTTGCTTGCTGTTATTACAGAGGCGACGAAAAATTCATCCCAGTCACACTGCCTCTTTTTTAAAGTGAATCTACTATAGCGGTGGTTTATTAGCGACAGATTTTTATAATTAATGGCTATATTGCCTGTCAGATGCCAGTATTAACATAGATTTTGTGAGTGGTTTTGTGAGTTATTTTGTTGTCACGATGCTTTTCATTGAGGCCTCTAACCGTTATCCTAGCGATACTTTTTATAGCTATAGTCAATCCTACATACCAAATAAGACTAATGCCTTCGATTTTACCAATAGCGATGCTCATATGACTGATATAAACGTGATGGATATTCCGCTAGCACTTTACATTCACATTCCATGGTGTGTAAAGAAGTGCCCTTATTGCGACTTTAATTCGCATGAGCTGCCAGTAGACAGTCAGCTATCGATGTATGACGAATACGTCGATGCTTTGTTATTGGATGCTCAAATGCAGCAGTCATTGACTCAAGGACGTGAAATTGGCTCGATATTTATTGGTGGTGGGACGCCATCACTACTGCCGATTGCGCAGTATCAGCGTTTATTTGCTGGCTTGCGTGCGTGTTTTATATTCGCAGATGATATTGAAGTTACGATGGAGGCCAATCCGGGTACGCTTGAACACGCGCCATTTGCTCAATATCTGGATGTCGGTATCAATCGCTTGTCAATTGGTGTGCAAAGCTTCGCTGCGGATAAGCTCAAAACCCTCGGGCGCATACACGATCCCAAGCAAGCATTATCAGCGATTAAGGCGGCACGGAGTGCTGGGTTTGAGCGCGTCAATGTCGACTTGATGCATGGCTTGCCGCAGCAAAGCTTGACTGAAGCACTGAACGATATTCAAACCGCGCATAATGCTGGCGCGACCCATATCTCTTGGTATCAGCTAACGATTGAGCCAAACACGGTGTTTTATCGCAGTCAGCCCATTTTGCCAGATGAGGATAGCCTCGCTGATATTGAGCAAGCCGGTCAGGCATTGCTACAGCAATTGGGCTATGACAATTATGAAGTGTCGGCATGGTCTGGTGCTTCCGATAAGCCATGCCGCCACAATGTCAATTACTGGCAGTTTGGTGATTATTTGGCGATTGGGGCGGGTGCTCATGGCAAGGTGACTGTAAAAAAACATGAAGGTCAAGGTAGTGAGTTAGTAGCAAAATCAGGTATTTATCGTTTTAGTAAGTCACGTTTACCCAAGGATTATGTCGACTATCAAGATATAATTGAGACATCTCATGACAGCCAACATTTCCCAAAAATGATTGGTTGGCAACAGATTGCTAGTGACGAATTGGTGAGTGAGTTTATGCTAAATGTACTACGTCTGCACGATGGTGTGTCGTGGGCACTGTTTGAGGATCGAACAGGACTTTGCTATGACAGTGTCGCTGGGCAAGTAGATAAGCTAGTCAAGCAGGGGTTACTCGTAGATGATCGTCAGCAGCTGAAGCCAACCGCGTTAGGCAGCAGATACTTGAATCAAATACTAAGAGCGTTTTTGTAGTATAACAGTGCCAATTGTAGAGAGCTTCTAGAATGCTCCTTATGTTTTAGAAGTAGGGTCAAGACAAACAAAAAAGGCTTACCAAATAAATGGTAAGCCTTTTAAAAACAAGTCTAATAAATTAATAATTAGATTTTGTTTTGAACTTCTTGAGCACTGCCAGTTACAGCATCACCGGCGCCAGATACGTCTTGACCTAGACCTTTAAAAGTGTTGCAACCAGTCAATACAAACATAGCCGTCAAAGATGCAATGATTAATTTTTTCATAATAATTCCTCAAAATAAATGGGTAGTTATAAGTAACAGCAGCGACGCTAAGCAGATTGCTTAAGCCTCACTGAAGGATTACAGGATACGATAACAATGTGTATATATTATCTCGCAATCCAGTAGAGCCATCATAAAGAAAGTTAAAATATATGCCCAGTATCAAAATGTAATTTTTGCCAGTAAACTGTAACTTTTAATTACGCTTGATATATATATTCTATTCAAGATAATTTTCATATAAAGACAATGAGCGAAGCTACTAACAATAGTAGACTAAGCCAGCCTGACACCAAGTTCTATTTATATAAAATTTGCTAGAGAATTAAAATAATGATATTCAGACAATTGATGGAGTGATAATGACTATTCATATCGTGCTGGTAGCACCAAAAATGCCCAGTAATACTGGCAATATTATTCGTTTATGTGCCAATAGTGGGGCGCAGTTGCATTTGGTGAAGCCTTTAGGATTTGAGCTTGACGACAAGAAGCTACGCCGTGCAGGATTGGATTACCATGAGTATGCCCACCTGCAGGTACATGACGACTGGGCAGCTGCTAGGCAAGCGCTCATAGCATCGGACTGTCATGTCATCACAGCATTGACTACCAAGCTGAGCAAGCCATTTTATGATTATAATTTTAGTGGGCAGGTCACTGGTGATGATGGTGAAAAAAATGCGCTGACATCGCCACCCAACATCGCTTTAGTATTCGGCTCTGAGACAGCAGGGCTGGCAGATGACATTCGTGAAAGTATTGGTTCCGATCATTGGTTACGCTTGCCCATGCTGGCAGATTCACGCAGTTTGAATCTGTCCAATAGTGTGGCGATATGCTTATATGAGATATGGCGTCAGCAGGGTTTTATAGGTGATGAAGGGCGCAGTGTTGGTTATGACACTCTGACAGTATATGACCCTAAATAGCGGTTGATATACTTATTGATTTTGATTGGAAGCCATGTTTTAAACCTCCAAATTCGGATAGCAATCAGTGTGACTCTATAAACAATTAGGCGGTTTGGGCAATCCAGCGAGACGATTGACGTGACGGGCAACCAATCCAGTATTAAACAGTTGCTGCAACTTTTGATTGCTTATATCCTGCTCAGGCAGGGTTTTCTGTAACCATTTAATAAGTGGACGCGTGGCAGGTGCGTGATTGAATTTGACAAAAAAGGCGCGCACCTGTTGTAGAATCTCTAGATGTTCAGCAATCAAGTTGATATCCAACGTATTTGCCAGCTGCTGCGCAATCGCAGGCGACCAAATAGTGTGATCACATAAATGACCGTCTTGATCTAAGGCGATATCGGTTGTCGCCATCGTAGTAGGTATAGGCATAGTCATAAGGCAGTGGTCACCACTTTATCAAATTGGCTGTCTTGAGTCAGCTCGACCCATTCTTCATCCGTTAAAATACGGGTCAATTTGCTCTCTAAATTTAGCTTGCCAGTCGTGTTTTCTGTTAACTGCGCTATGTCATCTGCTAAGGCATAAATACCCGCAATGCCATCTATCTCACTGTCATTCAAATAAGCATTGAGCCAGTCAATAAAAGCGACAGTTGTGCCTAGTAGTAGAATACTGTCACCTGTGTGCCAAGTGCGTGATATCTCTTCTGTGCTGCGTCTGAGCTTGTCCATGCTGCTATGTAATTGATATAAAGTTGCCATAAAAGTATCCGATTACGTGCTTTGTTATTTTATAAGTCTAAATTCTGTAGCGATTTAAAAGGTCAGGATTTGCTCAAAGTCTTGTGAGTTGATGACCTCTGGCACTAGTGTAAGCTGTGATGCCAAATCTGTCGGCAACATACCAGTGACCCAGCCACTAAAGACATCCTCAGGTAGCCAAGCGGCTGGCATGTCATAAAGCTCAAGTGATTGAACCATGCCATGCAGCCGCGAGTCAGATTGCATCAATAAGCCAAAAACAGGGGCATCTAAGTACAGCTGGACGTCGTGTCCAAACGTTGCCAAGGTTAAAGCGAGGGCACAACCTTCATAACTTGCCATTTCTGTTGGTGTACGCAGCTGAATCAATAATTTCATGGTTTATTCCAAAAGTTGTTTGTCACAAGCAGTCGTCGTCAAAGCAGTCGCTGTTAATAATGCGCTGCTAGAATTGTATGAGGCGACAATTGCTTTGCATCATCATTGCCAGCTCACTGAGTCCCACTAACGTAAACCCTTTCGCAAGATTGTCACCGTCAAGCCGATGGCGAGTACCGTTTTCGCTATCACTAATTCCACGACTGAGCGCAGTACTGACGCAGACGGGTAATGGCAATTGATATTGCTTAGCCAGATTTTTCCATTCTTGGGTCAGGTCAATTTGCTCAGCTGACTGCCAGCGCAATCGATTGGCTATATGAGCTGAGTCCCCATAAAAAAAGACATTGAGCAGTGGTTGTTCAGTGGTAGCATTATCGCTGCTGCCTGTACTATTAATATCATTGTCATCAATATCATGACTATTCGCTGCGCTCTTTAGGTAAGCGCGTGCGTAACGTAATGCCAAGTGTGCCAATGAATGACTAGGGTCAGCAGTAATCAGTAATAATGGAGTAGTGGTCGTCATAAGGCGCAGTATCACATATTATAAATAAGAGTTTAAAAAGTAGGGCCAAGTTGCTATAAATGCTTTTTATAAATTAATTTGAACGATATTACCATAGCGTCTGCGTGCAAATTTGCGTGACAGAAAACAGAGTTTATACTGATAATGCGACATACAGCGGATCATACTGTCACATCTAGGGCTTGTCATCCTTTAGATTGTGCGGCTTAAAATGAGGAAAATTGCAGCCAAACAAGGAAGAAATTGCCGTAAATATGAACATATTGACAAGATTTCTGACGATGTTTGGCTAAATTTAGCCATTTTAAGATCACTAAATGTATCCATGTGCTAATTGATGACATGCCCTAATATCGTTATATCATAAAAGAGAGGTGAGTCGTCTCTATCAAAGATGTTTATGCTAACATAAAGCGCCGCAAACCAAATAGAGTCACTGTTATTTAACGTGGTTTTATCTCAAGTGTAGGCACACTGAGTATTATTATTTGATGCTGTGACTGCCTCGTAAGAAAAAACAATAAACTTATGAGCTAGGTTCACGTAGTCTTACCATTCTATGTAAGGAGTTTTCGTCACTATGTTACCTGCTATGCCCTCACGTGTGAACAATGGTACAGATTATCAGCCTACCGTAGAACAACTGCAAGTCCTGCAGACAGCGAGCGAATTTGCTTATCAGATTTGGGAAAGTCGGACCGTTTCATGTCAGACGTTTTTACGCAGTTATCCTCTTGATCATACCTTAACACGCCAGCAAATTGATGATCTGATCCAAGATTACACGCTAGATGAAAATTACCAACTTGCTGATGAAGCCAAGGTCATGAGCGGCCTCCGAAACTTACGGATGCTGTTGATGATGCGCTGGATTTGGCAAGATGCCCTAGGCATGATTGCCCTCGAGCAATTAACCGATGAGTTATCTGAGTTTGCGGATGGTTGTATTTCATTTGCCAAGGAGTATACCTATCAGCACTTAGTTGCTAAATATGGTGAACCAACCTTTGTCAATGAGCTAGGCAATGTGCAGATCGATGATATGGCAATCATGGCCATGGGTAAGCTTGGTGCTCATGAGTTAAATCTATCGAGCGATATTGACTTGATATTTGTGCATCAAGCGCGCGGTGAGACCAACGGTGACAAAGCGAAGGGCACTCGTAGTATAGACAACAAGCGTTTTATGACTCGGCTTGGTCAAGGGATTATTAAACTACTGGATAATAAAACGGCAGATGGTTTTGTATTTCGGGTAGACATGCGCTTGCGCCCATGGGGTGATGGAAGTGATTTGGCCATCCATCTCTCAGCCTTACAGAAGTATTTTGCCTTGCATGGACGTGCTTGGGAGCGTTTTGCTTGGCTAAAAGCACGTGTGGTTGGACAGATAGAGAAGCCATTTTATGATGAGATTCAGGCACTGATTAAACCCTTTGTCTTTCGTTATTATGTTGATTACAGTGCTTTTTCGGCACTCAGAGAAATGAAATCTCTGATTCAAAATCAAGTTGCACAGCGTGAAGACTTAGATAATATTAAGCTTGGCGCTGGTGGTATCAGAGACATTGAGTTTATTGTACAAGCTTTTCAGCTGATTTATGGTGGTCGGCATCCGCAACTACAGATCAAGCCTTGTCTACAAGCAATGCAAGTGTTGTGCGAACTTGGATATCTAGAGCAGTCAACTTACGCGCAGCTGCAAATGGCTTATCGGTTTTTGCGTCGGCTTGAGCATGCTATTCAGGCGATCAATGATCAGCAGACTCAGCGTCTACCACATGACCCTTATTGGCAGCACAACCTAGCAGTCACGTTAGCGTTTGACGACTGGGAAGCATTACTCACCCAGCTCAATCATCATCGAGACAATGTCAATGTGCCATTTGAACGTATGGTCACTGAGCGCCAAGTACCTGATAATGAAGATACCGACCTAGAGCCAGAACATTTAGAAGAGCAGATTGCGCGCTTAGACGAAGTATTAACAAAAGGCAATCGTGAGTTATTACAGAAATTTTGGCAGTCAAAAATGGTCGCTAACTTGAGTGATGAGGCCAGAGAGCGCTTGGATGATGCTTATCCTGTGATTGTCCACGCGTTACTCGCTCATCAAGAACAGCAGCAGCTGGCCAATACTGCTTTGCCACGCTTGATTGCATTGCTAGAGGCTATTTGCCGCCGGTCTATATATTTGGTGATGATTGCAGAAAACCCCAATGCAACGATCGAGCTGATACCGATGCTATCAGCCAGCCCTTGGATCGCAAAAGAGCTGGCGCAGTATCCTGTGTTGTTGGATACCTTTTTACAGCAGCGCTATCGCCATTTGCCAGATAAGCGTGAGCTGCGCGATATCCTGCGCCAACAGTTACTGCGCGTCGAGCCTAACGATGAAGAAGAGCTACTAAGCGTTTTGCGACTGTTCAAAAAGAACCAAGTATTGGCTGTCGCGGCTAGCGATGTACTGGCTGAACGTCCGATAATGAAAGTATCGGATTCATTAACTTATATCGCTGAAGTAGTACTAGAAGCAGCGCTAGAGCGCGCTTTTGCAGAGATCGTCAACCGTTATGGTTATCCTATTGGCCAAGATGGTGATCCCGTCACTGAAGCGGACTGCGGCTTTGCGATTATCGGTTATGGCAAGCTTGGCGGATTAGAATTGTCGTATTCCTCAGATTTGGACTTGGTCTTCTTACATAAGATAAAAGAGCAGGGCATGACCACTGGTGAGAAATCAGTCAGTGGTATGAAATTTGCCGCTCGTCTGGTACAGAAGCTAATGAATTATCTCAATACTCAAACCCGTGATGGCCGCGCTTATGAGATTGATATGCGCCTGCGACCTTCAGGCAACGCTGGCATGATGGTGGTATCTTGTCATGCGTTTGAAACCTATCAAATCGATAAAGCGTGGTCATGGGAGCATCAGGCGCTGGTACGTGCTCGCGCGATTTGTGGAGACAGACGAGTCACTGCACGCTTTTGTGATATTCGCCGAGATGTGTTGTCACTGCCACGGACACTGGATCAAGTACGTAATGAAGTCACCAGTATGCGTATCAAAATGCAAAAGCATCTAGGTACCAGTCAATGGCAACAGCAAGCAGGCAAGTTCCATCTCAAGCAGGATGCAGGCGGTATTGTCGATATCGAGTTTTTAGCACAGTTTGCTGTACTGGCTTATTCGCATGAATATCCAAGCTTGACCAAATGGAGTGACAATGTGCGTATTTTTGCAGAAGTTGCTTTGCTTGGCATTTGGCAAGAGCAAGTCTGTCAGGAGTTGACCGATGCCTATCTGAGAATACGCGCTGCCACCCATCAGTTAGCATTATCAGAGCAGTCATTACTCGTTGATGAGTCGCTATGGCAAGAGACGCGAGCGTTAGTACAAGCGCAGTGGCAACACCTTATGGGTGTAGAATCAGCAGAGCAAAAATAATAGTAACTTCTTTATTTATCGTCTGCTCATATAAGGCAATGTACTCAAACTCAATATTTTAATATCAACAAGAGCCATCTAAGCACAAACTAAAACATTGCATTTGCCAGCATGGCCAATGATATAATCGGTCGCACATTATCATAACACTGTCAGTCGTTCGTCATAATAATGCTGTGTTTTAAGCAATAAAAATTGACGCTGTAGTGTTATCATACGATGTTGATCGATACTGTTAGGGTCTGTTGAACATTCAAATATTAGGACTGCTGATCGCTAAAATCGTCCCAAACTAGGCGTAAACCGACGATAATGTCGAGACCTTAGCTAGGTTTACAACAACGTTTGGGGTGATTTTAGCATCAGCCTTTCAGGGCAAGGCTATTTTTTGCCAATACATGGCGAAATCGTCTAACCTAGAATGACTAGGCATCAAAAATTTCACTGCGTATTGTCTAAAAAGTAGCCACTGCCAGTTCCACATTTGAATGTTCAATAGACCCTAAATAAAACCTACCTAAAAAAAGTTAGACGTCAGTGCTAGCATAAGGACTATAAAATGAATATGGCAACACAAGATGGTAAGCTTTGGATGAATGGCACGATGATTGACCAGCCAGATGCTAAAGTTCATGTGCTTACGCATAGCTTGCATTATGGCATGGCGGTGTTTGAAGGCGTACGCGCTTACCAAACGGCTGACAATCGCACGGCTATTTTTCGCCTAAAAGAACACACCGAGCGTCTACTGGGCTCAGCGAAAATCTTTCAAATGGATGTGCCGTTTGATGCTGCAACCCTAGAGCAAGCGCACAAAGACGTGGTCAAGCAAAACAACTTAGCAGAAGCTTATATTCGTCCGCTTATCTGGGTAGGTGCAGAAAAACTTGGCTTGTCATCACGCGATAACAGCATCAACGCGATGGTTGCTGCATGGCACTGGGGCGCTTATCTGGGCGAAGAAGGTATCAAAAACGGTATCCGTGTAAAAACCTCTTCATTTACCCATCACATGACCAACGTGACCATGTGTAAGGCCAAAGCCTCTAGTAACTATCCTGTGTCTATCATGGCCAATCAAGAAGTGACTCGTAATGGCTACGACGAAGCTATTTTGATGGATCCGCAAGGTTATGTTTGCCAAGGTGCTGGCGAAAACTTGTTCTTAGTAAAAGACGGTGTGCTGCATACCCCAGATTTAGCGGGCGGGGCACTTGATGGTATTACTCGTCGTACTATCATTCAGTTCGCTGATGATCTAGGTATCAAAGTCGTTGAGCGCCGTATCACTCGTGACGAGTTTTACTTGGCGGATGAAATATTCATGACCGGTACTGCTGCCGAAGTCACGCCTATTCGTGAATACGATGATCGCACAGTCGGAAATGGTGGCCGTGGACCTTTGACTGAAAAGCTGCAAACACTGTATTTTGACGTCGTACATGGTCGCAATGAGCAATATATGGATTGGTTAAGTTTTATTGACTGATAAAGCGGTTACTTTGAAGACCAAAAAGGCTGAACATAATTGTTCAGTCTTTTTTTTATGCTAATATAGCCATCATATTTATTCATAATATTAAAGTGAGCAGTCAATGCCAATAGATTCTAGTACAGCAGATACTCAAAATATCAAACAAATCATCTGTATTAAATGGGGCACAAAATATGGTGCTGATTATGCCAACAAACTATATGGCATGGTATCTCGCAACATTACACCACCATTTAGATTTGTCTGCTTCACTGATGATACAACAGATGTCCGTCCAGAAATCGAATGCCAAGCGTTACCACCATTAGATGTCACTATGCCAACCAATACACTCGGTAAGTGGCCAAAGTCTCGCTTGTGGGGTGAAAAGCTAGGTGATTTGACAGGAACAGTACTGTTTGTAGATTTGGATGTGATTATAGTAGACAGCCTCGATCCTTTCTTTGAGTATGGCGAGCCGGATGATATTATTTTATCTTATAACCCAAGTAATCCATTAGAGCGCTTGGGACAGACGTCTTGCTTTAGATTTCAGATTGGAGCGCTTGTCTCACTGCAAGAAAAGTTTAAAGCAGATCCACAAGGTATCGCTGATGAGTATCGTTTTGAGCAGCGTTTTGTCACTCGTAATGCACCAGGTGGTGTGAAGCTATTTCCAAAGGCATGGGTCGCACATTTTAGACGCAAATGTCGTCAACCGTTTCCGTTCAACTACTTTAAAGAGCCGAAGATTCCTAAAGGCGCTCGCTTGGTTATCTTTCCTGGTGACTTGTATCCAACGCATGCGATCGAAGGTAGATACAACAAGAACGCTGCTAATAATGCTAAAGATCATTTGAAGCAACTGGCTGAGCCCAAAAATATGAAGAGACCGCTGCGTCATCTTCGTCACTTTATCTTGCCAGTAGAATGGATTGAAAAGTACTGGAAAGAATAGGCTTAATTTTATGTTGGAGTATTCAAGCATTTAAGTGTTATTACATTAGTAGCAGTGAGTGTTGATGCTTTCTATGCTCATAAATATGGACGTAGAAAGCATTATTTAGTGAATGGATAAAATTATGAAAAAAAACGATGCTATCAGAGTCTTTGTGGGCTGCGACCCAAATAACTGTGATCTAGAGCAGATGATGGTATTAGATTATAGTATTCACAAACACACCAGTGTACCCGTTGAAATAGTATGGATGCAGCTATCGCGCGATCCTAATAGCTATTGGTATTCTAATCCCGAGGCTGGCGAGGGCTGGGATACTATTAAATGGTCGACACCTTTCTCAGGATTCCGTTGGGCAATTCCAGAATACTGCAATTATTCTGGACGAGCCATTTATATGGATGCTGATGTCATTATTTTAGATGATCTAGCAAAGCTATGGCAGCATCCTATCGAAAGACAGTCCGTAGTAGCCGCTAAAACGAATGCTGATATGACTCGTCTATGTACTTGTATATGGGATTGCGATGCTGCAAAAAACGTTGTTTTGCCTATCGAAAAACTTAGAAAAGATCCCAAAAGTCATAAAGAAATGATGGCTTTATTCAAGAAAAACACGCAATTGATTGAGTCTTATCAAGACAGTTATAACTGTATCGATGGTGAAAACTTAGTAATAGAAGAAATCAAAATTTTGCATTACTCAGATATGGGAACGCAATTCAGTCATAAGTACTCGTTACCTAGAGTGAATGGGGAAGGAATCGAGCATTGGTTTGACGGAGAAGTATTGCCACATCCAAGACAAGATTTGGTCGATCTTTTTGATGACTATTATAATGAAGCGCTTACTGCTGGATATCATCTAGAGAGCTATCGAATTGAGCCTTTTGGTGCTTTTCCAAAGAAATCCCAGCAAGGCTATATTGGCAATAAGGTGACTCGTCCCAAAGCCTCCAAATCTCTATTTGCAAAATTATTCAAGCGTTGATTCATTTAACATAATAATATTTCACACACTAAATGAATAGAAATTCATCCATAGGTTATCGTTTATGAAGCAGCATAAAAAAATAGCGTTGCTCGCTATTAATTGTCTACAAGGTGGAGGGGCAGAGCGAGTTGTTCTTACTTTAGGACAGGGATTTTATGAATTGGGATACGAAGTACATATTTTAAGGTTTAAGCCAAGGGTCGAATACGATCTTAATCCAAACCTTATTTATCATATGCTCAAATTCAAACCCTATAAGATGATACCAGGAGCACAGCGTCGCGATAAGTTTTTTGCTTATGCGGTAGATCGTTATGTCAAAAAAAATATTGGACAACCTGATATCATTTTGTCGAACCTTGATCGTTCAGATAGTATCTTTAGCTACAGTAGTCTGCCAAACATCATTTACGTGATTCATAATACTTTGTCACTACTTTATAAGTTTGGAAAAACAGATGTTGGTCATCAGAGAAAAGAAAACTTTACGAGAATTTATTCCAAAAATCCTTGTGCCTGTGTCAGTAATGGCGTAGAAAAGGATTTTGTAGAAAACTTTGGTCATGTTACTTCAACAACGGCAATACATAATCCAATTGATAGAGACGGTATTCAAAAATTAGCTGATGCTTTTATTCCAGAATATCAAAATTACATTATTCACGTTGGCAGTTTTAAAGAAGCAAAACGTCACGATGTGCTGTTGAGAGCTTATGCAAAGACAGATCAGTCTTTACCGTTGCTTCTGTTGGGCAAAGGCAAGCTTCAAAGTAAGATAGAGGCGTTGGTCGTAGAGCTCAAGCTAGAAGACAAGGTGGTTTTTTTAGGCTTCCATGAGAACCCTTTTCCCTATATAAAGCATGCGCAATTTAAAGTACTAACTTCTGACTGGGAAGGTTTTGCTTTGGTGATTGCAGAGTCTTTAGTTTTAGGAACACCAGTCATCAGTACTGACTGCCAGTCTGGACCCAGTGAGTTATTGCCTCAGAAAAACCTAATGCCTATGAGAGACATAGATGCTATTGCAGCTAAACTAAGCTTAGCAATGAAGAATCCAGAGCAATTTCAGTCTGAATTTAGTGAAACGCTCCTTCCTGTCACAATAGCAAAGAAATATATTGAATTCGCATCGAATTTTGAGAATACAGATAAGAGATCTTAATCTAACCACCATTTGGACCAATCATCTCTATGCAATTGCCGTAGCGAGGCAAAAGCACTCTGGTTATTCTGTAGTTTTTCGAATACAGCAAGCAGTATAGTAGTAGCTAATTTGTCGACTTTGTGGAATTTGTGATAGCGCTTGCGCATATTTCTCAGACTATCATCGGTGCCGATACGAAAATACGTGAGACCATCATATAGAGACAAATCGCCGGCATACAATATGTCGGTTTTTTCATCTAATAATGGTATGGGTTCAGCATCAGGAGGGGCTTGTAAAAAGTTTTTGGTCTCATAAGTTCGGACAGTATTCATTAGTGTAATGACATTCATCAAAATAGCGGCTCTATTGACGTTATCTGAGTGATCGATGAAAGTATCGCAGGCTGAAACTATCCAGCGTAGTGACAGGTTTTCTAATAAATAATGGTTCTCTGCCACCCATAGCCTTTCGAATTCTGCAAATATTTTGTCCATTTTGTATTTACGGCGCATCAATATAATGAGCGTATTGTGATAAAAGCAGAGTTCAGACTCACCCAAGGATTGATGCTTTAAGTTATTTAAATGACATTCTAACGCCTTGCTCTTACGTTCGTCTGTCAAGGTCTCAATATCGCACATTGACTCTGTAATCGTTGTTACTTTCATGTCGTCAAAGCTTTTGCCATCATAGTTTTTGATAACCTTGCCCGCATTCAATCTTTTTTCACTTCGAAACATGAGTAGCAATTTTCTTTGCCAATTAGAAGGTGTAGTCATGTCATCAAAATCCTTTGAGAAAATACAACGATATTAAAGCTTTAACATCTATAACACGGGTTTTAGAGATAATTACTTATTCAAACTGAATAATATTGTTTATACCAAGCGACAAATTTTTCAATACCATCTTCTATATTGGTTTCAGGCTTAAATCCAATATCATCCACCAATTCGTCTATATCTGCATAAGTAATGGGCACATCGCCTGCCTGCATGGGTAGCAGGTTTTCATTGGCCTTTATACCACAAGCATCCTCGATGGCGGTGATGAAACGACGCAGCGTAATAGGTTGGTTATTACCGATATTATAAATTTTATAAGGGGCTGCTGCTGTCGTAATACCAGAGTGTTGGTTAGCCGGTACTTTTTTCATTACTCCTATGATGCCTTTAATAATATCATCAATGTAGGTAAAGTCACGCTGCATATCACCGTTATTGTAGATATCAATGGGTTCGCCAGCCAGAATTTTTTTGGTAAAAGAAAAATAAGCCATATCAGGTCTACCATAGGGACCATAAACCGTAAAGAACCTTAATCCTGTCGTAGGGATGTTGTATAAATGACTGTAGCTATGCGCCATGAGCTCATTGGACTTTTTGGTAGCGGCATATAGGCTGATAGGAAAGTCAACACAATCAGCAGTCGTAAATGGTTGTTTGATATTCATACCATAGACAGAGCTAGAGCTGGCATAGATTAAGTGCTTGATATTGTGGTGACGGCAGCCCTCAAGTATATTAACAAAGCCAACCACGTTTGAATCAATATAGGCGTTTGGGTTTTCGATAGAGTAGCGTACGCCCGCTTGGGCACCCAAATTAATAACAGTATCAAACTGATAACCAGAGAAAAGGTTTGACATAGCATCGCGATCAGCAAGGTCTAACTTAATGAACGTAAAGTTTTCTGGTGTTGATATTTCACTTAATATCTTCAAGCGCTCTTCTTTCAAACCCACATTGTAATAGTCGTTGATATTATCAATACCAACGATAAAGTGGTCTTTACCAGATAAGTCTGTTTCCAGTAGCGCTTTGATCAAATGAAAACCAATAAAGCCTGCAGCACCCGTGACTAAAACTTTCATCAGTCGCTCCCGAATAGGTCTCTTGTAAATACTTTATCAGAGACATCTTGTATGTCAGTAGATAGGCGGTTTGCCACGATGATATCACTCATCGATTTGAATGCTTCTAAATCTTGAATAACTCGGGAATTAAAAAATTCACTTTCTTGTAGTGCAGGCTCATAAACAACGACTTCGATACCTTTTGCCTTGATGCGCTTCATAATACCTTGTATGGCAGAAGCTCTAAAATTGTCTGATCCACTTTTCATGACCAGTCGATGTATGCCCACGATTTTTGGCCGTTTTTCTATGATTTTATCTGCAATAAAGTCTTTACGGGTTCTATTGGAATCAACAATAGCCCTAATAAGATTGCTTGGTACCTCGTCATAATTTGCGAGTAGCTGCTTGGTATCTTTGGGCAAGCAGTAACCACCATAGCCAAATGACGGATTGTTATAATGATTACCTATACGTGGGTCTAAGCCAATACCTTCTATGATTTGTTTGGTTTCAAGCCCAAAGGTTTGTGCGTAAGTATCGAGCTCATTAAAATAGGCCACGCGCATCGCTAGGTAGGTATTAGAAAACAGTTTAATGGCTTCAGCTTCAGTTGATTCTACAAATAGTAGCGGTACTTCTTTTTTGATAGCGCCTTCAAGCAATAACTTAGCAAACTGCTGTGCCTGTTCAGACTGTGCGCCCACAATAATTCGAGAAGGGTAAAGATTGTCGTGTAGTGCTTTACCTTCTCGCAAAAACTCAGGCGAAAAAATAATGCGATCCGTTTCATGTCGCTCTCTAATACTAGCGGTATAGCCAACGGGCACTGTGGATTTTATAATAATAGTCGCTTGCTGATTGACTAGAAGTACTTGCTCAATCACTGCTTCTACTGTTGATGTATTGAAATAATTGGTTTTGGTATCATAATCGGTCGGCGTTGCGACGATGATAAAATCAGCCCCTTCATAGGCTGTCGCAGCATCAAGTGTTGCAGAAAAGTTGAGATTTTTATGTGATAAGAAATCTTCGATATCTTTGTCTTCGATCGGCGACTGCTTCGCATTCAGCAGGTCAATCTTTTCAGCGATGACATCGACAGCGACGACTTCATTGTGCTGTGCCAATAGCATTGCATTTGATAAGCCTACATAGCCTGTACCTACTACTGCTATTTTCATAATATATCCAAAGTTGTCTTTTGTTTATTATTTTAAGTTTATTGCTATTTATTGCCATTTAACAATAATGACGAGGGTAAATAAGCTGAGAATTTTTGCACCATAGCAGTGGTAATTTTTTGATAGGAGTTCGCTTCAAGTAAATCCAGACTTTGTATGCACCCATATTTAATAGATTTTTTGTGCAAATCGGTTATAAAGTCCTCGACACCCTTCTCATTTTTTAGATAGTTGATAGACGTATCGGGTTTCAACTCGGCTTGGCCTTTTTGGATTTTTAAATGATTCATCAGTGTTATGGGGTTTACTTGCGCAACATTTCTGAATTTGTACTTTATTTGCTCTGTCAATAATTGAGGATTATCCAACAAATGGGCTTTTAAAATATTTTTATCGACAATATGAGGATAGTGATGAATCTCAAAAAATTTATCCATATCAAGTATTTTAGCACTTAACATTTGCGCTATCGTGTGCCTCGGTTGTATCGGTGTTCCAAACAGTTTGAAGCGAGATTTTCGAAAATTAAGCTTGGCATTTAACGCAGCACTTTTACGCCATTGCCCATGAATGATAATTTTTTCACCGTCCAAAAAGTCATTGATCCTCACGGGCTGATTAAAAAAGAAATCGTCATTCATATAGATGAAATAGTCAGACAGTCCCTTAATATTCCATATCATCGTCTCAATCGATCGGGTATTGAAAGTGGGTAAAAACTGCTCGTAACCAACGAACATCTCTTTATGATCCACAATACGTATTTTATCTGCTGAACAGATATTTTGCTTGGCAAAATCATCGATGAATGCTGGTCGTTGTTGGTCGGTGACAATATATATATGACGACAAAAAGGCACGTATTTAATGATAGACGCTATATTATAGTATATCTCGTCGTCACTAGCGAAACGCGTGGCCGTGATTGCATCTGAAGCGACTGCTTTGCCTGATTTATAACCTTCTCTTTTTTGTTTGAGCATGGGATCTGCACCATCCACCCAGGCGATGACAACATCTAATGTTTTCTCGTCAGGTTGCTTCATGACTGATCCTGTTTTTTGTAAACATGTTCTATCAACACGCTGATGTTTGTATTAGCTACATCAATCCAGCGATGATATTTGTTGATATGAGTATTGACAAGGTTTAGTGGGTTTATACAATAAAAATTGATGATTATTTTGCTATGCTATGGTTTGTTATGCTATGGGAAGTCAGGCAAGCCATGACTATCCTTCAATCAATAAAAATAAAGATCTAAAGGTAGATGAGACTAGCATATAAAGTCAGAACGCTGCAATAATTATGACTATTGATACACTCATTTGGCTGATCCTTCCTACTTATACCTCAATAAAATTGTGAGCTGAGACACTGATGTCACCTACTATTCTATTAATACTAAAGGCGCTGGAAGGTCGCGGTGCTGAGCGCATGGTCACGACTTTGGCACGTGCTTATGCTGATTTAAATTATAATGTTCATGTGCTTTGTCTCGAATATACTCAAGATATGCCATTAGATTCACGTGTTCAATATCATGTAGTGCCATATGACGAGGTGTTTTCTGAGCAAAATATAGAGCCAAAATCTAACCAAGCACAGGCCTATGAAGCAGTCGCTAGGCGTATCGATGATTATGTACTGAGTCAAATAGGAACACCAGATCTGATATTGGCCAACATCTATAAAATAAACTGGATTATGGCATATAGTCGATTACCAAATATCGTAAATGTACTACACACGGCGCTATCTAAGCAGTTTCAGAATCCATTATTAGATGCGCCGGTACAGACTATAAATCATCTAAAAATGGTCTATGGCGCCCATCCGTGTAGCTGTGTCAGCGATGGGGCGCGTCAGGATTTATTGGCACTGATAGGCGATGTGAATAAAACGACGACCATTTATAATCCTTGCGCTGTCGATAATATACAAAAAGCCGCCAAGCAATCGTTAACTCTCAGCCAATTCGGTATAACGTATAAAGACTATATGATTCACGTTGCCTCATTCGATAGCATGAAAGGTCATCACGACTTACTGCATGCCTATGCCAAAACAGCACGGCGCTATCCTTTGGTGTTGGTGGGTAAGGGAAGGCTGGAGAGTGAGATTAAACAGTTAGCTACGGCGCTTGGCATTGACGATTGTGTGAAGTTTCTTGGGTTTCAAGCCAATCCTTATCCATTAATTGCCTCAGCAGCCTTGCTGATAATGGCCTCTAAGTTTGAGGGTTTTGGGTATACCATCGTTGAGGCGCAAGCGTTAGACGTACCTGTAATAAGTACTGATTGCCCGTTTGGTCCAAGGGAGCTGTTACCCGCTAAGAGCTTAGTACCAGTAGGTGACATCGATGGGTTGGCTATACTCATCGATC
The DNA here is from genome assembly GCF_040309405.1 of Psychrobacter sp. W2-37-MNA-CIBAN-0211. Lineage (NCBI taxonomy): Bacteria > Pseudomonadati > Pseudomonadota > Gammaproteobacteria > Moraxellales > Moraxellaceae > Psychrobacter > Psychrobacter sp. W2-37-MNA-CIBAN-0211. Next base: position 114,056 of record NZ_JBEOOU010000004.1, read on the forward strand.
AGGCAATAGACGATCCAACACACTATATAGTACCGCTAAATCAGCAACTACTGCCGAATCACATCGCCCAGCAATACTTAGCGTTTGGTTCGGTGTTGAATTCATGAGTATTAGAAATCATCGAATAGTGTTTTGGAGACAGGGGAGTGATTAATGACAGAGACACCATGCGACTTATAAGTTCTACTTAGCAAGTTAAACGAAGGTACAATGCGCTCGCTCATGACCTTACTAAGCATACTTGGGGCGCTGTTGTTCTTGTTTTCGTAGAAGCGTGGCTGCTCACTGTTGAGCAAATCGATGCCGTATAAGTGGATAGTAGCCGCATGACGTGAGAAAGCCAACTGCGTGGCCACATAAGCGACAGTTCCTGCCTCTACAAAGCCATGCGTAATATTTAGAGATACGCCGATATTAACTGCTCTATAGCTGTCATCAATAATAAAATCTGGATGGTTGATAAAGTATGATAACGGCATTTTCTTATTTAGTAGCTTTTTCTTAAAAATCAGCTTACTAAATGACAGCTTATTTGATTTGACGCCCCAGGGTCTGTCTACTGGATACAATACACGCATGACATGATGGTAAGTCCGCATGATATTGGGGAGGGCTGTTGCCATCGCTTCAAACACAGCTAGCGTTGCATACAGAGGTTGACCAGTATAATACTGCTGTAAAATCTCAGGTTGATGATGAATGAAGCGTGCATCGCTAATGACATAGCCGACGATATCGGTGAAGCAATGTTTCTCAGTTAGACTGATGCTACCATTGACAAAGATAGTAGGCGTGTCCAACAGCTCTGATAATGGTAGTTGTTGTATAGAGGGGCCTGAGGCGATAATGTTAACGTTTTTCTTGTGCAGGCTTTGCTCTGGCTCATTGGCATTAAAAGCATCGATAACGATAAGCTCATTATCAATATTAAACCTAGCCGTAGCAGGTAACCTCAAGTATAGCGCCATACTATTTCCTAGTAGTTGACTTCTTCCCAGTAGTTGATTTCAAATATCGTCGTGATGCATTGCCTTTAAATGATTTGGACTGTCTTTGAACCATTCAAATATTGTTATTATTTAAACGATCATTGCCAGTGATTTTTTAACCATGGGCTTGGTTTTACATGTCGATACCATTTACCGCCGCCGCCAGCAATGGCGTCTGGTGGATTGATCTCACCATGAAAAATAACGATTTTTGCATCATCAGGCAAAGTAGGTTTACGCACTAGGTTAAAGGGAATGGGCGCGATACATTGGTATTTGAAGCTAACGCACCATGTCTTATCCCAATACTCTAAGTGGTGATATTCATGCAAATAGTTGGATAGATAGGCTTGCTCGTGACGAACTTGGGTACGAATGGTCTCAAAGTTACGTTCAAAGTTTGCCAGCAAGTCGGGATAGGTATTCATACCAATATTAAAGCGATAGACCGAGCTGTTACCAATCATCCGCCATGGTTTTTTCCAGTCACGGATAATGACGACGCTATCATTATATTTGGCTTTGTAAGTAAAAAAACTATCAATATTATCAACGATAACGATATCGATATCTAAAAATAGCGCGACCCCTTTTAGATCATATAAATTTGGCTTAAAGGTCGTCAGTTTTTTCCAGCCACGTTCAGGACCATCTGGTAAATCCATTTCAGGTATAGGGTAACAGGCAATAGCAGTGTCGATACCTGTACTATCATCGGTTAGGCAGATCATCTGAAAATCTAATGTTAAATGGCGATTGACCATGTTATACAGACGATTGACGTATTCAGGGCCGTACTTATCGCCCCATTTCATACAAATAATATACCGTTGTCCAGCACGCATGGTGTCTTTTTGCGGGCGATTTGTCGATAAATTTTCGGCTACGTCAGTTACCATAGTGCACTCGTATTGATGTGAATGAAAAAATGTTACTCTCAAAAGCAAAAGGCATAAAAGTATGAGTCAATGTTAGCACAGCTATCATTGACGATATGTTTAAACGTTCAAAAATTTGTATGGTTATTACTGCTGATTCTCGTTTAGTACGTTTTTGTGATTAGCGTCACTATCAGGAGGTAATGATTTGGTCGCTAACGAGGCAGCAGACAAAGATAAATGATCTCGATTGGCACGAATGAAATCTGCCAATACTGTTTCATTAGCACGGTAGGGATTGCCTAAAGTTGGGATGCGTTTAAAACGTCGATAGCCCCACATATAGTGGCTACAGTTGTCTTTAATCATGTGCTCCATAGACTGATTGAGCGCATGAGCTGCTGTTTCGGTATTACGGTCATATAAGGCCGGACTATCGAGTTTATAACAATAAATATCAAAACCACGACCATCGTCACGGCGAATACAAGATAAGCCGACCAACGCACATTTGGTCTTGCTAGCGAGTTTGGAGGCGAGAGTACTGGTTAACGTTTTAACACCAAAGAACGGTACGACAACACCGCCTGAAGGGTCAGGAACATGATCGGGCAATACAATGCTAAAGCCCCCTTGTTTGAGGGTTTTGAATATGGCTTTGACGCCGCTACCATCAGTGGGTACTAGCGTTGCATTGAGGCGTGATCGACCTTGCAGTATAAAGTCATCAGTCATATTGCCCTTAACGGGCTTGTACATGATGGTTGGTGAGCCAAATTGATTGAGCCAAGCATTCATCATCTCCCACGTACCCAAATGCGGTACGATGGCGAGCATACCATTCGGGCTAGCCAGTCCTTCTAAAAGAATGTCTTTATTATGGACATCCCGAATCTGAGCGATACTCCACTCAGGTGGCATTGCCCAGCTTTTGATAGACTCAATACTGGTCATACATTGGTGGTAAATAATATCTTTGACTAAGGATCGTTTTTCATTGTCTGGTAACTCGTGGCGGGTCAGTGCTATATTAATATTGACGGTACGCATGATACTCAGACTGGGTATTTTTATAATCACCCACGCAACAAAACGTGCCAATATCTGCAACACAGATAATGGCACGAATTTGAAAATATGATACGGATTCATGACCATTCGCATGGTGATGAATCATGTAACAAACAATGTAAAACAGATCTGAGCATCATGAGACCAATTATTGAGCAGGTTATTTGGCATCAGCCTGAGCTTTTTCGCGCACACGAATACCAAGATCACGTAGCTGCTTGCTATCAACTTCAGCAGGGGCTTGGGTTAATGGGCACTCAGCAGTTTTAGTTTTTGGGAAGGCAATCACGTCACGAATAGACTCAGCGCCTACCATAAGCATAATTAAGCGATCCAAACCGAAGGCTAAACCGCCATGTGGTGGCGCACCAAATTTTAATGCATCAAGTAAGAAACCAAACTTGTCTTCAGCTTCTTGCTCGCCGATACCTAAAGCTTCAAGTACGGCTTGCTGCATATCAAAGGTATTGATACGTAAGCTACCACCACCAACTTCAGTACCGTTTAATACCATATCATATGCGATAGATAGGGCCGATTCTGGGTTGTTTTTCAACTCTTCAACTGAGCCTTTAGGCTTGGTGAACGGATGATGCATTGACGTCCAACGACCATCGTCAGTCTCTTCAAACATTGGGAAATCAGTGACCCAAAGTGGTGCCCATTCACAAGTCGTCATTTCAAGGTCTAGACCAATTTTTTGACGTAGAGCGCCGATTGCGTCATTGACGACACTGGCTTTATCCGCACCAAAAAAGATAATATCGCCGTCTTCTGCACCAGTACGCTCAATCAAGCTTACTAATACATCATCGGTCATATTTTTGATGATAGGAGATTGTAGACCAGATTCTTGGTCAACGCCATTGTTGACGCTGCTAGCGTCATTGACTTTGATATAAGCCAAACCGCGTGCACCATAAATACCGACAAATTTGGTATAGGCATCGATTTGCTTACGGCTAATCGAAGCGCCACCAGGGATACGTAGAGCAGCAACACGACCTTTAGGATCGTTAGCAGGACCTGCGAACACTTTGAAGTCAACATCTTTCATCAAATCTGCAACGTCGACCAGTTTTAGTGGAATACGTAAATCAGGTTTGTCTGAAGCATAGTCACGCATTGCTTCTGCGTAAGTCATGCGAGGGAACTGCTCAAACTCAACGTCCATCATAGTTTTGAACAAATGCTTGATCAGACCTTCGTTGATGTTCATGATTTCTTCTTCATTCAAGAAAGAAGTCTCAATATCCACCTGAGTAAATTCAGGCTGACGATCGGCACGTAAATCTTCATCGCGGAAGCATTTAGCGATTTGATAATAACGGTCAAAACCTGACACCATTAACAATTGCTTAAACAGCTGTGGCGACTGCGGTAATGCAAAGAAGTTACCTGGACGGGTACGTGAAGGCACAAGATAATCACGAGCACCTTCTGGCGTCGCACGAGTCAAAATAGGCGTCTCAACATCCAAGAAACCATGATCGTCTAAATAACGACGAATCGCTGAGGTCGCTTTGGCGCGGAAAACCATACGCTCTTGCATTTGCGGACGGCGCATATCAAGATAACGATATTTTAGACGCAAGTCTTCTGAAACTGTGGTTTTTTCATCATTCAATGGGAATGGCGGTGTTTCAGATTTCGCCAATACTTCAATTTCTTTAGCCAATAGCTCAATTTGACCACTGGTCATGCTATTGTTTTCAGTACCTTCATAACGGCGACGTACACGGCCAGTAATTTTTAGCACATATTCAGGACGTACGGCATCAGCAATCGCAAAAGCTTCTGGGGTATCAGGGTCAATGACGACCTGCAAGATGCCCGCGCGGTCACGCATGTCTAAGAAAATTACGCCACCGTGATCGCGACGACGATGTACCCAGCCTACGATATTAATGGTTTGCTCAAGTAAGCTTTCGGTTACGGCTCCGCAATATTCGTCTCGGTATTCGCTATGCGTCATAATATAATTATCCAGTTGTCAGCCCAATTCGAAATAAAATAATGCAGCCATTGTTGCACGATTCAAGCGATGCGCAAAAAAAAGCACAAACAACGCGATTAAGACAAATGGTCATCACGTTGGCTGCAGAAAATATGATATAAACGCATATTATGCCTAATCTGCCCTTGTTATACAACCAGCTGAGTCCAATCAAAACGCAGGAATGCTTCGGTATAGAGGGTATTTATCCCGTAACATCTGCATTGGGTTAAATATTGTCATTTTGCTTGAAAACATGAGCCGCTGTGCACATATCAAGCTCACTTATAAAATCCTATTGATCCTATTAAATTTATCTCAATAAAGTTATCTTAATAATGTAAGGAATACTGCTCATGCTTTTTCATCCTGCTAAAAATCCTGTTGAATTGCGAGTCATTCATCTAAATAAAAACCAAGAACAACGCCGTGAAGACTTAATGGAAGCCACGCAAGGTAAAGCGGCGCTTAAGCAGTTCAGAAAAACGATGGCTAAAACAGCCAAACAGGCATTAAAAGCAAAAACCAAAAATAAGAAAAAGAATGCCGATGATAAGTCACAAGTTTTCGTTCTCGACTTTGATGGTGATATCAAAGCAACCGCAGTTAAGCATCTGCGCGAAGAAATTAGCACGTTAATCAGTGCGGCTAACAAAGGTGATGAGGTAGTCGTTCGTCTTGAGTCAGGCGGTGGTTTGGTGCATGGTTATGGGTTAGCGGCAGCGCAATTGGTTCGCTTAAAAGACGCTGGTCTAAAGCTAACTGTCTGTGTCGATAAAGTCGCAGCGAGCGGTGGCTATATGATGGCGTGCGTCGCGGATAAGGTAGTGGCGGCACCATTTGCCATTATTGGCTCAATCGGTGTGGTATCACAATTGCCAAACTTCCATAAATGGCTAAAAAACCATGACGTCGATTATGAGATGTTTACCGCTGGCGACTACAAGCGCACAGTCACTGTCTTTGGAGAAAACGATGCCGAAGATCGTGCCAAATATCAAGAAGAACTAGAGCAGACGCACGAGCTATTCAAACATTTTGTGAATAACTATCGTCCAACATTGGATGTCGCAAAAGTGGCCACTGGAGAGCATTGGTATGGCGAAGATGCATTAAAACTTAATTTGATCGATAGCTTGCAAACGTCAGACAGCTATATTTTAGAGCGTATGGAAGACAATGAAGTATACGCACTGCATTCACGCCAGAAACCAACCCTCGCTGAAAAATTAGGATTGGCTCAAGCGGCAGAAGCGACCGTAAGCTTGGCAATTAATAAGCTGCCGGATGCGTTAGCACGTTTTGATTTTAACAGTCGTTTAAATATCCTAAAATAGCGTTAGATATCATTGTATTAATGGATATATAGTGTTTTAGGGTTTTGATTCTTATTGATGCATTGTTTGTGTTTTGTAAAAGGCGTGTCCTAGCTGGTCGCGCCTTTTTGCTGTTTAATAATAATTGCTGTGTTATAAATGATGCATACAGAAGACAGTATACGTACGTACACTATAAAGATTCCATCAACTTTTTAATCGAAGCTTGATGAAAATATTCAACAAAGAAAAGGATGTCACCTATGTCTGACAATACATTGATGTTTACGGCAACAGAACATGGTCAAGCCATGCACGCCAAAGTCAAAGCATTTATCGAAACCCAAATCGAGCCGATCGAAGCGCAGTTTTGGCAAGAATGCCATGCGCAAAATCCGGATGGCAATTGGAAAAACTGGCAGTGGCCAGAAAAGTATGAAAGCCTACGTAAACAAGCACGCGAAGCGGGTTTGTGGAATCTATTTTTGCCCGATGATACTTTAGGTGCTGGACTTTCAGTGACCGATTACGCACCCATTGCAGAGTTGACCGGTCGCAGTTTACTTGCGCCTTATGTATTTAACTGTAATGCTCCTGATAGCGGCAATATGGAACTATTGTGGCGCTATGGCTCGCAAGAGCAGCAAGAAAAATGGATGATGCCGATTTTAGAGGGCAAAACCCGTTCGGTTTTTTGTATGACAGAACCTGATGTTGCTTCAAGCGATGCGACCAATATGCAAGCCACAGCCGTAGTTGACGGTGATGAGATCATCATCAATGGCAGCAAATGGTGGTCATCTGGTCTTGGCGATCCTGCGGTCGATGTACTGATTGTGATGGCTTACACCCCTGATGAGAGCAAAGGTCGTCATCAGCAGCATTCTATGGTATTGGTGCCAGCGAAAACAGCGGGTGTCAACATCGAACGTATGCTCAAAGTATTTGGCGATTATGATGCACCGCATGGTCATGGCGAAGTCAGCTTTAATGATGTACGCGTGCCGGTCAGTCACTTTATCGGTGGACCAGGTATGGGCTTTGAGATTGCGCAGGGTCGTCTAGGGCCAGGTCGTATTCATCATTGCATGCGTTGTATTGGCGCTGCTGAAAAATCTCTAGAATTGGCAGTTAAGCGTGGCATGTCACGTACGGCCTTTGGCAAACCATTATTACAGTTGGGTGGCAATTTTGAGCGTATCGCTGAAGCGCGTATCAAGATTGACCAAGCACGTCTGCTGACTTTGTATGCCGCGCAAAAAATGGACGCGCAAGGTACAAAAGCAGCATTGACTGAAATTTCTGCTATTAAAGTGGTTGCGCCGACGGTGTTGCAAGAAGTAGTTGATATGGCGATTCAAATTCATGGTGGAATGGGCGTGTGCCAAGATACGATGCTGCCAAGCTTTTATGCGCAAGCACGTGTATTACGTTTAGCGGATGGTCCTGATGAAGTGCATAAAACCATGATTGCTAAGTTAGAGCTCAAGCGTCAAGGTTTTAGCCGTCCGTCTAAACCTGCTAAAGCATAATTGTGCTTGCTAAACAGCGTAGTCATAGGCTTCAATGGCCATTCGTTTAACAATAGGCCTGACATAAAACCCAATGAAAAATTCACTATCAATATTTGATAGTGAATTTTTCATCACTCATATATGTTATAAAAATAAATGACCACATGATAAGGATTGTCTCATGGCAACTGATAACCATGCCAACGATACTGGCATGACAAACAGCGCAACTAATAATAAAGTACTTGATAAAGGCGGTGATGTCCGCGAGGGCGAAGAGCTCGACGCCCACGCAGTCAGCAACTGGCTACGTGAGCAAGGTGTTGATATAAAAGGCGAGCCAACGGTCACGCAATTTTCAGGCGGCGCGTCAAACTGGACGTATCGTCTGCAATATGAGGGTGAAGGCGAGAGCCAAGATTTAATCTTGCGTCGTCCACCAAAAGGCACCAAAGCCAAGTCAGCGCACGATATGGTACGCGAATATACCGTACAAAAAGCATTAAAAGATGCTTATCCCTATGTACCCAAGATGATTGCCTTATGTACCGATGAAACTGTCATTGGTGCCGACTTTTATGTCATGGAGCGCATGGAAGGCATCATTCCTCGTGCCAATTTGCCAAAAGGCATTGATTTAGACGAAGCGCAGACCCGTACATTATGTACCAATGTCGTCGACGCTTTGGTTGAATTGCATCAAGTGGATTATACCGAACATCCTGATTTGGTCACGCTGGGTCGTGGTGACGGTTATTGTGAGCGTCAAGTCACGGGCTGGGATAAACGTTATGTCAAAGCCAAAACGCCTAACGTACCAAGCTTTGCACTGGTACGACAATGGCTTGGCAAGCACACGCCTGCTGATAGCAAAACTTGCGTTATTCACAACGATTGGCGCTTTGATAATGTGATCTTGGCAGCTGATGACCCGACCAAAGTGATTGGCGTACTCGATTGGGAAATGGCAACCCTTGGCGATCCTTTGATGGATTTGGGCAGCGCCTTGGCTTATTGGATTGAAGCAGATGACAACATCGTCATGCAGCAGTCACGCCGTCAGCCAACACATTTGAAAGGCATGATGACCCGTGATGAAGTGGTCGACTATTATCTTGAAAAAACGGGCTTAGAGATAGCCAACTGGACCTTTTATGAAGTGTTTGGTCTATTCCGTCTGGCGGGCATTGTCCAGCAAATTTACTATCGCTACTATAATAAACAAACGACCAATCCAGCCTTTAAGAATTTTTGGCTTATCGTCCATGTATTGCACGCTAAATGTCTTAAGCTGATAGCGCAGTATGAAGGTGAGATGCTGTTCAATACTCATGTACAGCCGCATCTAAAAGACATGGGTGTCGACGCACAAATGATTGAACAGCTACCAAGCCCAGTACAAAAAGTGGTCAAAGGTATTTTACCAAAAGGCTATTTTGCTAAAAGTACGGATGCCTCTGACAATTAATTTTCTTAAAAGCAGCCATTTAGTGAATACAATCAAAAGGGATTATTTATGACAACCATACTTTTGGCACGTCATGGTCAAGCATCATTTGGACAAGAAAATTATGATCAGCTCTCAGAGCTAGGCAGTATTCAAGCGCAAATGCTCGGTCAGCATTATGCGACGACTCAGCGCAGAATCGACGCTATTTTTAGTGGCAGCTTAGTACGGCAACAAGACTCGGCACGACATTTTTGGGAGAGCTACCAGTCCTCTATGGATAACAGCAACGAGGCACCCATTTTAGCCGCGCTCGATATAAATGAGCCTGACAGCTACATCATTCCACAGTTTGATGAGTTTAATCATAAAGATGTATTGGTCAAATCCAATCCTGCTTTTGCTAGTAAAGCAGCCATTGCGATTGAAATTGCAAAGGCAGATATTCCAGCGACACGTCTAGCTGAGCTGTTCGATCGAGCGATGCAGCGCTGGCATGCGGGTGATGATGACCATGACTATCTTGAGAGTTGGTCACAGTTCAGCAGCCGTGCCCAACAAGCAGTTGAGCAAATACGTATGCAAGTGGCGAGCTTAAGCTTAGATCACCATAGTACAGTATTGGTCTTTACCTCAGGCGGCGTGATCGCTGCTATTACCGCGCAGCTATTGCAGCAAGGTAGCCAGACTGCTTATCAGCTCAATAAAAGCTTGGTCAATACAGGGGTGACGTCTATTACGCTAAAAGATCAGAGCACACGTCTAATGTCTCTTAATGAATATAGTCACTTGTTTGCTGACGGAAAACGCTTTGTCACTTGGCGATAGACGAGAAAACTGTTATTTTGGCGACATACAAGGCGCTGAATACATGACCGCGATTTAGTGGTTAGGGCGTGTGAAAGCTATTTCGTTATCGATATACAAAGGATTGTTTATGAAAAACCAATTAATGAGCTTAGTCACAAAAGGTACTAAGCAAAGTCAGCAACAGGTATTGAGTGCGATTCAACCGTCACGCTATCTTAAAAGCTTAAATAAGCAGCAAGTAGGACGTGATAAAACCATTTTAATCACTGGTGCTAGCTCAGGCTTAGGCGAGGGCATGGCTCGACTGTTTGCCAAGCTTGGCTATAACCTCGCTATCTGTGCCCGTCGTACTGAGCGCTTAGAGAGTTTGAAGTCAGAATTAATGGCAGCTTATCCCAATATTCGCGTTGAATATCGAGTATTAGACGTCAGTGACTACGATGCAGTTTTTGAGATTTTCGATGCTTTTGCCGCTGACTTTGGTGGTATTGACCGTGTTGTGGTCAATGCTGGTGTCGGTGAGAGTCGCCGTATCGGTAAAGGTCGTTTTGAGACCAATCGCCGCACTGCTGAGATTAACTTTATTGCAGCGTTGGCACAGTGTGAAGCCGCCATGGGTATTTTTCGAGCACAGAATAGTGGTCATTTGGTGGTGATATCGAGTATGTCAGCGATGCGCGGTCTACCTAGGCATCTGACCACCTACGGTGCGACTAAAGCGGGGCTGGCGCATTTGGCAGAAGGCATTCGAGCTGATATGCTGTTGACCAAATTGCCGATTAACGTTTCTACTATTTATCCTGGCTATATTCGTACTGAAATCAACGAAAATGCCAAGCCGTTACCGTTTGAAGTAGATGTAGATACGGGTACCAAAGCAATGGTTGCTGCAATCGAAGCGGGTGTTCAAGAAGCTTGCGTGCCTAGCTTGCCTTGGTCTATGGTCAGTCATGCAATGAAACATTTACCATTACAAGTACTCAATAAACTGAGTTAATGGTGTTTAGATTGACATAAATTCAGATAATAAAAAGCCCTTTACAGATGATGTAGAGGGCTTTTTTTACTGCGAATTTATTACTGATGCATCCATTTAGCGATACATCAATAATAAACCTTATGGTACGGCTTTATCTTCATTATGAGAAGGTTTGTGGATTGTCTAGCATATGCTGCTCACGTAGCTTTTGACGCAGTACTTTACCCACATTACTCTTAGGCAGCTCACTCACAAATTCAATATGACGCGGACATTTATAGCCAGTCAAATTGTCTAGCGCAAACTCTTTGATATCGCTTTTGCTAACATTATTGTCTACAGGAACGATATAAATTTTAACCGCTTCCCCTTGGTTTTCATCAGGAATACCAATCACTGCACAATCAATAATGCCATCACAATCGAGCATGACAGATTCAATTTCATTCGGAAAGACATTAAAGCCTGAGACCAAAATCATGTCTTTTTTGCGATCTAATAAGGTAATGTAGCCTTTTTCATCCATGCTAATGATATCACCAGTACGGAAATAACCATCGCTAGTAAAGTCATCGCTGTTGTCTTTGTTGAAGTAACCTGACGTGACATTTGGTCCTTTGATACACATCTCACCTGCTTGATGTAGTCCTAAACGTTCACCATTGTCGTCCACAACGATGATGTCGACGCTAGGGACTGGTATGCCGATCGTACCGTTGAACTTACGATCAGTGATGACGTTGGCAGTACCTGCAGCCACACCTTCAGTCATGCCCCAGCCTTCAACCATTGGACAGCCAGTCACTTCTAACCAGCGTTTAGCCGTTTGCTCGGTAGCAGCCATACCACCAGCTTGCGAAATACGCAACGAGCTAAAATTGAGATCTTTGAAGTTTGGTTGATCGAGCAGGCCTTTAAATAGCGTATTAACCGCAGGAAAAATATGGAAGGGTTGTTTTGACAGTGTTTTGACAAAGCCTGGCATATCACGCGGATTTGGTACTAAAATAAAGGTATATCCTGAACGCATACCCAATAGGCTAAGCATAAAAGCAAAAATATGATAGAGCGGCAGGGCCATAACCATATTGATATAAACTTCATTGATGTCTGAAGTCACAGGGCGATACCACGCCTCTGACTGTAGCGCTGCTGCTACTACGTTACGCTGCGACAGCACAGCACCTTTAGACAGCCCTGTGGTACCACCAGTGTACTGTAAAATAGCCTTTTGCTCTAAAGAGGTCTTTTGTGCTTGAAACGGTAAGTTTCTGCCTTTTTTGAGAACGTCAGGGAATTTGGTTACCTCGTGCTTAGGGTCGTCAAGCTTGTACTTGGGTACAAGGCGTTTTACTTGACGAATAACCGTATTGACCAAGATACCTTTGAGACCCATCATATCGCCCATTTTTGAGAGGACAATACGTTTGATGGCAGTCTCATCAATGACTTGCTCAAGTGCTTGGGCAAAGTTATCGACCACAAATATAATCTGAGCGCCCGAATCATTCAGTTGATGACGCAGCTCACGACCAGTGTAGAGCGGATTGATAGGTGTGCAAATATAACCTGCGCGCAAAATACCAATCATCGTTGGCAAGTACTGCGGCACGTTTGGCATCATGAGGGCGACCACGCTGCCTTTGGGAATACCTTGGGCTTGCAACCATGCAGCAACCGCTAGCGAGGCTTTATCAACGTCTCCATAAGTGTGTGTCACACCCATGCAGATAGACATTGGATGCAGACGGAAGCGATCAAAGCATTCCTCATAGAGTTCTATCAGGTTTTCGTACTGATCAGGATCGATTGTCTTGGGTACGCTTGCAGGATATTGAGCAAGCCAAGGTTTATTCACGGTCATATTTAGTGTCCTTAAATATTAATATAAGTTAAGGTCTTATAAGAAAGTAGTCACATCCCTGTCAACAACATAAATCATTGCATGGTAAGCAATGCAGTGCTGAGTGCTATCCTAACTATTAACTGACTGCTAACATACGGTGGCCTTTATACAATTTTGTCCAATCACAAAGAATGATCTGCCTTGTAGATTAAACGGTAAATAAGTACATTTGATGATTAAAATGTCACTTAAAAAATATCGTCATGCCTCAATAACCCTTGTAAGTCACTTTCAATAAAAACCTTATCAATTAAAACTTTAGAACATTGACTGACATATTTTGGCAACACACTAACACAACTACAACTGAATTCGATATTATGATAAGCGTACTTCACAGTCCATATATAAATTTGATAAATGAAGTCATATGTGTTGTAAATCAAAAAGGATGAGTGGTAGATAAGTTGGGATAAGCTGTTCTATATCGCAGAAAAAATAACTAGGTCTTATTTCTTTATGTCTTGTGCCGTTCTAAACGGCAGCGCTCAAGGAGTATGCTTTGAAGTTACTGTTACAATCCGTTGATGTTTTTTCCGAACAGAATCCTATCTTGGTGGTCAGGATAATTTGCTCATTAGAAAAAAATAAGATGCTCAGCAAACTCTAAGCTTAGGGCGTGTCCTCATTTTGAATAGCTGAGCAAAAAAAAGCGCTTCACAATTTATGTGAAGCGCTTTTCATGTCTAAATTGATGTGACTGCTATATATAAATTTATTAAGCTTGTTTATGACTGAGGATGATCTGCATCATGCCTTTCACGCAATTTTTGACGCAATACTTTACCGACGTTACTCTTTGGTAGTTCGCTGACAAATTCGATATGACGTGGACATTTATAGCCGGTCAAATTATCCAGTGCAAACTCTTTGATGACACTTTTGGTGACGTTATTATCCTCTGGCACGATATAAATTTTCACCGCTTCGCCTTGATGTTCGTCAGGAATACCAATGACTGCACAATCAATAATACCGTCACACTCGAGCATCACAGACTCAATCTCATTCGGATATACGTTAAAGCCTGAGACCAAAATCATATCCTTTTTACGATCTAATAAGGTGATATAGCCTTTTTCATCCATGCTGACGATATCACCAGTACGGAAGTAACCATCACTAGTAAAGTCATCACTACTGTCTCTGTTGAGATAACCTGATGTTGTGTTAGGACCTTTGACACACATCTCGCCAGCTTGGTTCAGACCCACACGATTGCCATCATCATCGATCATAATGACATCGACACTCGGAAGTGGTAAGCCGATAGTGCCGTTAAAATTGCGGTCAGTTACTAAGTTATTAGTACCTACTGCCACACCTTCAGTCATACCCCAGCCTTCAATCATTGGACAACCCGTGACCTCCAACCAGCGTGCGGCTGTTTGCGGAGTGGCTGCCATACCACCTGCCTGTGATAGGTGCAGGGTGCTAAAATCTAAATTTTTAAAGTTTGGATTATCAAGCAATCCTTTAAATAAAGTATTAACGGCAGGGAATATATGGAACGGCTGTTTTGATAAGGTTTTGATAAAACCTGGTATATCTCGCGGGTTAGGTATCAAGATAAAAGTGTGGCCCGAGCGCATGCCTAACATACTAAGCATAGAGGCAAAAATATGATATAGCGGTAAAGCCATAACCAGATTGATGTATACCTCGTTAATTTCTGAGGTAATAGGGCGGAACCACGCTTCAGACTGCATAGCAGCGGCTACGATATTACGCTGAGTTAAAATGGTTCCCTTAGACAGACCCGTTGTACCACCAGTATATTGTAAAAAGGCAGTTTTATCCAAAGACAGTTTTGGTTTTTGGAATGGCAGGTTTCTACCTTTTTTAAGGACGTCAGGAAACTTGGTTATCTCATGCTTAGGATCATCAAGCTTGTATTTGGGTACGAGACGTTTTACCTGACGAATGATGGTATTCACTAAGATACCTTTGAGACCCATCATATCGCCCATTTTTGAGAGGACAATACGCTTAATATTGGTCTCGTCGATGACTTGCTCGAGCGCTTGGGCAAAGTTATCAACCACAAAAATAACCTTAGCGCCTGAGTCATTCAATTGATGGCGTAGCTCACGACCCGTATAAAGAGGATTAACAGGCGTACAGACGTAACCGGCACGCAAGATACCAATCATCGTCGGCAAATATTGCGGGACGTTTGGCATCATAAGCGCAACCACCGTGCCTTGAGGTAAGTCTTGGGCTTGTAGCCATCCTGCAACGGCTAGTGACGCCTTATCAATGTCATCATACGTATGGGTAACGCCCATACAGATACTCATTGGATGCATGCGGAAGCGATCAAAGCATTCTTCGTATAGCTCTACTATGCTGTTATATTTATCTGGGTCGATCGACTTCGGTACGCCTGCCGGATATTGGGCAAGCCAAGGTTTATTTAACGTCATAGTCAGCGTCCTTGCGATTTAATATAGGTTAAAGTTTAGTGAGAAAGCAGTCATATCCGCATCAACAAAATAAATCAGTGCTGACGTGGAATGGTGTCCGCTAAGAGCGATAACATCCTTATTTATCAACTGGTTGGTAAAATTTTCGCTATTATATGGTTCTAATTAACTATTTTTGGGGTAAGTAATTAACTAAGATGAAAAAATGGCTGGGTAACAAAAACAGTATTTATTCCGAATATTTTTAATCTGTTATTTACAACCAAAGTATCAAAAGAACGATATATTTAAACAATACATTAGCATGAATATGGTTTAAAACAATACCAGTATGTGATACTGAGTAGTACATAAAATATACTAAGAGATACAGTTGATATGTGGTGTAGGAGAAACAAGTCTAATTATGACGAGGTTGATAATCTATCAAAGCGCTATCTCAAAACTATAGCCGACTTTCAATAAAATAGATACGTCAATAAACATGTGTCACTAAAATTGAGGCTATGAAAATTTGTCACAGCCCACTGTATCAATTCTAAAGTCAGTCACTTATATTACGGTGAAAGGAACTGCTCATGTTTATTAAAAAAACGCCGATAAATAAGCAACGCGCTAATAGTGCATCCTAAAGTGCTGCTAACACAGATTAAAAACATCGTGACAATTTGATAGCGTACCGCTTGAGTAGGATCTGCACCCGCCAGTATTTGCCCTGTCATCATCCCTGGCAAGCTGACAATACCAACTACCAGCATAGAGTTCAGCGTTGGGGTCATACCATTGATGATGGCCGCTCGTATCTGCTCATGCACGGCTTCAAAGGGCCTGGCAGAGAGGCTGAGCATCATTTCAATACGTCCTTGCTGCTCATGAAAAGCTTCAATCAACTGATTACTGGTCAATGAGATGGCGGTTAAAGAGTTGCCTAGTATTAAGCCCAATATAGGGATGACAAATTGCGGCGTATACCACGGCTGCACTCTTAATATCACAAAGATGGCGATACTGGTGACCAATACGGCTGATAGGCTGACAGCGAGGAGGGTATCGATGAATAAACCTTTGTAGCTGCGCTTGACACGATTTTTGGCTGCACCTCCTGCAATCAAGGTCATGATAGTCAGTATGAGGAGGACTTCATACCATTGCTCACGAGCAAAAATCCATGCCAGAATCAAACCGATAAAGCTCAGTTGGACTATAGTACGAACAGCCGCCGTTAATAGTGTTTTGGTTAATGTTAAGCGTAGTCGCCATGATAGGATAAGGACGATAATAATTAAGCTGCTGGCAAGCGCAATATCACCGTAAGTGAGGAATATTTGCATATCATCCGTACCGCTCATAGCTGCTCATTATTAATGTCGTTAAGGTGAGGGAAATAAGTATTAGGGGCGGTCATGATTAAAAGTCGACTTTCGCGATCAGCAGTCCTAATATTTGAATGTTTAACATACCCTAGCGCATTTTGGTTAATACGCCTGCCTGCATGTGCCAATGCCTGTCGGCTAATGGCATGATATCTTGTGTATCATGAGTCACCCACAATATGGTGCGCTGTGCATCGCCGCGCAACCAGTTAACCAGTAGATTCACTAGCTGGGTTGAGGTATCGATGTCTAAAGCCGCTGTGGGCTCATCTAATAACAATACCTGTGGATTTAGTTGCAAAAGACGTAAGGTATTGACCAGTTGGCGCTCGCCACCAGAGAGATGACTTGCCTCTTGTTGTAAAAAGTCAGCACTGCGCTCTAGCTGAACAAGCTGAGCGATATGCCAGTCGATATCAAAGTCAAGATGTTGATGCGCTTGTAGACGATAGGGCATCTGTAAGTTTTCAAGCACACGGCCTTCTAGCAGCTGTGGGTTTTGAGCCAGTAGGGCGATGCGTGTGCGCCACTGGGTCGGCGGTGTATCATGAATGCTTTTATAACTGCCGCTATTTGATGCATCATGACTGCGCAAACAAATCTCACCGCTGCTCATCGGTAATAGTCCTGCAAGCACACGTAGCAGTAAGGACTTGCCACTGCCAGAAGCGCCTGTTAAAACGGTTATTTGCCCTGCTAATAGTGTACCGCTAACGTCATTTATCAATACCTTTTTATGCGTCGGCAACCTCTGATCGGGGGTCGAGATTTTTTTAAATTTGGTCGTCCATTTATCGCAGATGGCAGACACGCTATGGATTTTCGTTTTAACTGCACGTCGTTGATCACCAGTGTTGATTGGCGTGATACGTTTGCTATGTACCCAGAGGTGTTCAAATTCAACGATAGGCGTGTCAGTATCAAGGCTCATAGGTCAGAATCATTGTGCATTTACAGGCTGATTGATCGCTTCTTGTAAAGCATCACGTAGCTTTTTTGGGACACGAATCGGTCGCATGGGCGAGGCGCTAGCCAAGGCAGTATCCGACTCATCATGAGACACAGGCTCTGTCCTGACTTGATTTTGCACACAAGCGATGACGATTTTGGTGCTACTCAATAAACTGTTTTTAGCGTTGGTATTGTCATTCGTATGATCGGTAGAAGAGCTGTCTGAGCCATGACGATGAATGCTCTGATAAAAAATAATGCTGGCAGGTTTTAATTCGACTTTATCGATACGTACATTGATGATTTCGTCTAAAAGAATGGCTCTTTTGTATTGCAAGTCTGCTTGACTCACGACAAAATGCTGTACTTGACCGTCATCGGTCTGCAAGAAATACCCATTTAAACCCAGTTGACCAAACCAGTCACGGCGGCAGTTTTCAAAAAACACCAAGTGATTGGCATGGTAGACTATACCGCCAGCGTCAGTATGATTAATATAGACATTGTAGTCTTTGGCAAATAATGGCGTAGTTTCATTTGCTGTCGTTGATAAGGTGTTGGTAGTTTTGCTAATAGTGGTTGTCATAACAATGCTCAATAATTATTTTAATAAGTGTTCCGTGATAGCCATGATTCGATACACAAGATTTGATAGCAATCATACGAATAACAACTACTCTAGCGTAAGATATCAGGGCGCGCAACAGCTAGGTCAGTCTGCCTCTGTTATGATAGTGTTTTATGTATGGTCACATCCCAGCTCTGTATATTAGCAGCGTATTTTCATCAATTAGTATAGGATAATTTATGACCCGTTTTGTCAGTTTTAATATCAATGGTATTCGTGCTCGTCAACATCAGCTGGAGGCGGTACGTGAGGTAATCGATCCTGATGTGATGGGTCTACAAGAAACCAAAGTACATGATGAGCAGTTTCCACTAGAAAACATAGAAAGCCTTGGTTACCACGTAGAGTATTTTGGGCAAAAAGCCCATTATGGCGTGGCACTCTTGTCCAAGGTTGCACCAATATTTGTGCAAAAAGGTTTTCCTGGCGAAGATGTCGAGGCGCAGAAGCGTTTTATTCACGCACGATATGAGTTTGACGGTCGTGAAATCGACGTACTCAATGGTTATTTTCCACAAGGAGAAAGCCAAGATCATCCGACCAAATTCCCTATGAAGCGTGCTTATTATGCAGATTTGATGGCTTATATTGATGCTCTAAAGGCGGAAGGACGCTCGCTCATTATCATGGGTGATATGAATATTGCCCCAGAAGATATCGACATTGGGATTGGCGAAGTTAATGCAAAGCGCTGGCTTAAGAATAGAAAAACCTCATTTTTACCAGAAGAGCGCGAATGGTATGCAGCCCTGATGTCACGCGAGCTGACTGACACGTACCGTCTGTACTATCCAGAGAGTACAGATTTATACAGTTGGTTTGATTATCGCAGTCGTGGTTTTAACGACGAGCCTAAGCGCGGTCTACGTATCGACCATATCTTGTGCACCTCAGACCTAGTCGATGACTGCGTCGATGCTGGTATCAGCTATGAGCTACGTGCCATGGAAAAACCGTCTGACCATGCACCGATTTGGTCGGCATTTAACTTAAGCAAACCCTAATAGTATTCTGTTTATAACTATGAAAATTGAAAAATAAGGATGTCTCTATGGCTGTTGGAAATATTGCAGTACCGAATACTATTTACCCAATTGACGGTATCAAGTTAAGTGCTACTGCCGCAGGCGTACGCTACAAAGATCGTGATGATTTGGTCGTGATTGAGATTGCTGAGAACGCAACCAGTGCGGTCGTCACCACTAAAAATACCTTTTGTGCCGCGCCAGTGCGAGTATTACGTGAGCATTTTGCTAAGGCTAGCCCACGTTATTTGGTCACCAATACTGGCAATGCCAATGCAGGGACGGGCGCTGATGGCAAGCGCCGCGCTGTTGATATCTGTACAGCGCTGGCTAGTAAAGCTGGCGTGGCTGTCAATTCTGTATTACCGTTTTCTACTGGAGTGATTGGTGAGCCATTAAACAGCGAGGCGGTCATCGCTGGTTTAGATGAGGCGCTTGCCAGTTTAGCTGCTGATAATTGGCTGGCGGCGGCGAATGGTATTCGCACCACAGACACAATTCCTAAGCTTGCTAGCCAAAAAATCGACGTGGCGGGTAGCAGCTATCATATTACGGGCATGTCAAAAGGCTCAGGTATGATACGACCAAATATGGCGACTATGCTGGGCTATGTGGCAACAGATGCCAACATTGCTGCTGATTTATTACAAGAGATGTTGAGCGCCATCAATGAGCAGTCTTTTAACCGCATCACCGTCGATGGAGATACGTCGACCAATGATTGTTGTGTGTTGATTGCCACAGGCGCTGCTAGCTCAAATATTATCGACAGCCCAGAACATCCACATTATCAGCCTGTTTTTGAGGCATTAACCGAAGTATTTGTTCGTCTGGCACAATTAATCGTGCGTGATGGGGAAGGCGCTACCAAGTTTATGACTGTCAAAGTCACTGGCGGTAAGAGGACGCAAGAATGCTGCGATGTGGCATACGCGGTTGCACATTCACCGCTAGTCAAAACCGCATTCTTCGCCAGTGATGCCAATTGGGGTCGTATCCTCGCCGCAGTAGGTTATGCGGGTATCGAAGATTTAGATACCGAGCAAGTCGATGTCTATCTAGATGAAGTCATGATTTGCCAAAATGGTGGTGTTGCGCCTAGCTATACGGAAGCGGCGGGCAAAACGGTCATGAGCCGTCCTGAAATTACCATTCATATTGATTTGGCACGTGGCGACGCTAGCGATACGGTTTATACCTGCGATTTGTCTTACGATTACGTCAAGATAAATGCCGATTACCGTAGCTAATTATCGAAATGGGCGTTAATTAAGGCGTCATCTCAATCTGAACGAAAGCGATCAAATGGTCGGAGTAATGATTACTTCGACCGTTTTTTTGCAATGTCAAATATATATTGTATTGGTCTGCTTTTTAATACGTTTGACTAACATGAGTTGCAAAAGCTGACGTTACTTTACAAACCAGTCATAGAGGATAAGTCGCTTTGCGACATATACTAGTCTCAGTAAACAATAGACGATACTGCTGAGAAATTATCAGCTTTGTTTGGTTGTCTAAATTGACTTTGCCAGTATGGTCACAAATGCCTTACGTTTTGAGCGTCTATAAATGATTAAAACGAGTTCAAACGGGCAATAATGAATATTACTTAACTGAGGATTGAATAATGAAAAAATTAGCACTTGCCGCATTGATGACTACTTTTGCCCTGTCAGGTTGTTCTACTATGGGTATGGACAATGAGCGTACCATGGTCGTTGAAGGTCAGACTATGAATGTTAAAGTTATTAACATTCCAAGCTTTGAAGTAGAGATTGCACCGCGTAAAGCAGTTTGTGATCTTATGACTGCCAATGGCACCAAAGTTGAATCAGAGTGCTTACAGTATCGCCAAACTTATCAGAAAAACTATACAACTCTAAACGGTAACATCCAAGGCTTCACTTATGAGCCAAATTACCGCTATGTTTTGGACGTACGTCAAGAAGCGATGATGAATGAGACCACCAACATGGTTAAACCAGTTTGGATTTTAAACGAAGTGGTTTCAAAAACTGCTGAGTAAATGATGACACGCCCTAGTCAGAATGAAAAAGACCTCTAACGAATTAGAGGTCTTTTTTTGTCATGAGTGTTTATGAAAATCACATCACGACAGTCTATACTGATGTTAATTATATTAGCATTGACTATATTTTACACTGACACCATGACTCGCAGTGGGTATGCGGTTATCAGCATAAACAGCAAGACCCCCACGTGAGGTTTCTTTATACTTATCTAGCATATCAGCCCCAGTTACTTTCATCGTTTCAATCACCTTATCTAAAGAGACAAAGTGCTGACCATTGCCACGGCAGGCGAGACGTGCCGCGTTGATCGCCTTTACCGCGCCCATCGCATTGCGTTCAATACAAGGGACTTGAACCAAGCCGCCAACAGGGTCACAAGTGAGACCTAAGTTATGCTCGATACCAATTTCAGCAGCATTCAAGCATTTGGCAGGATCGCCGCCCATAATCTCAGCCAATGCAGAGGCGGCCATTGCACATGCAGAGCCAACTTCACCTTGACAGCCAACCTCAGCACCAGAGATTGAAGCATTTTGTTTGATAAGGCTACCGATGGCAGTGGCATTTAACAAAAATTTATAGACGCCGCTTTGGCTGTAGCTTGGTAAAAAATCACGATAGTAATGTAGGACTGCCGGTATGATGCCAGCGGCACCATTGGTAGGAGCGGTCACCACTTTACCGCCATTGGCGTTTTCTTCGTTGACGGCGAGCGCATACAAATCAACCCAATCCATCGCGGCTAATTTATCGGTTTTTGTAATGGGTTGGTTCTTCTCCGCACACAGTTGTGAATATAGATCTTGAGCGCGGCGTTTGACATCTAGGCCGCCAGGCAAAATACCGCCATTTTCACAGCCCTGTTTGACGCAGTCTTGCATCACGTCCCAGATACTATCTAAGTAGGCAAAAACCTCTGTTTTCTCGCGGTAATGACATTCATTCGTGAGGACTAAGTCACTGATACTCAGCCCATGCTGGCGACATTGCTCTAATAACTCGGCGGCGCTATTGAAAGGATAGGGAATACTATCAATGGTGGGGCTAGCATGGTCTTCATCTGGATTGGTGGCATTCTCTTCATTAATTACAAAGCCACCTCCAATTGAGTAGTAGGTCTGCTGATAACGAGTACCATCTACCAATAATGCTCGAAGCGTCAGAGCATTAGGATGATAGGGTAGGACGGTATCGTCGTACCAATAGATATCACGCTCTGTGTCAAAAGCAATCGTATGAGCACCTGATATGTTCAGACTTTTTTCTGAAAATATGGGTGCCAAGTAGTTGCTGGTCAGGCGCGTATCGATGGTGCTGGGCGTATGTCCGAGTAACCCTAGTAAAATGGCGGTATCCGTTGCATGCCCTTTACCGGTCGCAGCCAATGAACCATAAAGCTCAATCTCAATACTGTCTATAGCGGTCAGCTCCGCTTGCTTGAGCAAAGACGCCAAAAACAAGTTCGCCGCTACCATCGGACCGACGGTATGTGAGCTTGAGGGTCCAATACCAATTTTAAATAAATCAAAAACACTAATCATAATAAGCTACCAAAAATTTTAAGTGCATCAGCATAGGTTATCGATTGGCTGCAGCACTGGCATGAAAAATATAATAAACCGCCCCAACCAACAAGCACCGATAAGTGTTTAGTTTGGGGTGTTGTCTATGAAAGTATGTAAACATGGAAGTACATGTGACGAATGAATAATAACTTTTATTTATTATTAAACTCCGCTATGATGCTTGGAGCCAACGTTTATGTAACATCCTGTAAGTTGGTGTCGCTGTGAAATACGTCAGGCAAAAATGATTTAGACGGTCGTTCAAGTAGAACATATCCGACCTTATACATCTAGCAAAACATAGCTATCATACCAAATAATACTTTTGGTTTGCTACCTTACAACATAAATGAATGAATTGGATGACATATTATAAGAGGTATGGTGTTGAGTCTCGGTTTTTTTTCGTTATTTTTAGCCAGCTACTTCTATCTATTGACGTTCGACTTTAGCTCAGTTTTTATTCATCCAGTTATTTTAGCCTATTATTAGCTCCGCCCACATAGGACAAGCATGCATGACATCTCCCACTGATAACGCCTCTCAATCAGACAAAAGTGCTGAAGCATTACCTACTCACAACGCATTAGAAGCGGCTGGTATTCCTTCAGCAGCCATGAGCTATCCAAAAAATCCGGATTTTGAAAATGGTCGTTGGTTTCCGACTTGGCAATCTTATAGTGGCGATTTAGATCGTGATCCGGTCGGTATCAATGAATATTTGCCACCGTCAAAAAGCATATTACTGGGTGTGCAGCATACTTTTGCGATGTTTGGTGCGACGGTGCTTGCGCCACTGTTAATGGGTTTTGATCCTAACCTCGCTATTTTGATGTCAGGTATTTGTACTGTGATGTTCTTTATGATCACGGGTGGGCGCATGCCGAGCTATCTGGGCTCCAGCTTTGCCTTTATTGGCCCCGTCATCGCTGTGACTGCATATGCTGGCGTAGGCTTCAATGACAACTTAAATGTCGCCTTGGGCGGTATTATGGCCTGCGGCATCATTTATGCTTTGATTGGGCTGCTGGTGATGAAAACGGGCACAGGCTGGATTGAGCGTCTGATGCCACCTATCGTCACGGGTGCTATCGTGATGATTATTGGTCTAAATTTGGCGCCAGTGACCATTCAGGGAGTGTCTGCGAATCAGTTTGATGCTTGGATGGCCACCTTAACCGTGTTGCTGATTAGTGGTGTGGCTGTGTTTACGCGTGGTATGTTGCGTCGACTTTTATTGCTGGTTGGCTTGATATTGTCATACGTCGCTTATTTTGTGATGACCAATATAATGGGTTTTGGTACGCCCATTGATTTTAGTGGGGTGTCTGCTGCTTCATGGTTTGGGTTACCAAGCATCCATACGCCTCGTTTTGAGATGAGCGCCATTATCTTGATCGCACCAGTGGCGTTTATTTTGGTTGCCGAAAATCTGGGACATTTTAAAGCCGTAGAAGGCATGACTAAGGCTCGTGTTACCCCTTATATGGGTCGAGCATTTTTAGCGGATGGCTTAGCAACGACTTTTTCAGCAGGATTTGGTGGTACAGGTGTCACCACTTATGCAGAAAACATCGGTGTCATGGCAGTAACTAAGGTGTATAGCACCACGATTTTTGTCGTAGCAGGTTTGGTGGCTATCATATTGGGACTTTCACCAAAATTTGGTGCAATCATTCAGACGATACCAGCGGCCTTATTGGGCGGTGCTTCTATCATAGTATTTGGACTTATCACTGTCGCTGGGATAAAAATTTGGATAGACAGCCACATTGATTTTAGCAAAAACAGCAATCTAATCATCGCCGCTGTCACTGTCATCATGGGAACGGGTAACTTTAGCCTGCACTTAGGTGGCTTTGATTTGGGCGGTATCGGCACGGCTACCTTGGCGGCTATCGTACTCAATGCATTATTCAATCGTCAAAAAGACTGATTGATTGTCGTTTAAGCATCACGTTTCAAATGAGGGCGGGTCATTATTTTAATCTTCACGGTATAAATGATGACACGCCCTCATTAAAGCTATACGCCAAATAAAAAGTAAATATAAATAAGCGTACCCGTATAACTATTTATATTTACGCTTATAAAACCGTGAAAAAAACCGATAGCGACGTAGTGCGCGCGGCTTGGGTTTTAATGAACCTAAGTAAATGGCAAACATCGTCAAGAGCGCGCCGCTCCATTGCAAAGTATTAATCGGTTTGTCCAGCCAAGTATAATCAATGACCAATGCGGCAATTGGTTCAGATAGCAGTAGTAATCCAGTCAGCGCCAAAGATAGCTTAGGGATAGAGTAGGCAATCAGACCCCAAGCCAAGCACTGCATGACCGTACCATAAATAAGTACCCAAACAATCTCAGACCAACTGTTGGGTAAGATATTGCCCATATCAAACAAAAACATCGGTACAATCATCGCCAGCACACCGCCGATACTGATTAATTGCATGAGCATAAATATCGGTGTTGGCTCGGTGTCATGTGTCTTACGGATAAATGTCATTGATGCTGCCAGCATCGCTCCTGAGACGATACCCGTCACAAAGCCCCAAGTTGCGGCACTATTATGTGCAAACTCAGGGCTACCTATCATCGCCACTCCAGCCATCGCTAGAAATAGACTGATAAGCTGTAATATAGATTGCCGTTCATTAAAATATAAAAACCCAATCGCTGCCAAAAAGAAAATCTGTAAGCTATTAAGTAAGGTTGAAATACCAGGCCCGACAGCATAGATACTCTCGTGCCAAAGCGCCAAATCGAACCCCAAAAATGCGCCTGACAATAAACCATAAAAAATGGCACGTCTTGAGCGTGGCAAACGTTGTCCCATGATTTTTGCCAAGACAGCAAAGACTACTCCTGAGATGGCGAGTCGCCAAAACGACATGGCCCAACCGCCGATATCAACGTGTGCAACGATTAAACTGCCCAGACCAAAGATGATGCAACCAATAACCAAGCCAATAGGTGCAGAGCGAGAAGCGGCAATAGCCATAGATTGTCCTTAGATTGATCACGTTTAGTGGGTGGCGTTCTTTTTTTAATCTTACTGTGCTCACGGTACAATGCACATACCCCGTATTGTCGAGGTTTTAGACTTAAAATGAAATGGTTGAAACATAATTTATTCTTATGATGATTATATTTTTGAAAGAACCGAGTATGGTAAGCGTATGGGAAAATAGATGCTGATAGTCAGCTAACGTTAACTATAGTGAGTGAAAAGTAATATCGATACATCACGCACTGCTGATATCAATTTTTCTTGCTTGCTGTGCCTGCGCAGGCAGAGGCTACAAAAAATTAATATCAGCAATACCGTCGCGTTTTTAGGATATTTTGACTATATATAATAGTGCTTATATCATCGAGTCGCATCCTTACAGGAATAGCATTGGCGTGAAGGTCGCGATTTGCTAATCTGTCTTTCATTACTCTCTTAAAGTGTTCAACATAGTTTCTACTACTTTTAGCCTAGGTTTATTTATGCATCGACGTACTCAATCAAAAAAGTCGCTTTCTTTAATATTTGGATCGCAACTAAAAATGGCACGATATGGCATTCCTATGGGCTTATTCGTCAGTGCGCTATTTATGATGCCAACTGCACAAGCTGCCAGCTGTAAAATACCCAAGAGCTATTATAAGAATGTCTCTTGTACCGCGAGTAGCGGTTATTTTTTGGCAACCAAGGACTTCGGTGCGCCAGTGGCGCTACTGAATAGTAAAGGCAAAAAAGTCGTTGATTTATCACGCTATCAAAAAGTCGATGCAGATAAGATAGCTGGTGGCTTATTACCCGTGCTGCGCAATAGTCACGTCGGTTATTTCAACATGCAGGGTCGTGAGGTGATACCGGCGACCTACGACATGCTAAAGGAAAGTCAGGGTTGGGCGCGTCCGGTATCTGATGGACGTATCGTGGTCAAAAGAGACGGCAACTATGGGGTTATCGATACAGCAAATAAGACCATCGTGTCGTTTTCTGCGTCAATCAGTGATATTGATGATTATCGTGGCGGTGTGACGCAAGTACGTAAAAATCAAGCGACCAGTTGGGTGGACAAAAACGGCAAAGCGACTAGCAATCCAAATGGTAGTGACAGTAATAATAATGAGCCGTCATCTGCAAAGCAAACCGCCAATAGTAGGTCTGCTACCGCGTCAGCACAATCTAGGCAAGCAGCGCCCAATCGTTTTACGACGTTACAGCCACGTCAGCAAGATGGTCGATGGGGTTTTGTCGATGAAAACAATGTGACGATGATTACTTATTCATTTGATGATGCTCGTCCTTTTTCAGAAGGACTAGCTGGCGTGCGCATTGATGACAACTGGGGCTTTATCAATTTGGGCGGTGAGCTGGTGATTCCTTTTCGCTTTGATAAGGTGGGTGTGTCGAGTGGTGACAGTTATCAAGGCAAGCCTGCCTTTACATTTGCAAATGGTAAAGCGTGGATTGGTAACTTAAAAAACGGTAATAAAATGTGCATTGATAAAGAAGGAGTGAGTGTTGGTTGTGATTAAAGCGCTGACTCATACTAAGATGCAAAAAAAGCGTGCCATGCTTATGAGTAATACATAGCATGGCACGCTTTTTTATCGCTAATGATTGAAGGTGTTAACTGCGTATTAAGCCAATAGGTGATTGCGAATCAAATCAATCATATAAGGCTGATAGTACTCTGGGATATCGTGTGCCATGCCTTCGATTAAATGAAACTTAGCATTGGGAATGGTCTTAGCGACCACGCGTCCTTGTGAAGGCGGCAATAGCCCATCTGCACTGCCATGTAGCACAATCGTCGGTGCTTTGACTTGCTTGCTAAACCGGCTAATAGAGCCCGAGGCCAAGATCGCATTGAGCTGTTGCACGGTACCAAGCGGATGGAAATTGCGCTGATAACGTAACTTGGCAATTTCACGCACCATACGGACGTTGACGTGTCCTGGCGTACCGACTGTTTTCATAAACCAGACGCTATGGCGCACAATATCGCGCTCAGAATGACTCTCAGGGCGATTGATAAGCGTATACAACTGCTTAGGCTTGGGTGGCTTTAAAAAAGCCCGATTGGTGGTGGTAAACATCAAGGCCATACGTTGTACTAAACTTGGATAGCGTGCCGCCACGATTTGAGCAATCATACCGCCCATAGAAGCACCCAGTAGATGTGTCTTACCCAGCTGCAACGCTTTAATCAAACGTGCGGTATCTTCTGCCATATCGGTCAAATTATAAGCAACCTGCGTACTCTTATTAGACAATCCGGTTTGCAAACGCATCATCATTTTTAACTGACTGATACGCGGTAAGCCGTCAATTTGTACTTTGGAAGACAAGCCAATATCGCGATTGTCAAAACGAATCACAAAAAATCCTGCATCAATAAGGCGCTTGATAAAATTGTTTGGCCAAAATATCATCTGCGAGCCAAGTCCCATAATCATCAGCAGTGGGGGATGATTGGGATTACCGCCTGCCTCAACGCACAATTCAATGCCATCACCGATATTTATCATCGCTTGATGGAGGTGTTCGCTAAGGTCTGATTCGCGCCATTGGTGTTGACCAAATCGTTGCCAGTCAGGAGTAGGGTATACCCCAGCATCTCCAGAGGTTTTAAGCAATGCCGAATTATTGATATTATTGGATTTTGTCATGAAGTGTCCTAATTAGAGAGTCGTCTACTAAATCTCAAGCATCTCAAAATCAAGCTTGCCAACACCGCACTCTGGGCAAATCCAGTCTTCTGGGATGTCTTCCCACTTGGTGCCAGGCGCAATCCCTTCTTCAGGACAGCCAAGCGCTTCATCGTATATCCAGCCACAGACGATACATTCATAACGTTTCATAAATAGTCCTATCGATCATTACCAGTGTTACAGGGTGTTTTTAGAGCGTCTACTGAGCATTACCGCTCATATTTGGACGGTAAAAACGCCCGTAGTTTAGCATATAACCGTTGTTTTGATAGTTAAGTTTACACTTGTATGTTGAGATGACTCAGCTTTTATCAAGTCCATGATTGGCATTTTATTGATTCAGGCGATTGTATGATTGTTCGTCTCGCCGCTATATTACACCAAATTATGTTATAGTAATCGCCACTAATTTCACGGTGATGTCTGTCATTTATCACCGTCACTTATTACCATCTAAGCCATATGAGATAAGGGTTATTATGAGCGTTAATGCTGCCGCTACATCTGCTAATACCGAAATTGATCTGTCTAATATACTCAATACTGACCACCCGTTTTGGCAGGTTATCCGCACAGTACCAGACTTTCCAAAAGTCGGCATTGATTTTTATGATATCACCCCGTTACTGCGCAGTCATATTAATGCGGTCATTGATGCACTGCTTGCAACCTTGCCAGAAGGGCTGATGGATGAAGTGGACTGCTTGGGTGCTGTAGAGGCGCGTGGCTTTGTGTTTGCAAGCTTGCTGGCAGGTCGCTTGGGTAAAGGCATGATTTTGTTGCGTAAGCCGGGTAAGTTGCCACCGCCTGTTGCCAACAAATCCTATGCGCTAGAATATGGTAAAGACACGCTTGAGATGCAAAACAACTTGCCACCTGAACGGGTATTGTTGGTCGATGATATTTTGGCGACGGGCGGTACACTAACCACTGCTTATGAGCTGTGCCAGTCAGCAGATCATACGGTCGTCGGTGCTTTGGTACTGCTGGATTTGGTTGAGTTGCATGGTGAATTCCCCGTGCCTGTTTATACGGTATTAAAAGCTTAGAGAAATGGTTTTTAGCATAATAAAAAAGCACGCTGAATGAATTCGGCGCGCTTTTTTGATATCAATATATTTTATTTGGTATTTTATTGGTTTTGTTGATAACGCTCACAAGTTTGCTCTACTACTTTGCGACCGATTGTTTTTGGCATCGTGACCTTAAAATCCTTGCTGGTCAATATGGGTTTGTCGGATTGCCAAGATTTGATTACCTTGTTGTCAGTGCCATAATTGACGTAGGCTCTTTTATAGTAACTGGCATCTTTGCAAGATATCAATAACTGCTGATCGCTATGATGAATATAGCTTTCTTTTTTGTCCTTTTTGCCTTTTTTATCCGTTTGTTGTAACTGCGGTGGATAGGTTCTGCGAATAGATACCGAAATGTTTTCGACGTTATTCTCATCTATGATATTGATGTCAGAGCTTTCAATAGAGTCTGAGTCTAAGGTGAAAATCGAACCAGAATCAGTCTCAGATATCTCTACCCAGCTGACTGCATGTGCACTAATCGCTAGCGCACTACCTGCTAATACCACTGATAGCCGTCTCATAATCAAGCCTTGCTTCTTGTTATTTGAAGTGGGTTATAATAACGAACTTACTATTAGCAGGCAAATTTCTTTTATTGGACAGTGTTTGACCACCTGCTATCGCAACGATTAATTGCGCATCGCTGCCAATGCCTGAGCAAGCTCATCACGTGCATCGATAAAGCCGTCAATACCCTTAGGTAATAAATCCTGAGTGACGGTGTCTTTTTGATAAGCTTGACTAAATTCTTCATGGTTCAAACTCACTCGGGTCATATCATCTAACGCCATCGACATACTTGGTGACAGCTGACGAGGGACTTCTATATTCATCGCTGCCAACTCATCAATGAGGTTGGGGGCAATGGTCAACAGATCACAGCCTGCTAATGCCAATATCTGCTCAGTAGAGCGGAAGCTTGCGCCCATTACTTGCGTATTGTAGCCATGCTGTTTGAAATATTGATAAATAAGCTTGACCGATTGCACGCCCATGTCATCAGAGACTGGTACGTTCTGACGGTTTTGCTGGCGTTTTTGCCAATCCAAAATGCGTCCA
This sequence comes from Psychrobacter sp. W2-37-MNA-CIBAN-0211, assembly GCF_040309405.1. NCBI lineage: Bacteria > Pseudomonadati > Pseudomonadota > Gammaproteobacteria > Moraxellales > Moraxellaceae > Psychrobacter > Psychrobacter sp. W2-37-MNA-CIBAN-0211. Next base: position 144,819 of record NZ_JBEOOU010000004.1, read on the forward strand.
ACGAAAGGTGATATCAGGGTCACGCCAGCATCGGCACAGGCAATCGCTTGATGTTGTCCGAAAAGTAGCGTTAGATTACAGTGAATACCTTGGGTTTCCAGATAACGTGCGGCCTCGATACCTTGCCACGTTGCTGCCATCTTAATCAATACCCGCTCTGAGTCGATACCTGCTTGTTGATAAGCTTCCATAAAGCTGAGTGCTTTATCGATAGTCGCTTGGGTGTCATAAGACAAACGCGCATCGACTTCAGTTGAGACGCGACCCTCAATCAAAGATAAAATATCGCAGCCAATTTTTATGGTTAACGCATCAATTACCGCATCGATGTCACCGCGATGTCGACTCATGGTTTCTGATAGCATGGCTTGATTGTCAGAGTGAATGAGCGCCTTAGTAATGAGACTGGGGTTGGTGGTCGCATCGACAGGTTTTAGGCGGGCAATAGCGCTAAGGTCGCCAGTATCAGCGACAATGGTGGTCATGGTGCGAAGCTGTTGTAATGCGCTCATCAGGTATCCTTGTGTGAATCAATTAACATAGTTATGTTCTAAAGACTGGATCTGTTGTTAAACGTGTTTATATTTTTAAACATGCTTATTAAAGGTGCTTTTGACCATTAGTTTTGAACTGTAACATAGTTTTAAGGCGGTGTTCTCTCATAGTTTTGCCGCCTATCGCTGCCATATCAGATAACTGTGCTAATATTTATAGCCGTTAGCCAGTTTACAAGCATTTACGAATGGGCACTGAGCATAGTTTTTGCTATAGTAGAGCCGGTCGTGTCCTTGTCTGCTGTATTGGCTGATGAATCCAAGAATCGTATAGACGAGTAGGACATGATATTTTTGATAAACTGTTCTATTGAACAGTGACTAGCAATATGGTCAGAGCTAATCTCAAATAAACTTAAGTATAGATAGACTTAAGTATAGATAAACTTAAAAAGTCACACCAAATAGTTATAAAACTCAGCAATAATATTAGAAAAAGGATGGGCGGTAATGAGTGAGCAGTCACCAGAGCAAAAAATGGACAATCTAAATCAAACTAGCGTAAGCGACCACTCAAACGAAAAAGAGTTTTTAGATCAGCTGCGCCATAGTATTGATAGCGTAGACTGCGAAATCCAGACATTGATTAATAACCGTGCCAAACTGGCTCAGCAAGTGGCGACGGTCAAAAAAGAACACATCGCAAAAAGTCCTACTGCTGAAAAAACCAATCCTATTTTTTATCGCCCAGAACGTGAAGCGCAAGTTCTAAAAGCGGTCATGGCGCGTAATACTGGTCCAATCGCTGATGAAAAAATGGCGCGACTGTTTCGTGAAATTATGTCGGTATGCTTAGATCTAGAAGCACCGCAACGTATTGCCTTTTTGGGTCCAGTGGGTACTTTTACTCACGCCGCTGCTCTCAAGCATTTTGGTAAAGCCGCTGATACAGTACCGATGACCACTATCACTGATGTGTTCCGTGAAGTCGAAGCGGGTACAGCGATGTACGGCGTTGTACCGGTTGAAAACTCTTCAGAAGGCGTGGTCAATCACACGTTAGACGGTTTCTTGTCTTCTACCTTAAAAATAATTGGGGAAGTTGAGTTACCGATTCATCAGAATTTCTTGGTTGCAGAGCATACCAAGCTTGACGGTCTCAGCCGTATTTATTCGCATCAGCAGTCGCTTGCTCAGTGCCGTCATTGGCTCGATGTTAATTATCCCAATGTGGAGCGCGTTGCCGTATCTAGCAATGGTGAAGCTGCACGTCGACTCAAGAATGAATGGCATTCGGCTGCGATTGCAGGGGATGTCGCTGCCGCAGAGTATGATTTGCATAAACTTTACTCAAATATTGAAGACAATCCAAGCAATACCACACGCTTCCTTATCATCGGTCACGAAGCGATTGCGCCGTCAGGACAAGATAAGACCTCTATCGTCGTCTCAGCACATGACAAAGCGGGCGCGCTTATCGAAATCTTAAAACCATTGTCTTATCATGGCGTGTCGATGACCAGTATCGAGACGCGTCCTGAACGTCCTAATAAGTGGGCATACGTGTTCTTTATTGATATGGATGGTCATGTTAATGATCCAAATGTTAGCGCAGCCATTAATGATATTCGCCCATTGGTAAAAGATTTACGTGTACTGGGCTCATATCCCAAAGCGGTACTGTAAGCGTTTTAAAAGCTAGACCATTTATAGCAGATAGCTGTCATAAGCTCTTGTTATTATTAATAATAGATGGTTCATTACATCTAAGGATACAATATGCAGACAACGCCATTGACCGAATCAAGCTTATTACCACTCGTGCCAGCGTACGACAGTATATTAGAGCTGGCTCCTTATCAAACGGGCAAGCCGATTGAAGAGTTGACTCGCGAGTACGGCATCTCAGATGTGGTAAAGCTTGCTAGCAACGAGAATCCAATGGGCTGCTCACCGCGAGTGACGTTGGCAGTGACAGAGCAGCTCGGTCAGCTGGCGCGTTATCCTGATGGCAATGGTTATTATCTAAAGCAAGCACTGGCTGACTTCAATGATGTCAATATCGATCAGATTACATTGGGCAATGGCTCTGACGACTTGCTCGATATCTTGGCGCGTAGTTTTGTGGGTGCCAATGATGCTATCGTTTATAGTCAGTATGCCTTTGTGGTCTATTCGATGCTGGCAAAAATGCAAGGTGCTACAGATATCGAAGTGCCCGCCCATCGATTCGGTCATGATTTAAAGGCCATGAGTCAAGCGGTTCAAGACAACCCTAATACCAAGATTGTCTTTATTGCCAATCCTAACAACCCAACTGGGACACAGCTTGAGCATAAAGAGCTGCGCCAGTTTGTTGCCAGTGTGCCAAGCTCGGTATTGGTGGTATTGGATGAAGCCTATATCGAGTACAGCCCTGAAAGTAATAATAGGGCACTCATAGATGAATTTGACAATGTGATCATCGTCCGTACTTTCTCTAAGGCTTATGGACTAGCAGGTCTGCGGGTTGGCTATGCGTTAAGCTCGGTAGCAGTGGCGGATTTATTAAACCGTATTCGTCAGCCATTTAACGTCAGTCGTATTGGGTTGGCGGCAGCGGCGGCGGCACTTGCTGATCAAGATTTTATCGAAAAAACTCGTCTGATGAATGATGAGCAAATGCGCTGGCTAGAGAAGCAGTTCGATGCATTAGGGTTGGGTTTTATTAAGTCACATGCCAACTTTATCATGGTAGAGATGGATGATGAAGATGCGCTATTGATTAACCAAGCGTTGCTCGAGCAAGGGGTCATCGTACGGCCACTGGTAGGTTACGGCTTACCTACTTGGTTGCGCATCACGGTAGGCGTCGCAGAAGATAACATGCGCTTGATTGATACCTTGCGCTCTATCTTGACCGATGATTAAACGCATCAATAGATGTTTTTTTAGTCAAGTTAATGATCTTAATTAGCCATTAAATTTTATAACGCTAAGATTGGCTTTACCCAAACTGATCCTAGTGTGTTCAACGAGAAAAGCCGTGAGTAGTCAGAAAAAAAATAAAATTCAACCGTCTCCCAATATTCAGCTACCTATGTTTAGACAAGTTTGTGTGATTGGGCTTGGTCTTATTGGCGCCAGTTTTGCGCAAGCCATTAAAGACAGTGGCTTAAGTGAGCGTCTAGTAGCGGCAGACAGGCATGCCCCAAGCATTGCTGAAGCCATTGAACACGGCTTGCTTGACGCTGGTAGTGCTAACTTACAAGACGTCGTTGGTGGCAGTGATTTAATTATCATTGCAGTCCCAGTACAGGCGGTCCAAGCAGTATTTGTTGATATTAAACAGGCAATGGATGACGGACAGCTTGCCACTGATTGCATCATGACGGATGTCTGTAGTACTAAGGTCAATATCATTGATGCTGCTAAAGCGGTGTTCGGCTCGCTGCCGATAGGACTAGTACCCGCGCATCCGATTGCTGGGGCTGAAAATTCAGGGTATCATGCGCGCCGCGCCAATTTATTTGTCAATCATAGCGTGATTATCTGTGAGCTACCTACCACAAGCAATGTAGCCATCACCAAGCTGCGGCTACTATGGGAAGCGGTGGGCGCAAATGTCATATCGATGGATGCTAGTCACCATGATCGCATATTGGCACACACCAGTCATTTGCCGCATTTGCTCGCCTTTAATTTGGTTGAGCAGTTGGCAAGCCATGATGATAATTTAGATATGTTTCGTTATGCTGCTGGTGGATTTCGTGATTTTACGCGTATCGCCGCCAGCGACCCTAAAATGTGGCATGATATATTTTTTGCCAATCAAAGCGCCATTGTGAGCGCCCTTGATGAGTATGGTGTCTACTTACAGACCATGCGCCAGCTTATCATTGATAAAGATTCAACCGCCCTGATGGGACTTTTGGGCCGCGCGCAAGCCGCACGGCGACATTTTGGCCATATGTTAGCCAGCACCCCTTATACGGATACTTCTGCCATGTCAGCTTCTTATAATATTACGCCTAGCAATACTGTCTCTGGCACCATTGCCATTCCTGGTGACAAATCTATCTCGCATCGCAGCATCATGCTTGGCAGTCTTGCCACAGGCGTGACGAATGTTACAGGATTTTTGGAAGGGGAGGATGCGCTTGCCACATTGCAGGCGTTCCGTGATATGGGTGTGAGCATTGAAGGCCCTGATAAAGGAAGATTAACCATTCATGGTGTTGGTATGAATGGCTTAAAGCCAAGCAAAACACCTTTATATATGGGCAATTCAGGCACCAGCATGCGCCTGCTGTCGGGGATTTTGGCGGCACAATCATTTGATAGTGTGTTGACGGGTGATACTAGCTTAAATAAACGCCCGATGGAGCGTGTGGCTGCACCGCTACGTACGATGGGAGCAGTCATTCAAAGCACAGGTCATAGTGGTACGGCACCGCTTAGCATCACTGGTCGTGATACGGTCGGTAAACCATTACAAGGTACTGAATATGACATGCCAGTCGCGTCTGCACAGGTGAAGTCTTGCTTGCTATTAGCAGGTCTATGGGCAAAGGGTACGACAACGGTGACTCAGCCTGAAGCCAGTCGCGACCATACCGAACGTATGCTATCCGCCTTTGGTTATCCGGTGACCGTTGACGGCAACCGTATCAGTGTAATAGGCGGCGGTACATTGACAGGTGGTGATATCGCTGTGCCTGCTGATATATCCTCTGCGGCCTTCTTTATGGTAGCCGCTGCTATCAGTCAAGGTAGTGAGCTGACCTTGACGCAAGTGGGTATCAACCCGACACGTACGGGTATTATTGATATCTTAAAACTCATGCAAGCAGATATTAGCTTGAGCAATGAGACTCATGTCGGTGGCGAACCAGTCGCTGATATTACAATTCGTGGTTCAAACTTGGTCGGTATTGAGATACCAGAGCATCTCGTACCGCTAGCGATTGATGAATTCCCTGTATTGTTCATTGCTGCCAGCTGTGCGCAAGGTCGCACGGTGTTAACTGGTGCTAAAGAGCTGCGCGTTAAAGAGTCTGATCGTATTGCGGTGATGGCAGAAGGGCTACATACGCTCGGCATTGATTGTACCGTTACGGATGATGGACTAATCATCGAAGGTCAAGGTATTGGAAGTGAGACTGGTGATGTCAATAATAGCCAGCCTGTATTCGGTGGCGGTCACATTACGTCTCACCATGACCATCGTATTGCCATGAGTTTTTCTGTTGCCAGTCTGCGTGCCTCTAAGCAAATCACCATCGAAGGGGTTGAGACGGTCAATACCAGCTTCCCAGGATTTGCTGAACTTGCCAATCAAATTGGTATGTCTATCGAAGTGGATGCTGGCGCTGAATAAATCATTGAGTGCTGATCAATATCCTTCTATGATTTGCACTGTAAAACATAAACAGATGGTGGCTAGCTGATCAAATAGCCACATTAGCCTAAAAACTTAATCTAACATCGTTAGCAATGTACTCATGTCATTATTGGCATGAGTACATTGCTTTTTAATTTATAATCTCACTGTAGTAACCCTGCGTTCTCGCCACTAAATCGATAATAATACTCAGAATTAGGTGAGGGCGCGCTTTGCTCTAAAAAGTTGTCCTATATTATGACTACCCAAAATGTCATCAAAAAACCCGTTGCCCCGATAACCACAACCAGACGCGGCATTATCACTGCGCTTATTGCGTTTTTTATCTGGGGCGGATTTCCGTTATACTTCAAACAATTATCCGATTATGATGCGACTGAGATCATTGGTCATCGCATCATATGGACATTCTTGTGTCTATTGATTGTGCTAGTAGTCACTAAGCGCTGGCAATGGATTGAAACGCTCAAACAAAACCCAAGATGGATAGCGCTGTCATTGATATCTGGTTTGATTATCGCAACCAACTGGCTGACCTATGTATGGGCGGTCAATCATGACCGTATTCTTGAGGCCAGTTTGGGATACTTTATAGGGCCATTGGTAGGTGTTGCGCTATCGATGATTCTATTCAAAGAGCGCTTACGACCTTTGCAATGGGTGGCTATTGGATTTGCACTCTTGTCTGTCGTGATCCAAGTGGTGATGATTGGCAGTCTGCCGTGGATATCATTGATTTTGGCATTTAGCTTTAGTACTTATGGCACTATTCAACGGCAAACCCCGTTGACAGCTGTCGATGCGATGTTTGTCGAAACAGCGATGCTAGTACCTTTATGTCTTTGGTGGTTTTGGCAGTCCGATGTGGTCAGTCATCAGCTGAGCTTTTGGTTTAGCTCAAACATTTGGCTACTTATGATCGCAGGGCCGATTACTTTGATACCGCTATTATTGTTTAATAAATCTACCAAGCTCGTCGCTTATAGTATTCTAAGCTTTATGAATTACCTGACGCCGACCTTTATTTTCTTCTTGGCAGTGTTTTATTATAACGAGCCATTTGATTTAAAACGCTTGGCAGTCTTTGGCTTGATTTGGCTAGGTTTGCTGTTATTCAGCATTGACTTATGGCGTCATCGTCCAAGCAAAGTGTTAAAAGCCGCGCGTCTGCGTGAAGAGGCTTTGAAGCAAGTTAAATAAAGTTTGAATTGAATCTCTGAATTAAAAACGTAGCAAACAAGGATGGAAGCATGTTTCATACTGAATCTGATGTGGTATTTGTAAAAGGTTTAAAAGTCGAAGCCGTCATCGGTGTTTACGCGTGGGAGCGGGCGATCACGCAGCCGCTGCTGATTGATATTGCGCTTGAAACCGACATTAGCCGTGCTGCTGTATCAGATGATGTCAAGGATGCGCTAAATTATAAAGCGGTCTGCGATGATGTCAGCGCGTGGTGCAAAGAGATTCAAGCAAAACTGCTTGAGCATTTGGCTGGGCAAATTTCTGATAAGCTGCTTGCAAAATATGCTTGTCATAAAATAACGTTAAGCGTTGCCAAGCCTACTGCCATTACACAAGCGGATGCAGTTGGCGTTCAAATCACGCGCTATGCGCCAACGTTAACAGATGAGCTAGCTATTAAAGAAGCTAATAATAGCCAATCTGATGATGCATAAAACGTCAATGGACTTGAATTTAGCAATGCTAACACAATGCCCACCTGAGACTTTGCAGGCGCAGCCCGTGGTAGAGATAATAGTAGCGCTGGGTAGTAACTATCAAGCCGAAAAATATCTGCCACTTGCTCTAGAGTGTTTGGCAACGCTAGGTCAGATACGGCTATCTACTGCTTTTCAAAACCCTGATTTCACCGCAACCTTGAAACAACCAAAACCTGATTACACCAATCAATGTGTACATCTCATACTAGCAACACCGATGAGTCTGCAGCAACTACAGCAAACCTTTAAAAATCTTGAAGGAGATTGCGATAGGTGTCGACAGACTGATTCGAACCAAGTACGGCGAGTGACAATGGATATTGATATTTTGCTAATCAAGTTGGCTGAAGAAAAAAATAGCCTAAGCAATAAATCGATATCTAAACCAACGTCTAATTGGATGGTAATGGCAGATCGCTATCCATTTAAAGCACATGAGGCAGCAGGGATTGAGGAGCTGGCAGTGACTGGTGTTTGAAGCGGCTGAGATGCTATTCACGTATGAGACCTGCTTGCCAATGTAAAATGACTGGCGCTTTTAAGATGTGATGCTTCTTTTTTCCACTGTAGTAGTCGCTTTGGTTTTGTGGTTGTTCAATGCCTACTCATGCATCATCAAATATGCCCTAATATAGGTGGTTCCATTATGGCAGTCTATTTTAGGTGGTCTGTTAATAGGCTTAGAGGGGCGAATTAGTTGGTATCACTGGGATATACCCAAAAATTTCAATAACGATAGTGATTAGACAGGCTCAACACCTCGTCACGTCCTAGCTATTGCGATAATCCTTAATAAAAATATCGCTGATTGAAAGATAAAGAGATAAACTATAAACGTTGCAATTTCGCCAACGAATGTTTTTTAACAGTGATAAAAGATGAAGACTATTAATTGAGTTGATTCTATAGAGGATAAGCGATGAAGTGGACTGTATTGGTGTGTGCGTTACCGTTGTTGACCGCTTGTATGAGCATGAAGAATGTAAAGGAGTTACCAAGCGAGCTGATCTATCAGCCACCCATATCAGGGGCGAGCGCAACAATTATGGGTAAAATGGAGCCACGACATACCAAGCTCGTTGGTGATCGTATCGCTTATATCATGGAGATTGATGGTAAGCGCGTCCCTAAAGATAAAAAAGAGACTTACAGTGATACTTGGGATAATGTCTATCCGATTACGACGGGTGAGCATACATTGACAATCACTTATCGTATGGCAGGACACAATACGCAGCCGACTAAGATTACCTTTGATGCCAAAGCCAACACTAACTATCAGCTGGACTTCGCTACTGATATTGGTACGGCATGGTTTAGTAAAGACAGCTATGTCGACTTTTGGATCAAAGACAAAGCGACAGATAAGCCCGTGACCGAGGTATTGCGAACTGCGCCACCGCCTGAACCGAGGGTTATTTCTTATCCGATTATTATTAATAATAGGTGATTGGTATAAGGACATTACTTATTCGAAAGCAGTTTTAGTAGATGGCTAAAACTGCTTTCAAAATGGATGATTTTTCTAGTACAGAATTGTCCTCAGAACTTTAGCTAAATATCGCAAGCTCTACGCAATCTACGTGCTAATTAATCAATCAACCTTTCTTAAATAGATATATTTATATGATTATTAATTATCAACATAGGTTTCAGTACTCGCAATCCAATAAAGACTTATGTCTTCTTCTTTCAAAGAAACCATTTTAGTTGTACGGCCTTCATCATCAATAAACTCAATTAAGTATACAGGAGGGGTCATATCGAAAATATGTACTATAGTTCCTACTTCGCCTACTTCAATGTTATCTTGGACTTTTTTTTTGACTTTAATTACATCGTTTATATCTAACATACTATAAATCCTTATTTAACAAAAACTGTAGTTATTCTAGGAGTAGTTTTACCAGTATCTATAATCCAACCTGTTCTAACAACAGTAGTTTTACCATTGGGTCCTTTGATTGGCATATCAACAGTATAATGCTTTCCATAACTGTCAGTAGCTTTTAACACTGCGGGGTTTTCTTTAAGCCCTTGTCTGATTTTTAAAACTAAATCATCAGCATTAGTTTTATTGTATCCTAAAGCAGATTCAAAAACTTTTGCTTTATGGCCTCCAACAGCGTGAGATGAATTCAAGGCATATCCAGTAATCTTGTCCATATTTATTATTGCAGAACCCAAACTAGGTAAACAAGCATTATGAACCCAAGTTCCAAAATTACCAATATGATATGTATGAAACTCTGCTACTTCAAAGTTATAAACAGTATCAGCTTTATCGAGTTTGGTTTGACTAATTACTGTCAATACGGCTTGATCGTCGCGATTTACAAGCGTCATGCCTGTTTGCAATAGTGATGCTGGTAGCCATCCAGTATCTACTACCCAGAACGGATGCTCTTTAGTCGTTTGATAAGTTTCTAGCTTACCATGATTGTCTCGGACTACTACTTCATAGATTTCTTTGTCATCAAAACTAAAGGTATCAACAACAGGGCGATATCCATATTCTAATGTGTCTTCATGACGTGACCATACCATATCACCTTTTTTAATGGTTTCGATAGCTCTTAGACCATTAATAGTTTCAATAAGGGTTCCAGCTACGAAGCAAGCTCTAACTTTAGTAAATTTACTAGCAAGAGTCTTTGAAACGACCATTGAAAGTCCCGCTTCAACTAGTATCTTTTCCCTTTGAGCATTAGTGGTAGCGCTGTTGTACTTACTATAGAACTCTGCTCCAATGACAGGACGAAGAACGAGACCAGTCAATGCTGCATAAGCCTTTAGAAAACCTTCATCAAGCTCTAGATCTTGCAAAGGTTTACCATTATAGTTATTCTTTACAGCTAAAGTAGCACTACTTGCCGCTGTATCAACATTAATATTTAAAAGAAGAGCTATAGTACCTGCTGTTAGCGTTGCTATATTCTCAATTCTAAGCTCTTCTTTAGGAGATAAAAGCCCATATTTATGAAGTAATTTAGTTTCTTCGTCAGTGATAGCTTCTGCCATTATCTCACCAACAGCCGCACCAATAGCACCCGCATTGCAATCCTGCTTTTTGGCACTAGCGGTAGCACAGCCGACACCAGCAGCGACTAATTTGTGAGCCAAATTGCTCGCAAAGTCATCACCTTCGAAATCTTTTACAAACTTCCCAAACGTTTCAGCGGCAAACACATCAACCAACGCACCACGCAAACTATTTTTTAGAGCTTCTTCGAAGCTTGCACCATTAAGTGCCGCGTCAGCAACGGCTTGAGTAAGTCCAGTACCGACACCATTTGCTAATTTCTGACCAAAGCTATCAGTGACACTACTACCCAAACCTAACTTAGCACCTACACCTGCTGTTAACGCTGCTGTAGCCATGCCACGTATGGTATCGCTACTGGCCATATCTTTTAACGTTTTACTAATATCACCTTTGTTATTAATCAGTGTAATAACCGCTTGCGTCTGTAAAGCAATACCAGCAGCATTAGTAGCTATCATGGATGCGGTAAGGCCGCTACCTGCTGGACCTGCTGCGATAGTGATAGCAATAGCGATTAAAGCTGCAGCCCCTGGCGTTAGTCCTTCTTGGGTATAGTTCCAATTCTTTTGAATTAGTTCTACTTGTGCCCAGTTGATGTCATTGGTTTTATCAAGTGCTGCTAAATACTCATAGCCCGGTTGCTTAGACAGATTAAGGGCGATTTTCCCTAGTTCTTCTTGACTTTTTTGTATGTTTGTCTTGGCTTTATTATTAGCGTCGACAGTAATATCAACGGGCACCGCTACTGTCACACCACCTGGTGAAGTGATGGTTGGTACTTGATTAAATTTAGGTAACGAGGCTGTAGTGACTACGCTGCCTTGGTCTACCGTCTTCATCCAAACGGTGTTTTCTTTTTCTTGGTTATGCGTCGTTATGATTTGATTGGTAATCACACCTAATATGACTTTAGCGTCTGCCTCTGCATACTGACCAATTCTAACTTGAATTTTGGCTGGATTCGCAGTGTTAACGATGGTCCCATCTAGTAAAGTATTGCCCCCTGACTGAGACTTAAAGTTAGAAGCAACTAAATCTGTCGGTAGCTGAGTGATCTCTTGTCTAGTATCGTTGGTATGATCTTTGTTATAACGAACACCTAAAAAGCTGGATTTCTTCTTAATGTCAACTGCATTTTCGTCTATGTTTTTAATAGCATATAGCTTGATCTCTCTACCTGCTTTTAATCTGATATCACCCGTGGTACCCGCATTAAGCTCTGATCCATAAACGGCAATATCGCTTTCTGCATTCAAAATAATATTCTTGGCGACAATGTCGGTCGTTACCGCATTGCTGTTTAGAGAAGTTGTCGTTGTCGTTTTAGTTTTTTTCTTACCATACCATTTACGTGAGGTACTGGTGGTTTGAGAACCATCCATAAAGGCAACTTGCGCAGCTTCAAGATTAATATCACCACGAGCGGCATCAATACGAACGTCACCACTGGTTGATTGAATGTCAGCACTATTTATATTCACGGCATTATTATCAATGAACACTTTCGAAGCCGTATTTACAGGGCGTCCACCTTGTGCAAGTATCTTTATGTCTTTATCTGAAGTAAGTGTAGGCTGATTAATGAGCTGATGATAAGAATAATTGGATCCTGCTACTTTACCTTCTTTATCTATATCACCTTGTTGATAAATGTCTGCAAGTCCTGTAATACGTATACTGTCGTAATTAACACCAACGGTCTTATCATCGCCATCTTTCACGTCTACAGATGCAAGATTCCCTTCTGCTAAAATAATGATCCCACCTGTGCTACTGGTGATATCACCACCTTCAATCAATACGCCTTGCTTGGCAGTGATATTGATGTCTTTGCCACCTGTCAACGAGACAGCTTTATGCTCAAAGCCTGTAGATGCTTTTTTAGAAGTTATTAGTATTTGATTAAGATCCGTTACTAAATTCTCTAAGTCTTTTTTCTGTGATAAATATGACACATACTCTTCATATTTATCACTTTTCTTAATTTCAAAATAATCTGGCCTATATTTCGCTATAACATTCATATCGTTGCCACGAACCTGCACACACTGCCCAATACCACCTGGGAAAGGAGAGTTATCACACGTTGATACTATAAAATCTACCCATTCTTTCGTTGCTTTGTTATAACTTTCAAGCCATTTAGAATCATAAAATGGCTGACTTAGTTCTACTTTAGCGTTACTAATTTCAGCGTTAATGCTGTTAATCTTATAAGGCGACACATAGTTACTAAAACTATTTTTAATAGCCTTTAACTCGACACTGCCATCAGTAGCAGTGATACTGATACCAGCTGTAGGTACTGACTTGCCATCGACTAAAACGACATTACTTCCACTAAATCCTTTCTTCGAAATTAGATCACTACCTTCAATGACTACCTCTTTACCACTCAGATTGATATCACCACTAGCAGTTAACTTAACCACTTTTTCAGAACCGAGTCCTTGCGTACCTTTATAGCCTTTTAGATAAAGCTGACCGCCGCGCGCCGCTAAAGTTGCATCACCTGCAGCAGCTAAAGTTACTTTGTTTGGATCAATAGTTAAGTCACCAGCAGTGCTATTAATAACTAAATCACCGTTCAAAGTATTTGCAATTTTACCATCGCTTAGCTTGGTCGTATTCTTTGCAAGTTTTGTACTGCCTATAGCTTTGACATTTGTATTATTACTAAAAGCTACAGCATTACTTGAATTAATAATAACAGCGCCACCAATAATATCTGTATTCTGGTGTGACTGAGCCAAACGACTGTCTATAGAGACAATCTCATCTGCATGTAGTATTGTATCGCCTGCAGTGTGTCTCCAGCTATTACTCCACTTCGGTGCTTCCGAAGTACCTGAGTTTTTGGCATAGCGTTCGCCATTGGTAATTAATTGATTATTGCTATCAATTGTGAGATGTTGGCCAGAACGGATGTCACTATTATTTAACCGCATCAAATTGCCAGACTTTAGAGTGGTACTGTCTGTAGAATTTGTTTTACTATTAATGATATTGAGATGATTAGCCGACTCAATGATCAGTCGTCCGCTACCAACTTTACCATTTGTCATCAGCTCGGTATTTGATATATTGATATCACCATCACCAAATGCATTATCGATAAGTTTATCGCTCTTATTGGTTTTAGCCGTAACCGTTCTTAGACCAATACTTTGTGCTATGATTTTAGGTGTGCCATTGATGTGAATCCCTCTATCAGCTTGAGCTATAAAGTCTTTGTTAGCATTAATGCTGTGGGTATGATTGAGATAAATGCTATCCTTATTGACTATCTGAATATCGCCGTTCCGTTCTTCTTCGACTTTTTTACTAGCGCCCGTAGCGGTAAAGTTGAGATTAGGTGCTAATGCATGACCCCAGCCATCTAGAGAAATGGCACTACCTGTAAAGTCGGTATTACTCAAGTATTGCGAAGACCGGCTATTTAGAGCCAATATCTCTCCGGCTACAAAGCTATTCTTTTTACTACCGGCATCGTAATTGTAGGATTCTTTACCATTTTTATCTACAGTGGAGGTCGTATTGCTGTAGATGCGTTCATCACTGCTCAGCTTAAGATTTTTTGACGCGTTTACAGTTGTATCTATAATTGAAAAGCGACCCTTACTGTCGATCATCACGTTTCCGCCGCTATTAAGAGTGGCATAGTTCATATCAGTGTTGCCCTGAGAGCTGATGACCATATCACCAGTGCTTGTCGCTTTGAGCTGATTCGACAGTGTAGCATTGTTTATTCTAGTGCTATTACCAGATGAGATATTTACTTGAGCACCTGATAGCCACTGATCAGAGATCTCCACATTATTCGCTGCGGCGACTATGAGAGTCTCTGAATTAGTGCCTCCTATTTTTCCGAAAGTGACGTCACCTTTTTGTGCAATTGCTGCAATGTACCCTTCATTACTAGTTAGTCGACTACCATTGATATCAATATTTCCTCTAAGGCTTTGTGCTGATATCCCTTCACCTGCTTGTAGATTACTGTCTATAATGTCAGTCTTATCAGCCTGAATATCTAATCTTTTAGTAACATAAAAATTGGAGCCTTGATTAGCATCTTTTCTAACATCGCTTACTTTGACTTTACCATTGGAACGTATTAACGCATCTCCGTTGATAGAAATAGCACCTGTTTTCTCTAATTGAGTAGAGGACTTGGAGTCGACAGTCATATTTTTTGCAGTAATAATTGTGCCTGAACTAATATTTGTATAATTATCTGAGTTGATAATTAGGTTGCCAGAAGCTTTTATGTTGCTATTGATAATCGAAGTTGTATGAAACCCCGTATCATTACCTATTTGTTGCTCCTCAATATATATATCCCCTTTACTACTCAAATTACCGCCGTTTATAAAAGTCAAATTGTTGGAATTGATTTTTATTGGAGCGTATCTAGAAAAAATCTGTGCATCTGAACTAATTGAACTTATAATTTTAGAGTCTATTTCTACACCACCATTTGATCCAACTATACTGCCTTCAGTTACTAAGGTAGATTGGTCTGCATTTATAAAAATGTTTGCCTTATCATCAATAGTGAAGTTACGAACATCAGATTTAGCATTGAGTTTTATATCCCCTTTCGCATTTATTCTTAGGACATCAGGCATCAATTGGGTATTCGTACCAGGGTTTTCCTTTCTAATAATTCCGCCATTTAGCAGAATGTCTTTATCGGCTTGCATATCAATCATGCCATAGCTGCCAATAGTACCGCTATGCTCAATACTACCTGTAGTGCCTGTAGCATTGATACTCAATAAGCTAGTTTGTGCTACGTCGGTCAGTATGCTACCGCTATTTTCAATTCTCCCTGAATTAGTTAGTACAATCTGCTGACCCGCTGTGATTCTCCCTGCATTTCTAACGCCTAGGCCATTCTCTGTACCGACAAGGTTAATAGAATTTGCATAGATACCACCAAGGGTACTCACATCGACTGCTAAGGTTGGGGCAGTCCCTGTTCCTGCAATTTTTGTAGCTTCACCAGTATCGTAGTCGACAGTATTACTACCAGTAACGATACTAACCTCTTGATTAGCAAAAATCTTACCATTGATAATCACAGCCCTTGCTAGGACATCCACATAGTTGGATTGGTTTTTGTTTTTACCGTTATATAGTTCCCCGCCTAGTGCATTTACTGTATCCAAAGCTTTATCAAATTGAATTTGACCTTGCTTGACATCAAAACCTGTCAGATTCCCTGCACTATCAATGGTAGGTGTACCAGTTGTCAGGGTCGCTCGGTTGGCATTGATAAAGCCGCCACCTTGTATTTGCAAACCTGAAGGGCTGGCAATAATGACATCAGCTCGTTGTCCTGCAACCTCAAGGTTGCCTTGGAACTTGGCTGGCGCATTGCTACGCACTTCGTTCAAGATAGTATTGGCAGCGCTTTGTGCCAGATACTGGTTACCTGTAATAGCGCCTGCTAATTGGGTATTCGCCCCGCCTATACTGTTGTTCAAGATGGCACCATTACTACCAATATCAAATTGGTTGTAGGTATTGTGGGACAAACCGTTGCTGTTAGGCGTGCGGATATTGACAATAGGCGTGCGGATATTGACAATAGGCGTGCCATTGGTCGCTTTTAAGAGCGCCGCTCGTTGGGCAGCTGGAACATTACTGGCTGTATTTTGTATTGCAGATGTCGCTGCTTGAACCTGAGTGTAGATCATGCTTTGACAGCATAGAATTGCGAGCGCTAAGCGATGATAGGATAAGTTTGCACTCGATGGCGATTCTGATTTTGCGGCTACAGATTTTTTACTGCTGCCATTACCCGCTGTCTTATTTTGGCTCTTCGTGATTTCACTCACGACCATCATCATGCCACGGGCTTTGTTAAACACTACTCTATAGCATTGCTTATTCATCTCAGGAATCGCTCTTCAAAGTTGATAAATGTCAAAAAATGTAAGCAATTGTATCTATAAACTATTGTAAAGACTAGCGTTTTTTTCCACAAATTCAAAGTTTTTTTAGATTTACTTAAAGTCTGTTATTTTGCTAATAAAAGTAGCCATCCAAATACTTATTAAAAAACCTTATATCTTATAAAGCATTGATTTTTATATTCTTTTATTGTTGATGTTATAAGTTGAAATGTGACTAGAGGGTTGTGCAAAAACTGTAGACAATACTAAAAAACTGGCCACTATTATTATAGTGACCAGTCTTTTAGCTTGATTAGAACAATGATACGATCTACGAATATTTACCTAGCAAAATTCTAGTTATATATCGTGACTCTAAAACCACCAGTGGTGTCTTTATCAACTGATCGAGGCGTCTGAAGTCCTCTACCAATAAAACCGTCTACGCTTATATTACTTGCGTATAGACGCGCGCCGAGACTGGTGCTCATCAGATACTTTCCTGCTAGATACTGAGCACTGTCGCCACTAACCCAGCCTTGATCTAAGGTTACATAGGGCATCAGGGTTACTTGACCCGTTAACGGTACGATACGAGCGACTTCTTGTTGCAATAACATGCCATTTTCGCCCGATAGGCTCTGATCGTCGCCAAGTCCTTTAGTCGTGTACCGCCCACCAATACTAAATCTATCCTGAGGAATAAGGGACTGCGGACTATATTGTCCACGCCATTGAAATGTGTATTGGTAAGAAGATTGGTCCACGTTAAATGGATGGCTTAAACTTACTTGGGCGTTCCAAATACTGGGCTGAGAGGTGGCCTCACTAATATAGCTTTCAGGCGCATCTATAGCTGATAGCGCACCCGTACCCTTCTGGTATTGCAAGCTTGCTGTCATATCTCCTAAAGGGGTTTGCCGCTGGTGATCAATACCTGCTTTCCAGCCAGAGGTGCGACGTCTTTGTACTTCAATTTCTTGGTCATCAAAATAGTTTTTTGAATTTTTATGATATCCCTCTAAGCTGGCACTGGTTTTGGAATAACGGTCTCTATGGATCAGTCTTTGTAGTCCAACCGAGCTTTGGTTAGATTTGCCCTTATAAACAATGTCTTGGTTAAGGCCTGCTAAGGTTTGATTGAAATCGTAGTCACTGTAGAGCAGTTGCAATTGCCATTTTTTATAGGGATAACGATAATTGACATAGAGACTGTTATTATTAGAAAGCTGGTCTGTATTATTCCAAGGGTCAATAGAATGCGTATAAGACAAACTTAACGCATCATTGGCACTCAAAGGATTATCGATACTGGTGGTCACTGTGCCTTGATACTTTCCAGTATCCGCGCTTCCTGAGTCATCTATACTAAGTTGCCATTGTATGGGCGTGGTGCGCTTTTGCGCGACGACCAAATCACTACTACCGTATTGTTCATTATCAATGGCGCTAACACTCGGTATGATGTCAATGTTGGTGATCGCCGATTGAGGCAAGCGAAAGTTTTCTAAGCTGGTTTCAACGTCTCTTAGATTGATGAGGTCGCCTTCTGAAAGCGTGAGCGCATTGCTGATGTTCGTTTTTGGGTGCCCATCTTCAGATCTCCATACCTTATGGAGTCGCCCTGGTATGATCGTGATATTAAGGGTACCACTCGTCAAGTCTTGAGGCTCAATAGTCGCTTGAGTGGTGATAAATCCTTGCTCGATTAGCTCATTCTGTACATTACGCATCGCATAATTTAAGCCTTGCTGACCGATACATTTGCCTAGTATAGATCCTTGCCCATATTTTATAGGGCCTAAAATAGTAGCGAACTGTCTTTTTAGTGCAGGTTCGTCAGGCAGTTGCAGGTTGACCTGATAAATATTAAAGCAAGGACTTTCACCAAGTGGTGGCTGTTCCAAGCTAGTATCTGGCGCTGGTTCGCTAAGATTCACAAAGGGCTTTAAGGTTTTGCCCTCAAAATTTTCAAGTCGCTGTTGATATTGGTTGTATTGTTGCTGCTCTATTTGAGTCAGATCAGATTGAGCGTAGACGTGAGAGGTAAGACCGCCTAGGCTACATAATTGAATACTGGTTAGCAGAACAGGTTTTAGATGATTGGCTAGTGACATATTTGTATCTATGCTAGGAGAGTAAACAATAATTGTATATTATTTATGCTGTATTTTTACCTTCTTCTGCGAGGTTTTTTAAATAAATTGAAATTGTCTTCTAGAATTAAGTAGGTCATGTTGTGATCGTGCCGATTATAGTGGTCATGGAAAGTGATACTGCTTGTTGCTTCCATAACAGACGTTATGTCCCTTAGCCACTACCTTCTGCTTTTTAGCATGAATTTTGTCCATTACGCCAAAATATCTCAAAATAAAAGCTGGGCAATATAAATGCCCAGCCTACATCATATCAGTTAATACAACTTTAGCGCCTTTCTTGATGTATGACGCGCATGAACACACGCCCGTACCTTTTATGTTTTCAGCTACTGTCTCAGCTATTTTTTCTCATCATTAATATCATCTACATCAGCACGATCAATCACATCTAAATCTTCTAAGCACAGTTTATCGTATTGTTTTTTGCAAAAATCAGGATCGATCTGGCACATTGCTGATTGTAATTGGTCTAGGCGGTTCTCTGATTGTTGAATATGTTCGAGCATTTTAGCAAAGGCTTCAGCGACAGGGTCTTGTGAAGAAGGGTCGATACCATAAGCTTGAAAGGCTGTGGCACGTGCGGCACTGGTTGTATTGCTTTCAATATTGTCTTGATTTATTTGAGCCGCTTTTTCTTGTTGTTTGGCATCTTGCACTTTGGTCGCAATAGGATTGCCTTTTTCATCATGATAGTCTGAAATCATACGAGCCGCACTACCGACCATCGTGGCGTTTGCTGGTACGGGTTTGACGACCACGGCATTGGAGCCAATTTTAGCATTTTTGCCAACAGTAAATGGCCCCAATACTTTTGCCCCAGCACCGACCGTTACGCCATCTTCTAGGGTCGGGTGACGTTTGCCGTTATTTTGTGAGACGCCGCCGAGGGTGACGCCATGATAAAGCGTGACATCATTGCCGATTTCTGCCGTTTCACCAATGACCACACCAACGCCATGATCGATAAAGAAGCGCTTACCAATTTTGGCAGCCGGATGGATTTCAATACCGGTGATGATACGCGAGCCGTAAGAGATAACGCGAGCTGCCAGCTTTTGGTCATGTTGCCACAGATAATGCGCACCGCGATGCAAAATAAGTGCATGGATGCCAGGGTAAGTCAGTAATACTTCTACGCTATTACGCGCTGCAGGATCACGGGTAAATACCGCATCAATATCTTCTGTTAGGTCTTTTTTGATGCTGGCAAGAGATTTGAACAGTTTGGCTGGCAATGACATAGAGCGTCCTATCTATTCGTCGGTAGAGTGTCGTTGCTAAAACAGCGATGCCTCTAATCTGTGGTCGTAAAGTTCGGATAATAAGGAATACGTGTTTTCGCTAAGCTTCTGCAAGTTATAACAGCTTTATACTGCAAAATATAGTAAAAAGCTGTCAAATGAAGGCGAGCTGATAAACAATAACTTGTTTTAGTCTTTTGAGAGTTTGGCAATCAAAGCGCTCAATAGCTGATACTCTTTTTGATCAAGCTGTAAACGTGAGCCAAGTCTAGACAGTCGTGAGGGCAACGATTTTAAATGCTCGCTATTTGCTAGACCACGGTGCACCATCAGGTCAGTGGTACGCTGAGTAAGCTGTTGCAACTGCTGCTGAGTAATAGCAGGCTCATCCCACTGCTGACGTAAATGCACATCAAGCGTTGGCTGAGCAGTAGCACTCAAATTATTATCTAAATCATCTGCTGTCTGAATGTGCGTTTGGGCATAAGCAAAAATAAAGCTGGCAATCACTTGGACGGCTGAGGCGACATTTAAAACAGGATAAGCAGGATTGGCATCGATTTGGATATGATAATCAGCACAAGCCAACTCTTCGTTGGTTAGACCACGATCTTCACGTCCAAACAAGATAGCGATGTTTGATTTACCGTTGCTATGAGCGCTTTGGTTATCGTCAGTATGGTTGCTTGTAGTAAAAGTGGATTGTTTATCAAGAAAATCGAACATGATTTTGGCGGCTTGCGTGGGTGTCACCACAGGGCGCGGCAAGTGACGGCTGCGACTGCTGGCCGCGAATACCAACTGGCAGTCTCCAATAGCAGACTCTAGTGTGGGCGCTATCAAAGCTGATGACAATACATCACTGCCGCCTGCTGAATGAGAAACACTGGTTTCATCGATTGGCAGTTTGGGATCTACAACGGTTAAACGCGACAGACCCATAGTATGCATTGCCCGTGCTGCCGAGCCAATATTGGCAGGCAAAGTCGTATTGACCATAACTACTTGTAGGCAATCAAGGTAGTCATTTACTGTATGGGCGGATGCTACTGCTCGTGCAGAGTCGTTACTCATTATTGTCCCAATCTCTGATTGATTTCTTGTTCAGCACGGTGTAATGCAATGGCAATCTCTTCAATAAGCACAGCTTGCTCACCGACACGGCGCTCACGGCAGCGCTCTTGCAATTGACAGCTCAAGTTTATCAGTTGAGTGGTACCTAAGTTAGCACTAGCTCCTTTTAGAGCGTGAGCTATCTCAAAGCCAGCGACATCATCGTTTTGTTGTTGAGCCGTTCGCAAGTTTGTGATGCGCTGTTTACTATCAGTGATATAAACCTGTATCAAATCGGCAAAATCTTCTTCTAGCAAGTCACGCATGTCTTCGAACTGTTCGTGATTGATAATCTCTTCGTCAGTTTGCCCAATCATATTATTATTTGTGGTTTTGTCCATGGTTACTGTCCAATTTTTAAAAGTTAAAGCAATAAGATTACTATAATGAAGTTTTGAAAAGTAAGGTACGTCTTAGCTGTAATGGAAATGTAAGTTGTCTTCGCTTAGCATGTTCTTTAACTGCTGCAAATTATCATCGTTAGGGTAGACGCGCCAATGCTCGGATAGCCCCACATTAGCGATGCCAAATTCCTCATAAATGCTCAGTCCCAGTGGCAGACAATTATCATTAATGGAGGCGTCAGTATTGCTCAAAGCATTATTGGCATAACTTTGACCAGTATGGTTTTGATTGATACCGTTTTGAAGCACATCTTGGTTCATATCATTTTCTAGCGCCAATAAATCATTGCCATTTTCATCAAACAGACTTCCGCCCATTGCAGCATCGTAACCACCATTGCCATTGAAGCTGCCACTTGGCTCGTCTTGCTCGTTGTCATAAGACATTTTTGGTGCTGGAATAATACTGGCTTGTGCAGACTTAAGTAACGGTTGCAGACGTGTCAGCAAATTAATATCGCTACCATGAATCTTAATACTGATTTTCTTCATCCATCTTAGACGGGCATCTACCATACTCATCGCATTATCAAGGCGCGCAAACAGGCGTCCATCACGCTCACGGATACTGCCTTTAATGATGACGACTTCATCGATTTTCAACTGTTCTTTGACACGATTAAAGCGCTCTGCATAACAGCTGACTTCCAGTCTTGAGGTTCCATCATCTAAGATAATTACATTACGATTGCCAAAGTTGGCGATATCGATAATTAAGCCTGCAAAATAACAGCTGCCGTTATAGCCGGTATCCGTTAGCTTATCGAGACGTGCACCTGAGGTATAGCGTTTAATTTCCTCTAAGTATTCATTGATTGGGTGTCCAGTTAAGTACAATCCTAACGTGTTCTTTTCCGCTTTTAGACGGTGCTTGTCACCCCAGATCAGCTCTGGGGTCATCACCAACGGTGGCGCGGCGACGACACCATCCATTTCACCAAACAAATCCATCATACCAATTTCACGGTTTTGACGGTCTTGTTCCGCAGCTTGCACGGCACTTGGCAACTGACTCATTAACGCGCCGCGAATCTCGTAAGCTTCATCGGCTGGCAAGTCAGGTCGCAAAGTTGCCGCGAAATCATCAAAACAGCCAGCGTTTATCAGTCCTTCAAGGGTGCGCTTGTTGACCTTTTTGATGTCGACGCGGCGGCAAAAGTCATACAAGTCTTTGAAAGGGCCTTCACGTCTTCGTGCATCAACGATAGATTCGACCGCCCCTTCGCCCACACCTTTAATCGCCCCCAAACCATAAATGATATTGGTCGGGGTATCAGCGACGAAATGCCACTCACTGCGATTCACCGACGGATTAACGACGGTTAACTCAAAGTTTTCACGGCAATCGTTGATAAAGAACACAACGTTATCGGTGTTGTTCATATCTGAGGTCAATACCGCCGCCATAAATTCGGCAGGGTAGTACTGTTTTAGATACGCGGTCTGATAAGCAAGCACGCCATATGCCGCAGAATGCGAGCGGTTGAAACCATAACCGGCGAACTTTTCCATCAAGTCAAACACGCCGCCTGATGTGACTTCATCAATACCTTGTGCGGTGGCACCAGTAATGAAAATATCGCGCTGTTTGGCCATCTCTTCAGGTTTCTTTTTACCCATGGCGCGGCGTAACATATCTGCACCGCCCAAGCTATAGCCTGCCATCACCTGTGAGATTTGCATGACCTGTTCTTGGTAGACAATAACGCCATTGGTGTTTTCTAAAATTGGCTCAAGGTTGGGATGGTCATAAATGACTTCTTCGCGACCATGCTTACGGTCGATATACATCTCTACCATACCTGCATCGAGCGGACCCGGACGATAGAGCGCACACATGGCGATCACATCTTCGATGTTGGTCGGTTGTAATTTCGCCAGATACTTTTTCATACCCATACTTTCTAACTGAAAGACAGCAGTGGTCTTGGCATCTTGCAAGAGCTTGTAGGCTTTAGCATCATCTAACGGCAGGTCTTCTAACACCAACGCATCTTTGCCTTCTTTTGCACGGCGCAGGTTGATATTTCTGACAGCAGCATCAATCACGGTCAAGTTACGCAGACCCAAAAAGTCAAACTTTACCAGCCCAACGGCTTCAACGTCATCTTTATCAAATTGGCTGACGCGGTGACCTTCATCATCACAATAAATGGCGCTAAAATCCGTGATTCTGTGCGGTGCAATCAATACGCCGCCGGCATGTTTACCCACGTTCCGGCAAATACCTTCAAGCTTGATAGCCATCTCCCATACTTCGATGGCATCTTCATAATCCATATTATCAGGGTTGGAGATTAAGTCTTTCAGCTGCGGCTCTTGCTCAAGCGCTTGACTGAGTGTGATCCCCGGTGTTTTGGGAATAAGTTTAGACATTTTACTGGCAAGAAAATAGGATTTACTTTGCGCACGCGCCACATCTCGTACCACTGCTTTTGCCGCCATGGTACCAAAAGTGATAATCTGCGAAACCGCTTCACGGCCATAAGTTTGCGCGACATAATCAATAACGCGGTCACGACCTTCAATACAAAAGTCAATATCGAAATCGGGCATTGAGACACGTTCAGGATTTAAGAAGCGCTCAAATAGTAGATCGTAATGGATAGGGTCGAGGTCGGTAATGTTTAACGCGTAAGCGACTAGTGAGCCAGCACCAGAACCACGACCGGGTCCAACGGGTACGCCATTGGCTTTTGCCCAGCGGATAAAGTCCATGACGATGAGGAAGTAACCGGGGAAGCCCATCGATAAGATAACTTCCAGCTCATATTCTAAGCGTTCATCATACTTTTGGCGGAAGTCGCTCCAATGTTCAGTACGCTCGGCGACAGGGAAGAGCTTATTTAATCGATTATTAAGGCCACGTACTGACTCCGCGCGGAAAAATGTTTCAATCGTCTCACCTTCAGGCACAGGAAAATCGGGTAGTACGTTAATACCCAGCGTCAAGGTCACATTACAGCGGGTTGCTAAGCGTAAGGTATTATCAATTACCTGTGGAATATCAGCAAATAACTGCTGCATCTGCGCTTGGGTTTTTAGGTACTGTGCATCGGAATAAGTTTGCGGACGATTTTGGTCGGCAAGCACGTAGGAGCCTGCGATACAGACACGTGCTTCGTGGGCATCAAAATCATCTTGCTTTAAGAAGCGCACGTCATTATGGGCAATAATGGGGATATTGTGCTTAGCACTTGAGTGAATAGCCGCCTGAATAAAAGTGTCTTCGCCTGAGCGATTGGTGCGCTTGATGGCAAAATATAAGCGATTACCAAACTGCGCTTGCCATTCTGTCAGCAGCTCGTCGGCTTTTTCTGGCATGGAGCCGACCAGTGCTTGACCCACATCTGACTTTTCGGTGAGGAGCACGATCACGCCAGCGGCATGCTCTAGAATATGACTACGCTTGACGACCGGCACCCCATGATTGGCATCGTCGGCGCGCCCTTCGGTAAAGCCGAGCGAGACGATACGAGTGATGTTTTGGTAGCCCTCGTTGTCCATTGCGAGCAGGGTGAGCCGTGTGTCTTCATTTTCCATGATGACTTCGCTGCCGATAATTGGCTTGATACCAGCACCTAGGCAGGCACGATAGAACTTTACCGTGGCATATAGGTTGGACAAATCAGTTAATGCGAGCGCGCGCTGATTATCAGCCGCAGCGGCTTTCACTAGCGGCTTGATGCGCACGATAGAATCGGTAATCGAATATTCGCTGTGAATGCCAAGGTGTACAAATGCCATAGAGGACTCTTACTAGTACGATCAAAGGGGAATTAGCTACTAAGAAAATAAATTTATTATTATCAATGCGTTATGTTGACTTTTGGAAGAGAATAAGACGTCGATAGCCATATTTATTCATTTTAGATTTAGCTGTTAATAATAGCATTATTTGGCGCAGACAACCACTGATTCAGGGGTATCAAATTGAATTGAGTGTTTTTGACAAGGGGTTGCATCATACAAAAAACCCTTCTATATCATGGCGATATAGAAGGGTTTTTTGTATAAGATAGCACTGATAGTTTAATTAACGCTTATCATATTTATCACTATAGGCTATCCAGAAGTCTGCGTTTTCAACGCCTGCTTTTCTAGGGTCAAAGACAGGGTCAAGTCCCAGCTTCATTTGCTCGTCGTAGTCTTTTAGCACTTTTAGCGCCGTTTTACTGAGTAATACGATGGCGATGAAGTTAAGGTAACACATACTGCCAAAACCAATATCACCTAGCGCCCACATCACGCCAACAGACTGCATGCTACCGGTAAAGCAAACTATTAAGAATATTATTTTTAATAATGGTTTTAAAACAGGGTAGCGCAGTTTACTGTCTAAGTATACTAGCGTGGTCTCAGCAATATAGTAATAAGCAATCAAGCAGGTAAAGGCAAACAAGAAGATGGCGATAGCGACAAAGCCACTTCCATATTGGCTAAACACCGTCGAGACAGCGGCTTGGGTAAATGCCGTGCCCGCTTCGATACCTGGCATATTTTCGACCAGAGTCAAGCCCTCTTCTGGAATGACATTATACATACCAGTAGATAAAATCATCAATGCAGTAGCAGTACAGACGACAACCGTATCGATATAGATAGAAAAACTTTGCACTAAACCTTGCTTGGCAGGATGAGAAACCTCTGCAGCAGCGGAGCTGAAAGTTGCTTCGCCTGCACCAGCAACGTTAGAGAATACCGCACGGCGAACACCCCAAGATATGGCTAGACCGACGATACCGCCAAACACAGCATCCATACCAAACGCACTTTTGAAAATAAGAGCGAACATAGCAGGTAGGTTTGAGGCATTGAAGGCTAAGACGATAACCATCATCAAGATGTAACCAATGGCCATGAAAGGCACAACTTTACCAGCAAAACTGGCGATTCGTTTCACACCACCAAAGATAATAACAGCTAACATAGCGACGATAATTAACCCTGTCACAGCAGGTGAGATGTTAAAGGCGGTATCGAAAGAATCAGCGATGGTATTGGCTTGTACGCCGGGCACCAAAACGCCATAAGAAAGACAAGTCACCGTAGCTACTAAAATAGCAAAGGGTTTCATCTTGAGTCCGCGCTCGATATAAAAGGGTGAGCCGCCGCGGTATTGATCATCAACCGTATGCTTATAAACCTGTGCAAGGGTAGACTCAATAAAAGCACTGGCACCACCCAGCAGTCCCATGACGATCATCCAAAAAACGGCACCAGGACCACCCGCTGCGATAGCGGTGGCTACCCCTGCAATATTACCAACACCAATGCGACCTGATAACGCCATACAAAAAGCCTGAAATGAGCTAATGCCTTGGGTTGAGGTTTGTTTGTCAAACAACAGCCTAACCATCTCTTTGAGATAGCGAAACTGGACACCGCGAGTCATCACGGTAAAATAAATGCCGACACCGAGTGCCAAATAAACTAACGCATCGCTCCATATATAGCCGACGATGGTATTAATAATCGCTTCCATGGCCTTACTTCCCTGTAAATATGTGACTAAAGGCTTAAATCATTTAAGCTGTTGTTTTAATCGATGACTGTGCTGACTGAATACGTTTGCTAATTGACCAGCCAAATGGTTTTGGTCTGCGCGTATTGTGCTAAGGCTTCTAAACCATTGTCACGACCGCCAAACCCTGATTGCTTATAGCCGCCAAATGGCGTGGTGATATCACCTTCTGAAAAACCATTAATAGAGACCGTGCCTGCTTTGATAGACGACGCCACACGATAAGCGCGCTTGATGTTCTGTGTATAAAAAGAAGCGGCGAGTCCATAATTGGTTTCATTGGCTAATTTGATGGCTTCTTCTTCCGTCTCAAAGCTCGTCACCGCCAGCAAAGGGCCAAAGACTTCTTCTTTGAATAAAGTCATATCGGCTGTAACATCATCAAAAATAGTCGGCTCGATGTACCAGCCACTGCCCATGTCGTCATGAATGTTGCCACCTGCAACGATCGTTGCACCTTCCTCTTTTGCGGTCTTAAGATAATGACAAACCTTGTCAAAATGCGCTTTTTCAATCATAGGACCAATAGCCGTGTCGACATCGTAAGGTGAGCCGACTTTCCAACCTTTCAGACCGTTTTTTAGTTGCTCAAGTAACGCTCGTTTTTGACTGCTGTGGACTAATAAGCGTGAGCCGCAGCTACAGTTTTCACTCATATTCCAAAACGCGGCCGATAAGATATCGTTAATCGCAGCATCATCAAGTACGGCATCATCAAAGACGATTTGTGGGCTTTTACCACCGCATTCTAAGACGATTTCTTTTAGATTGCTTTGTGCCGAATACTGTAAGAACAAACGTCCGACCTCAGTCGAGCCAGTGAATGACACCATATCGACATCCATATGCTGGCCGAGTGCGGCACCGACATTTTCACCAAGACCGCAGACCATTTGCAGCGCTTCTCTGGGCACGCCAGCTTCATAGGCAAGCTCAGTTAAACGATAAGCCGATAAAGAGGTTAGTTCAGCCGGTTTAACAATGACAGAGTTGCCCATAATAAGAGCAGGGGCGACTTTCCATGCGTACATTTGGGCTGGGAAGTTCCAAGGTAATACTGCACCAACGACACCAATGGGCTCTTGCACGATAAGTCCTAGAGCCGCGCTACCTGTCGGAGCGACTTTGCCAAATACCTTATCAGCGGCCTCGGCATACCATTCAAAAGTCTCAATAGTCGCTGGCATGTCAGTGTTTAAGCATTCGGTAATCGGCTTGCCCGCATCCACACAATCTAATGCTGCCAGCTCCTCGAAGTGTTCATGCATGAGTGCACACCAGCGCTGCATAATAGCCTTGCGCTCAGCAGGAGCCAGACGACGCCATTCACCGTTTTCAAAAGCATCGCGAGCGACTTGCACGGCAGTACCGACATCATCGCTAGTACCTGAAGCAATCTGACCGATAATACTGTTATCAATCGGCGTGTAATTGTCCAAAGTAGCTTCTGATAAGCCATCTGCTGCTATTAAGTGACCCGCCCATAATTGCTGCTGTTTTGCTTTCTCAAATACTTGCTCTTTAGTGGCTTGTTCTTTAGTGCTCATTTTTCTAATCCTTGTCTGCTAAATTTGATGCCATCGATTCGAGATTTGAATACGGCATCAAATTTAGCGTGGGTTATCCTTGACATTATTTCTACTAAGCTGAGGTGAGTGCTATTTAGATAGTAAGGCTAAAAACTCTGCTTTTTCATCTTCTGGCATGTCAGTTAATGGCACACGAACTGAGCCAACATCCATACTGCCTTTTAAGCAGCCCGCTTTGGCTTTTTGGTTGTAGTTGCCAGATTCCATAGAATGAATAGCAGGATAAATCTCACTCATGATTTGCTTGGCTTTATCCCAGTCCCCTTGCTGAGTGGCATTAAATAATGAAACTTGCTCTGCTGGGAAAACGTTGGCTGCGCCTGCAATCCAGCTTTTTGCACCCCAAAAGAAGAAATCAACCGGCTGATCATCACAGCCACAAACCACCTCAAAGTCATCAAAATTAGCTTGCAGCATGCGTAGCGCATGACTAAAGTCGCCGCTGCTTTCTTTTACACCGACGATGTTAGGATGCTGAGCTAGATGAGCAACAGTGTCAAATTCGATGGCAACGCCAACACGATCAGGAAAGTTGTACATAATAATCGGCAGCTCACTAGCATCCGCAACTTTTTCAAAATGCGCGATGATGCCATCTTGCTCAGGTAAGCTATAAGGGGTGGCAGACAGCATAAGGCCGTCATAACCTAGTGCTTTGGCTTGTGCGGCAAGCTCAATAGAGTGATCAGTCGATAAGCTGTTGATACCAGCAATCAGAGTGACTTTATTTTCAGCGCCTTTATTTTTTGCGGCTTCGGCGATAGTGGTTAATACGAGCTCGCGCTCTGCCGCCGAAAACGTATAGTACTCACCTGTAGTACCGCAAGCGACGATACCGGCTACGCCTTTTTCGATAAAGGCTTCGACCAGTGTCGTTAATTTTTGCGCATCAATGTCACCGTTATTGTCAAAAGGGGTGACGATTGGGACTAAAATTCCATTTATGTTCATGAGACTATCCTTATTGAGGTTGATATTGTTGGTGGTTTAATGGGTAATGATTCAATGATGAATCGGTTGATTTTTGCTTGGTTCATAAATTTTTAATAAGCTGCTTATTTAAAGCGGGCCAGTTGATACGGTTTTGGATCGATAGTATGGTCTTCATCAAAATAGTATTCGGCAATCATTTGCGCACTAACGACAGCTTGCGTTAAACCTAAATGCTGATGCCCAAAGCTTAAAAATACACGCTCGATTTTGTCGATGACTGGTAAGGAGTCTGCGGTCGATGGACGAAACCCCATCCATGACAAGCTATCGCTAGCATCTAACGGCGCTTTTAACATAGGCTGCGCTTGTTGTAATAGCATATGTGCACGCTGCATATTGGCAGGCGCGTCCAGTCCTGCGTACTCCACCGTACCCGCCAAACGTAGGCCGTCTTGCATCGGGGTCATGACAAAGCGCCGATCCAAACTCGATACAGGAATCTGTAAGCGCGCGCTTTCATGAGGTAGCATTAAGTGGTAACCACGTTCGGTATCTAAAGGGATGTTGACGCCCGTTAATTGCTTGGCCAAGGCTTTAGAGTGAGCGCCTGCTGCTAGCAGCACTTTGGACGCTGTCATGTCACCTTGACTGGTGGTCAAATGAATACCATCTGCATCATTGGTCGCTGCAAGGACGCGACAATGTTCAATGACATGACCGCCCAATTGTCTAAAGGTATCGTGAAGCTGATTAATAACGGCTTTTAAATTGGTGATATGTCCTGTATTTGGGAAAAATAACGCTGCTAACTGGTTGTCTTGTAAGGCAGGCTCACGCTCTAATAGCGCTTCTTCGCTCAGCAGCTCATTGCTCACATCAATGTCATTGAGACGCTTACCGTGTGCTGTTAGTAGCTCAAGACTACTAGGCTTTTCAACCGTTAATAACGAACCCTTTACTTGTATCCAATCACCCAATTGCCACTGATCAGCAAAACCTTGCCATGCTTGCAGGCTGTTTTTATTTAAGCTTAACAACGCTTGATGAA
Source organism: Psychrobacter sp. W2-37-MNA-CIBAN-0211 (assembly GCF_040309405.1). Taxonomy (NCBI): domain Bacteria; kingdom Pseudomonadati; phylum Pseudomonadota; class Gammaproteobacteria; order Moraxellales; family Moraxellaceae; genus Psychrobacter; species Psychrobacter sp. W2-37-MNA-CIBAN-0211. The sequence continues at coordinate 175,374 of NZ_JBEOOU010000004.1, forward strand.
TCCGCTCAAATGGCTCAGGGCGCATATTCATGAGCAATTGCATTGCCCAAGGCATCAAGCGTGGCAGATAGCGCCAGTCTATGCGCAGCGGTCCAGTCGGATTCAATAACATGGCGGGTACATGACGAAGCATGCTGGCATCAGCAATGGGGAATACTTGCTCGGTAGCGATATGACCGGCGTTACCTAATGATGCACCTTGACCCACTTCATTGGCGTCCAGCAGTGCGACCTTTACGCCTCGCGCTTGCAACGTCACCGCAGCCGCTAGGCCGATAATGCCGCCACCAATGATATGTAAGTCGACGTTTGAGGTAGTCATAATTTTTCTCGTTTACGTTCTGCCGATTAAGCACTCTTGATAGTGTTTACGCGTTTATCAATACATATGTCATTTCATAAATTAGGCCACTTAATAAATCAAGTCATTTCATAAACAATGCTACGACCTTATTAAGACGGGATGCCCCATTTAAAAGGATCGTTTTCTTGCACAATGAGTGTGGTCTCGGCACAAACATAAGCATGACCACGAATCGTTGGGATGATCGTGTGCTCAGGGTAGGTTGTAGACTCTGTATTGTTGAGATCAGTGGCATGCTGATAGCTGCCAGTAAATACGCTGCCGACTATGCCTTGTTGCTGCCAGAGTTGTTCAGGCGCTAGACGGTTGTCGGCCGCTAAGCAGGCAAGTTTGGCACTGGTGCCCGTACCACAAGGAGAGCGATCGTAAGCTGAACCTGGACACAAAACGAAGTTTTTACTATCGACTTGGTCATCATCGCTATCGGCAAATAACTCGATGTGGTCAATCTCGCCGCCGTTTTCGCCAGTGATATTAGCAGCGACCAATGCTTGCTTAATTTGCATGGTTATTTGAGTCAATTTTTCGACATTATTTGCTTGAATGTCTTGTCCATGCTCGCTGACTAAAAAAAACCAATTGCCACCCCAAGCGATGTCGCCACGGATAACCCCTAATTCAGAAACGTGAACGTCAACTTGCTTTTTATAACGGTAAGAAGGGACGTTTTGTACACTACAGCTACCATCATCATGTAAGGTTGCTTTAACCAGACCGACGGGAGTCTCTAGCCAGTGCACGCCTGCCGATATCTTTCGTTGATAAGCCAATGAGACGATAACGCCAATCGTGCCATGTCCGCACATGCCCAAATAACCAGCATTGTTAAAGAAAATAACGCCCGCTGTGGCTTTAGGATTGGTAGCAGGGAAGAGTAACGCACCGACAAGGACATCATTGCCGCGTGGCTCTAGGATGATACTTTGGCGCAGATGATCGAAGTTTCGTTTGAAGTATTGCAGTTTATCTTGAAGAGTGTCGCCGACGAGTTCAGGAAAGCCGTCATAGACCATACGAGTGGGTTCACCGCCCGTATGCGAGTCAATAATTTTAAAATTAAATAATATAGAAGACATGACCGACGCCCTAATTCATCCGTGAAAAAGTTATATTCCGTTTTTATGTACTAGACCTAATGGTTTTAATTTAACAGCCAATAGTTGGTCGTTATTTGCTGAGGTCTGTATATAGAGTGGACTTTTTTACAGAGAGCGTCTTGCTGTTTTTTCATGGATAAATGCGTATTTCTGCATAGTGGCTCGGTGTACACTAGAGAAGTCTTTGCCTAAAAATTGGTAATAATAGATATACGCGACATAGCCTGCGAGTTACGGATGTTTGGCTGAATGTAAAATTGATATGATAAGGATGAGATGCGATGACTGAGGTAATAACAGAGGTAATAGAAGACACAGCGCTTGCTATGCTTACCACGTCATTGCAGCAGAATATGACGGTCTATCGTCCTGACAGTAGTGAAGATTTTATCGGTAATGTCTCATTATTACTGCCGCTGCTGAATACTTTGACCAATGTGGTATTTTTTGTGAAAGATGAGCAGGCGCGTTATCAGCTGGCAAACAAAACCTTGTTAAAACGCTGTCAGTTGAGTCAGCACGAAGATATCGTAGGGTTTACCACAGAAGAGGTGTTTTCTCATCGACAGAGTAGGGATTATATTTTGCAAGATATGAAGGTATTGCGAGAGGGGAAGTCTATCGTTGATAACTTAGAGCTGCACAGTTATGCGTCTGGTCAGTTAGGATGGTGTATTACCAATAAATTGCCTATCTATAATAAGAGCCAACAAGTGGTCGCCATGGTTGGGATTTCAGTCGATATTGATGAAGATAACGAGCGCGTTTTACGTAAACACGCGCGCTTGGCAGAAGTTGCTCAGTTTGTACGAGCGCATCTTGATCAAAAAATAAATATCGCCCAATTGGCTGACTTGGCTAATTTGAGCGTATCGCAGCTAGAGCGCACCTTTAAGGCCGTACTGAATATGTCGCCATTACAGTTTGTGCAAAAGCTGCGCTTGGAGTATGCGGTGAAGTTATTGGCTAGTCATGAGGTGTCAGTGACTCAGATATCGTTGAACTGCGGCTACAGCGATCACAGTGCTTTTAGCCGTCAGTTCAAACAATTCACGGGTTTGTCGCCCAGCCAATTTCGCCAAACGCATTTATCATAAAAAAATCAAATCAATACCCAACCACTGCCGCATCGACGATACGTGGATCAGAAGAACCGTAAACACCATTTGGAGTCAACATAATCGACTGAGTCGAACCCATGGCTGCTTTTGGACTGACCGTATGACCCATTGATTCAAGCTTTTTAACTGTATCAACATTCAGTGCCTTTTCCACTCGAATTTCATCAGGCAGCCATTGATCATGAATGCGCGGTGCATGTGTGGCCTCAGCGATATTCATATCATGATCGATGACGTTTGAGATAATCTGAGTGACAGTGGTGATGATGCGACTACCACCGGGGCTACCCGTGACGATATAAGGTTTATTGTCTTTAAAGACTAGCGTTGGGCTCATCGAAGATAGCGGGCGCTTATTGGCTTCAACGGCATTTGCTTCACCGCCTAATAAGCCATAACCATTCGGCACACCGGGCTTGGCAGAGAAATCATCCATTTCATTATTGAGCAATATCCCCGTACCTTCAGCGACGAGACCTGTGCCATAAGAGAAGTTGAGTGTATAAGTATTGGCTATCGCATTGCCGTCTTTATCAACGATAGAGAAGTGCGTGGTCTGATCGCTCTCGTAGGGCAGAGGGTTGTTGGCTTTGATGGTAGATGCTGGTGTGGCCTTGTCTGGATTGATTAAGGTGCGCAGTTTATCCGCATAAGCCTCTGAGGTTAAGCCGCTGGCAGGCACATCGATAAAGTCAGAATCACCTAAATACTCTGCGCGATCCGCATAAGCCAACTGCATGGCTTCCGCCATTAGGTGAATGGTTTGCGCGCTGTTTTGACCGTAGTCTTTTAAAGGGTAGCCTTCTAAGATATTTAAGATTTGCACGATATGGATACCACCAGAAGACGGTGGCGGCATCGAGACAATCTCATAACCACGATAGTTGCCTTTAACTGGCTCGCGAGCGATGGCTTCATAGTTGGCTAAATCGCTTAAGCTCATGCTACCGCCAGCCTCATTGACCGCTTTGACCAACTTACTCGCGGTTTCCCCTTTATAAAATCCATCTGCGCCTTTTGCAGCAATAAGCTTAAGTGATTTTGCCAGTTCAGGCTGCTTTAAGCGCTCACCTGGTTGATAGGCGCTACCGTCAGGTTTAAAGAATATCTTTTTGGTGCTTGGCCATTTTTGTAAACGATCGCTCAAGGCGGTGAGCGACTCGGACAAGCCAGCCGTGACTTCTATACCGTCCTCAGCCAGTGCAATCGCAGGTGCCATCACTTGCCCGCGACTCATGGTGCCGTGATCTTCTAACGCTTTAAGCAATCCTGCGACCGTCCCTGGCACACCGATGGCTAAACCATGATAACGAGACAAGTCGCTGACTGCATTACCATCTTCATCAAGATACATATCACGCGAGGCGCTACTCGGCGCTTTTTCACGGTAATCGAGAGCCACTGTTTTGCCTTGCTTGGCATCATAAATCATCATAAAACCACCACCGCCGATATTCCCAGCACGCGGCAAAGTCACTGCTAAGGCAAAGCCAACCGCGACCCCAGCATCAACCGCATTACCGCCGTCTTTTAAAATCTTGAGTCCAATATTAGAGGCGAGCGCTTCTTGGGTGGCGACCATACCGTTCTTTGCCCAAACCGGATGATGAATCGCATCTTCAGAATAGATGGCTTGATCGGCATTGGCGTTGTTAATCGTGGAGGTAAGCGTGTTGGTTTTGGCTCGTGTAACACGTTTGGTTTCAGACAACACAGTAGGATTATCAGCCATAATAGCGAGATTGATGGCGCTGGTATTAATAGATGTTGGGTTGATGGTAGTTGATTGATTGGTGGTTGGTTCAGCCGCATGAGCAGATAGCGATACTAAAAACGTACTGCTGATTAATAGAATAGCGGTTTTGATTTTTGCTCTGTTTTTAAGGTTATTTTGAGAAGCGTTAATTCCATCTTTTGATATTGGATTTTGCATTGTAAATTCCTTTTTGAGCAAGTGATGACACGTTTGGTCTGTAAAAATAAGACTGTAAAAATAAAGAGGCTTGAATGTTAAGGCGTGTCCTAATTGACATAATGATTAGTGCCACGTTTTTTAGATAAACAGTCCTATCAAAAATGCTGAAAATTTTTAAGAAATAGGTTCTAATCTTACTAAATTGTAACGCATTGTGATATAAATAATAGTGCTAGAATTTATTCATTATTGTCTGTCTATTTATAAGAAGAAATTACTATGTCATCCAACCATACTCATAAACGCGACCAACAGCGTCACTCTGGCATGGCTCATCATCAGTCATCTGCCCATAACCCTAACAATCATAACAAGCATTCATATCAGTCGCGCAAATTAACTTCTATTGCAGGCTGCGCATTACTGCTTGGCAGTGCATTTGGGTTGGCAGGCTGTCAATCAAGCCCAGCGGTATCATCGTCTACGGCATCAAAAAGTATGATTGATTTTAGTACCGCTGATAGCGCGCAGAGCCAAGCACAAGGACGCGCGTTTAATGCCAGCCTTACTACCAAATCTGAGCGTTATCAACAATTATTTGACCAAGAAAAATATCCCAATACTGACAATCAAGCCAAATCACATTTACTGGCGGCTATTCGTCAGCATCTAGCAACAGAACATGTGGCAGTCGCGCAAGCCAATTATCAAGCCGCACCTTTTATTGATCCAGATAGCATTGATGCAGGCTCTAGTAGCTTACTTAGAACGATTATAGAAGCCTATGCTTATGAGCCTGACAGCGATTATGGTGAAAGTAACTATGATGACAGTAACTATAATGAAAGTGATCATGAGGACAGGCAAACTGAGGCTATGGCAGAGTTAGCAGTGGTAAGTATAGAGTCGAACAAATGCAATAAAAATGATGACGATGATGCTTATGAAGTCTGTGTTGTAGAGGATATTAACTACGATGAAGACGGCTATGATCAAGACGGTTACAACGAACATGGCTACAATCGAGAGGGTTACGACAGAGATGGCTATAATGAATATGGCAATGCAGAGGGTGGCATTCTCTCAGGGGTTTCAAACCTAAAGTCTAAAAACCTATTAAAAAACTATGAAGCCATACAAATGGCAAAACAGCAATCAGAGGCTGTAGAAGGTAGCCAATCATCAATGCCATTTACGGGCGTCATTGGCCAAATGCTGAGTATGTTCCATCGCACGCCGGAACAGATAGCCGCGTCAAATGCTTATCAATATCAAAATTTAACGTTTAATAGTGTCAGTCAGTACAAACCTAAACAGCGACAGCTGCAAAGCGTCTATAGCTATGATTATATGACGCCGACGATTGCCTCATCCGTACAGATACCGTTAGCATTCGATTTTAACCATAGTACAGTTACGGTAGACCCATCGGCAATCATGCCTATCGTGGCATTGGTTAATCCTGAAAACACCCCTTTACCTAACCAAATGACCTCGCATACCGTTAGCTTTGGGTTGCCAGAGAGTATTACGACGCAGCTACCGCCAGCAGTTCTGTATGATGCCGCCATCGCTGCCATACAGAGCAGCATGGCAGAGCTTGCGTCCGAGCACTTTAGCGCGGTAGATATTCGCAGTGATGCCTTTGCCAAAGAAGTTGGGGCGAGCCGTGCGGTAAAAGTCTATTTTGGCAGTAAGCAAAGCGGTGAGATGATTGGCAAGACTTTAAAATACATGACAAAGTCGCTACAGGATTATGTTGATGCCAATCCACAGAAATATCCTGATGGCGCTATGCTAAAAACCGCGCTGGCGAAAGTGCAGCTATACAATAAAGGCTACCAAAGTGCGGATGTAGGTTCGCTTTTGCAGCTAATTGAAGCCATTGGTCCGATCTCTTTTAATCAGATAAATTACTATTATTTAGACAGTGCCGATCGCCTGCTTGCCAAGCAGCAGCGGATAAATATCGGTGGCGATTTGATGGGCTCTACGACCAGCGTGCTAAACCAAATACGCTATGATAAAAGCAGCTTTAATAACCATGCACTGACACCTTTATTGGCTGAGTCTTTTGGTGCAAATGCTAAAGCAGCTATCGATGGCAATGCATGGATGGCAGAGCAACGCCAACAAAAAGACAGGCTGCAAGCGGCACGTTATGCTCGCTATGATTATAGTGGTCGCAGTGGTGATTACGATGATGACGACTATGGCAGCGATTATGCGGATGGTGATAGCAGCTATGAGGCAGCAGAATATGACAGTGTTGATCGTCAAGATGATAATGATATCGAAGACGATGCCGCAGATGATGCTGACAACAGGGTAGACGATCAATAACGCTATCTTGTCATGTTCAAGCCAATATTTATTAAGGATAAAAAATGAAAACAGTACATCAAATCATTGCAAATCATCTTCCGTCAGCGAGCACTGAGTCAGTTTTTAATGGCAATCATTTATTTGTTGGTGCATTGGTAACAGGGGCGTTATTATTAACGGGTTGCCAATCTACCAGTCTTGATCAATCTAACGCGATGACTGCCAAGCAAACGCCAGTGGCAGCCAAGACAGCATTGGCAACGGCGTTACAAAAACAGCGCCGCCAGTCTTTTAGCTACTATAGTAATCTTGAAATTAGTAACGAGCAGCAGTTTAGTGATATAAATACTGAAATAAATGCCAAAGCGCCAGTCGCTTCAGGCTATATCGATGAATACTGCGAAGACACACACGATCAAGCATATGCCGCCTTACTTACTCAAGCAGAAGCGCAAAATAAAGATATTTTGGTGGCAGATTATGACGCTGAGCGAACGACGCTGAAAGACCGCTACCTTGAGTGTACAGATGCCTATGAGGCATGGGTAGATAGCAATTATGATAGTGAGATCACTGTGCCAGTGTCTTACCAACAGTTATTTGACAATTATGATGACCGAACGACAGCGCAAGATATCAAAAAGGCAAAGCTGCTAGATGCTTATGTGCTAAAGCCATTGTCTCTCAATGCACAAGGCGTCTATCAGCCAATGGCTGGCAAGGCGACGATGTTGGCGATCGTTCAGTATCACGCGCGCAATCATCAAAGCAGCGTTAATCAGCCTATTTATTTAGATTTGAAAAACGGTAATATTTATCTGTGGGCAGATAATTTTGCGATGTTTAATTCAGAAATGTTAGACGATAAGCTCGGTACAAAATGGCGCAACAAATGGCTAAAGCTAGCCATTAATGATGGCACCTTACCCAAAGGCTTTGGCAGTGAGCTGATTAAAAGTCATTTTGCAGCGTTAGATGCCACATTTGATGCGGCACCTGTTAGCCAGTTTGATTATGTTGCCCCTAATACGCTAGCTTCGATCTCTCCCAAGTTACCCGCGCATCAGCTACCAGCAATGCTGGCAAGTAACCAAGTTATTCGCCGTGTACAAAATGCTGAGAGTTATGAGCAGTTTTATCAAGACTACATGCGCATCGTCTACGAGCGAATCAGTCAGCGATATCCAGAGCTGGTCAAAGAAAGCGAATCTGACGAAGTAAGCAATACAAATATGGATAAATTTACCAGTAAAGCATTAGTACAGCAAATCTTAGCAATGATGAAAAGTAGTATCGATAGTGGCAGTGAGACAATAGAGGAAACAACAGCAGAGGCAGAAGAAAAGACGGCAGAAGACGCAATGCTAGTGAAAGCAGAGACGCAGCAGTTGTATGGATTTGATAAGCGTGGTCAGCTCAAATGGCAGCATCTGCGTAGTGAGCTTCCGAGCGAGACTGCTTCCAATAAAAACATGGTCATAGATGTTTTGCAGCAGTATTCTGCTATAAGCGCTACAGACATGGCATTTCCGAACTTACCAAGTAATATGCAAGTGCCCAATGCCAGTAATAGTATTGATATGCGCGAGTATGGTAGCGAGTTGATGCAGTATTATCGTGATGGCAATGGTACTGCGATAGGAAAGATGATGTTTAGTGTCATGCCGATGGCTAAAGAGAAGTTCGGGACGATTGATTAAATAAAATTAAATCAGACTAAATCTACGACATTGAGGACGAGATAGTGAATTTTGTGACCATTGATGTTGAAACTGCAAACAGCGACGTAGGGTCTATTTGTCAAATAGGCTTGGCTAAATATTTGAACGGTAAGTTAATTGATACCTACTGTACGTTAGTATGTCCTCAGACTTCTTTTAGTCGTCAAAATATAGAAGTGCATGGTATTACCAGTAATATGGTAAAAGATGCGCCGTCTATGTATGACATTTATGGGCAAATATTAAAATTTGTCGGTGAAAATGTTGTCGTTAGCTATACTGACTTTGATCAAAGGGCGTTGACAAAAAGTCTAGAGCTTCACAAATTACCAATACCAGAGCTACAGTGGGTCGATGCCACGGTGTTGGTACGTAAGACGTGTCAGCGTTTTGCGGTCAAAGGTTATAATCTGGCGAATGTCTGTAGAGAATGGAGTTATCAGTTTGACCATCATGACGCGCTAGAAGATGCTAAAGCGTGTGGCTTTATAGTTGTAACCATTCTTAGAGAAAATGGTTTATCAATTCATGATTGGGTAGAAGATAGTAAATACAGTCGCAATTATCCTCAGCAACAACGTGCAAATAGTAGAAACTACCCCAGTAATATCACAAAAGTTGGAGATGAGTCTGGGCAATATGCCGGACTCAATATTTGCTTTACAGGTAACCTTAGTATCAGTCGAGGAGATATTGCTGAGATAGCAGCTAAAAATGGTTTTAATGTCAAAGCGGGTGCTTCGAAGAAATTAGATTATCTCGTGGTTGGTGCTCAAGATTTAACGTTGCTTGCTGGTCATGAAAAAAGCAGTAAGCATCGCAAAGTAGAAGAACTGATTCAGAGTGGTTTAGATATCAAAATTCTTGAAGAAAGCGCCTTCTTACAGTTAATTAAAATATCAAAGTAATGTAAGACTGATTATGAACACATAAAAAAGCGCACCGTTTATACGATGCGCTTTTTTATGTGTTCATAATCAGTCTTATAGAACATTCAGCATGAATGCAAAATAGCCTATTAATGACGAATTACATGCCTTGATGTGGTTTGCCATGCATTTTACCGTGCTCTGAGCCTTTATGACCTTTCGCCATTTTTTCAGCTTTTAATGTAGCAAGTTTGGCGCGTTGCTCAGCGGTCAATACCTGAGAGATAGCATGTTGAGTCTGTACGCGCTCAATAAAGCGTTGCTTGGTTTTAGCCGCTTGTTGGTCAGCTAAGCGGTTGACTGCTGCTGTATTTAGAGTGTTGGCATTGGTCAATGCTTGCATTTGTTGATGCATCTGCGCCCGTTCTGCTTTGTTTTTTGTGCGGTCAGCTTTACGGTCACCGTGTTGTGCTTGCATGATGGCTTTGATTTGCGCTTGTTGCGTTGCTGTTAGATCTAGCTGCGACATTGGACCTCTCATGCCGCCTTTTTTCATGCCATCTTTATGCTGCATTTTACTGGTCGTTAGTGTGGTATCAGTAGTCGCATTAACACTGGTACAAGCCGTTACGGTGAAAATGCTAGACATTGCTAATACTGAGCCCATTAATAATTTTTTCATCATCATTACCTTAATTTATGGTGCATACGTTATTGGTTGCGAAAAAGTCAGTTTTTATCTGATCAGCTTATGAATGGCAAGTGTCCCGGATAGCCACTATCCATCCCTGCTTATTGTCAGTATTTGTCGCTGATAGACGCTATATTACGACAGTTAAAGGTTACGAACATTTATGAAGTATTAAGAAAGGTAACGTTTATAGCGAATCGATAAGCAATTGACTGATAATATGGCTAATAAAGCGATCCAACGCTCAAGGAGAAAGATGTGCCACACATATTACTAGGTGATGATGACGAAGAGTTGACCCAGTTATTACAAGAATACTTGCACAATCATGGGGTGACATGCGACTGCGTTCACGATGGCGAGGCTGTCATACAAAAACTCAAAACCGTGAGCAATAATGTGCTTAATGGCACTGCTGCTTATGACTTGCTGGTGCTAGATATTATGATGCCAAAAATCGATGGATTGAGTGTCTTGCGTCAATTGCCCAATATCAGTGATATCCCTGTCATTATGCTGACGGCAAAAGGGGAGGAGATTGATCGTATTATTGGTCTGGAGCTTGGCGCTGATGATTATATTACCAAACCCTGCAATCCTCGAGAGCTGCTGGCACGTATCAATGCCGTCATCAAGCGCACCAATGCGGCGGCATCAGAGCATACGCCGTTACCAGAGAGTCGTTTGCATCTGGATCAAAACCAGCGGCTTTGTCAGATAGATGGCATAGAGCTACAAGTTACTGGCACAGAATTTGATTTGTTGGTTGCGCTACTGAAACAAAAAGGCGAGGTGGTAAGCAAAGCGTGGCTGTCAGAGCATGTCTTACAACGCGAATTACAGCCGTTCGATCGTAGCCTTGATGTGCATGTCTCGCGACTGCGCAAAAAACTCCAACCTTTTCACGAAGAGCCGATCAAGGCGGTTCGTGGTAAAGGTTATCAGCTGGTGTTGTAATGACGGAATCATCGATGAAGCCTCCAATATTTAAGATACGTATGACCCTGTTTTGGCGTCTGTTTTTAAGCTTATTAGTGACGATTCTGATAACCTCAGTTTTATCTATTATGGTGGAACGTTGGCTGGTCGAAAAAGCACTAACTGCTCGTATGGATGTGCAAATTGATAGCTTGTTGGTTAAGCGCCAAGAAATGACTGAGGCGCTACAAGTGGGTGATTTAACCACTGTCAGGGAGATGTACCGTCAAGATCGGCGGCTTATGAATCAGATCAGAGTCTATGATGAGCAAGGTGCCATTATATTTCCACGTTATCGTGATAGAGATGGGCGTAGGCAAAAACCTATGAATAGCGATCGACAGGTCATGGGGTATTCATCAATGCTACCAATACAGTCAATGCCTAATGCAGATAATAAAAAACCTGATAATAAAATGTCTGGTAATCACGATGATAGAGTATCAAATAATGAACCGTCACTTTTAAATCATATCCTGTCACCGATGACCCTGAATCGCGCGAAGATGGCTGATCCTGATAGTCGTCCTGAACTGGCGGACATGACAGTCGTCTTACCAGATGAGCAGGCTGTGATCATACAATTGCGTCCGCATCTACGATTTTCAGACGTCGTAGCGCTGCAACGTGGCAATTTTCCCATACGTTTACTGTTGATTATTATCTTTAGCGTCTTGGTTTGTGTTTGGCTGAGTCGTACATTGACCCAGCGTATTCGCCTTGTGCAAAACACCGTACATCGTATGATTGACGGCGACTATCAAGCCCATCCAAATCTATCAAAAATGGGCGATGATGAATTGGGTTTGCTGGCTAAAGATGTGGCCAAACTCTCAACGCGGTTGGCTGAGAGTGAGCTGGCACGCAAACAGATGCTCAGTGATATCTCGCACGAGCTACGATCGCCATTGGCGCGTCTTGACGTTGCGACTGAGCTGACTCGTGACTTTGCACCGAATGCCAGTCGTTACCTAGACCGTATCGATAAAGAGTCGGCGCGGATGAATGAGTTGATTGAGCAAATCATTCATATTCAATCTCTACAAATGCAGCAATATACGATCGATAATATAGAAAACGAAGCGGTTGATCTCTCTGATATTATCAGTGAAATTGGTCAAGACGTTTGCTTTGAGTTTCAGCATAAAAACGTGCGCTGGCAATGGCAGCCGAGTCATACACGCGTGACAGATTCTTTATCAACGGCTTACTCAGCCACTCCTTGGACTGTGCTTGGTAACCAAGAGCAGCTACATAGCGCGCTTGAAAATGTCATCCGTAATGCTTTTATGCATACTGCCTCTGATTCAACAGTGATTGCTGATATTAAAGAAGTGGAGATGGAGGATAAGAAACCTGCGATTCAAATTAGCATAATAGACGAGGGCGGCGGCGTCGCGGATAAAGATGTAGAGCGTATTTTTCAGCCCTTTGTACGGCTTGATTCGGCTCGTCATCGTGAAACAGGTGGCTATGGTTTGGGATTGGCAATTGTCCATGCGGTTGTGATGGCGCATAAAGGTCAGATTCATGTCTACAATCGCCAAGATGGCTTACAAGGGCTGGTGGTGCAGATAATTTTGCCTAGCAGATAAGAATATAAATGGTTAAGAAACATTTTATGGGAAATTTATGTGCTTATCATGTGTTTACAATACAAATAAGCGCATATCCTACCTATACTAAAAGCTAAATTTTTTCAAAAAATGGTCCTAATTTAATGTGAATACTCAAAAATTAAAAGTTTATATTCGTTTTTATGAATATAACCGACAAATGGTAATAAATGCCAGACGGACGACATTGTCACTCTCTATATATTCGGTAATACTAATATATAGAGAGTGCTAAAGATTTTACGAGACAAAACGTATTATTCCTTAAACATTCATACAAATAGTTTTCTAAAAAAGCTTCGTGATTATCAGTTTATATCCCGTTTTATTTTGTGATATCGACTCTCTGCGACATAGATTTTATCTCTGATTTTTTAAATCTGACAAGTCTGTAAGGGAGTACATATCATGAACCGCATCTATAAAGTCATCTGGAATGAAGCCTTAAATTGCTTTACCGCAGTCGGTGAATATGCAAAGGGGCGTGGCAAATCTTCCAAATCTAGTGTTAGCTCTAACACTGCTATCAACACAACATCTAACCTATCTACAATCAAGACATTACGATTAAGTGCCATAGGCCTTGGACTATTGGCTGCTGGTTTTGGTATGCAGACGAATGCTACGGGTACAGAAAATCACCATGATGGCGATTATACTCATAGCCATGGCAGTCACGGCGTACATGCCCATACCTCTGGTAACAATAGCCACAACAATAACTCTGATCAAAACAATCCTGAAGGTTCAATAACACTAAACTTCGAAGGTGATAATCCTACAACTATCACACGCAGTAATGGCGAGACACTTAATATTTTAGGTGGTGCAACTGGACCACTGACGGATGGTAATATAGGTGTATTCGGTATTGGTAACACCTTAACTATCCAGTTAGCTGAAAACATCGATCTTGGTGCTGATGGCAGCCTCAAAACTGGTGATACTTTGCTCGATAGCTCTGGGGTCAAGATCACGGCTATCAATGCAGCCAATAACGTTACGCTTAGTAATAACGGTCTTAATAATGGTGGCAATCAAATTACAAACGTCGCCAGTGGTGTTGGTAATAATAGCAATGCTGCAAACATCGGTGATCTGAACAATGCAGTCGCAGCTAACAAAACCAAGTACTATAGTGTCAATTCAACAGCTACTGGTAATGCCAATAACGATGGCGCAACCGGACCAAATGCTATGGCTATGGGCGGTAATGCTAGTGCTACTGGTGGACAAGCCATTGCAATTGGTAGCGGTCAAAGTGGACAGCACACGACTGCAAGTGGACAACAGTCTATCGCGATTGGTGCAAACGTTGTATCGAAAGGACATTCATCTATTGCTATAGGCGGTGATGATTTAGATGCTGCCTCAAAAGCAAATATCAATGGTACCTCAGCCTTTACTATCAATGGTGGCGATGTTAATGCTACCTTCGTTTCCTATACGGGTCGAGATCTTGTTGAGACACCTCCTTATATGGTGAACACCGATTCAGGTGGTGCCGCTTCCATAGCCATTGGAGTAAAATCGCTATCTGAAGGCGCACTATCTACCGCTATTGGCGTACAGTCCTCTTCATCTGGTGTTGCGTCTTCTGCCTTTGGTATAGGTGCCTCAGCAAGTGAAAAAGGATCAGTCGCACTTGGTGCGGGTGCCCAGTCTAATACTCAAGAGGGAGTGGCTCTAGGGTCACAATCTGTTGCGAATGTTGCAGGTGGTGCAATTGGCTTTGCTCCCACAAGTGCCAGTATCGCAGACAAAGCAGCTATCACAGCCACTAACAGTACCAGCCTTGGTGCAGTCTCTATAGGTAATGCCAAAGACGGTACTCGTCAGATTGTCAATGTCGCTGCAGGTATAAATAACAGCGATGCAGTGAACGTATCTCAGCTAAAAGCATTAGACACTATCGTTGCTGATATTGATTTTCCTATCCGCTCCAGCAGTTCACAGCCATACACCACGTCAGTAACAGGGACTAACGCTCTTGCTGTTGGCTCGAATGCCAATGCAAACGGTAATAATTCAACCGTTGTTGGAGAGAATGCATTTGGGAACTCAAATTCAACCGTCATCGGTGAAGGCGCAAGATCTTCATTCAACGGCTTTGCTGGTGGTCAAGATGCAAAAGCAGGTGTTAATTCAATTGCGATAGGTCAAAGAGCCACAAACGGAACCAGCGCAAGTCGTGCGGTTGCGATAGGCTACGAAGCCAAAGCAACTGCCAATGACACCGTTGCACTTGGTCTTGATGCGCAAGCTCAGGCTGTAGGTGGTGTTGCGCTAGGTAAAGGTTCTAGAGCAAATGTTTTAAACAGTGTCGCTTTAGGTCAAAACTCTGTTGCAACAGTACAAAGTGGTGCTTCTTTCTTAACCAACGTTGCTGCTGATGCAAATAATGGCACAGTCTCGGTAGGAGCTGTTGGAAGCGAACGTCGTATCGTTAACGTTGCAGGTGGCTCAGCAGATACTGATGCAGTGAATGTATCTCAGCTAAAAGCTGTCACAGACATTGCAAATGAGGGCTGGAACATCAGTGCACAAGGTAACAGTGCTACTGCAAGCAATGTAGGACCTGGCGATTCAGTTGACTTCAATAGTAAAAATAACAACATCACTGTCTCTAAAGACTCAACGAGCAATGATGTGTCATTTGAGCTCAATAATAACCTCGATCTAGGTAATAACGGCAGCGTCAGCATAGGCAATATCTTTGGTGGCACTCAAGTCAATCGCTTGGGCATGGTTACAGGTGGTCTGGCAATGGGTGGCGTCACTACAGTCAGTGGCGCTGGTGTGACCGTAACAGGTATAAACCCTTTTAATCCGTCTAATGCCACGTTGACCAGTGATGGTCTAACCATTCTGAATGGTCCAAGCATGACCAGATCTGGTGGTATCAATGCTGGCAATAAAAAGATCACAAACGTCAAAGCTGGTACAACTACCACTGACGCGGTGAACTATGGTCAGCTAGAAAGTGTATCAAACGTGTCTGACAGCGCTATGCAGACGGTTATCACTCAAATAAATGGCAATGAGGTTAAAACACTGGATAAAACGAACAATACGGCCAACTTCCTCACAGGAGACAACATCGTTCTTAGTGCTGAAGATGGTGGTATTAAAGTGGCGACAGCAGAGAATGTTACCTTTACCAGTGTCACCGCAGGGGATACCTTGTTGAACACAGGTGGCGTCAGCTTCTTGGGTAGCAATACGGTTAGACTAAGCAGCATGGGTCTCAACAATGGCGGCAACAGAATCACTGAAGTAGCTGATGCTACTGAATTAGATGACGCCGTCAACCTCAGTCAGCTAAATGGTGTGACAGACACGGCTAATAGAGGCTGGGATATCAGTGCACAAGGTAACAGTGCTACTGCAAGCAATGTTGGACCTGGTGAAGCAGTTGACTTCAATAGCAAAAACAGCAACATCATCGTCTCTAAAGACTCAACGAGTAATGATGTCTCATTCGAACTCAACAACGATCTTGATCTAGGCAATAACGGCAGCGTCAGCACAGGTAATATCTTTGGTGGCACTCAAGTTAATCGTTTGGGCATAGTCACTGGTGGTCTGGCAATGGGCGGTGTGACTACGGTCAGCGGCATTGGTGTGACAGTAACAGGTACAAACCCACTGTCTAATGCAACGTTGACCAGTGACGGTCTAAGCATGGTCAATGGCCCCAGTATCACTAAGTCTAATGGTATCAACGCTGGTAATAAGAAAGTGACAAACGTCAAGGCGGGTGTCTTAGATAAAGACGCGGTCAATGTTGGTCAGCTCAACAGTTCAGCTGCCGCTGCTAAAACAGAAGTCGCCGCAGGTACTAACGTGGCTGATGTTGTGAAATCTACGGGTCAGAACGGTCAAGACGTCTATACCGTCAATGCAGATGGTGTCACCGCTTCAGCAGGCTCTTCTGCCGTCACGGTCACAGCAGGTGACAAAGACGAGTTGACCAACATGACCGACTATGCCGTTGACTTAAGTGAAACTAGCAAAGCCAGCTTGGTAAAAGCTGATAGCGCTATGCAGACGGTTATCACTCAAATAAATGGCAATGAGGTTAAAACACTGGATAAAACGGACAATACGGCTAACTTCCTCACAGGAGACAACATCGTTCTTAGTGCTGAAGATGGTGGTATTAAAGTGGCGACAGCAGAGAATGTTACCTTTACCAGTGTCACCGCAGGGGATACCTTGTTGAACACAGGTGGCGTCAGCTTCTTGGGTGGCAGTACGGTTAGACTAAGCAGCATGGGTCTTAATAATGGTGGCAATAGAATCACTGAGGTGAATGATGGGGAGGCAGATACGGATGCCGTCAATGTTAGACAGTTAAATGCAACCAATAGCACCGTTGACTTGGGACTGAACTTCACAGGAGATGATACTGCCGCTATCGTCAATCGCAAATTAGGTCAAACCTTAACAATCCAAGGAGGCGCGACAGAGTTAACTGATAACAACATCGGTGTAATCGCTGATGAAGACGGCAATCTAAATGTTAGATTGGCTGAAGATGTGGTGCTTGGTACAAACGGTAGTGTGAGAATGGAAAACACAGTTCTCAACAATGCAGGCATCACCATTACTGATGGCCCTAAACAGACCGTTACGTTAAGCAACGAAGGTCTGGATAATGGTAATAATAGAATTATCAAGGTTGGTGAAGGGATTGCCCCAAGTGATGCTGTCAACTTTGCACAGCTTACAACCACTAATAACGAGATTGCTAAAGGTATCAGAATTGGTGACGGCAATAGTGCCAATGATCAGCAATTTGCATTAGGCGATACGATCAATGTGACCGGTGATAGAAACCTTACTACGGTTGCTTCGGCGACTGGTGTTCAGGTGAAACTCAATAACCAATTGGATCTGGGAGATGATGGTAGTATACAAATAGGCAATAGCATCATGAGTAATGCAGGCTTTACCTTCGTTGATAATGGCTTTGGTAGAATGCTCTCACAGGCATCACAGGTCTCATTGACTAGCCGTGGTCTAGATAATGGTGGCAACACAATTACGAATATTGGTGCAGGTACACTGGACAGTGATGCGGTCAACGTTGGTCAATTAAAAGAAGTGGCAATCGCATTAGACCAAGGCTGGGGAATTACCGCTCAAGGTGATATTGCTACAATGGTCAAGCAAGGAGATGCGCTCGATTTAAACAGCACAGATGGCAACATCAAAGTCTCTAGAACATTAGTCAACAATGTAGTGACTACTGATGCGAATGCTCGCGTACAAGCATCGGCCATACCTGCTGGTGTCAATGATATCAGCTTTGATTTAAACCCAGATATAACTCTGAATAGTGTAACTACCGGTGATACCACCATCAATGATAACGGCCTCACCATTACAGGCGGCCCTAGTGTCACCAAAAGTGGCATCAATGCCGCTGGAAACAAGGTCACTAATATCCAAAATGGTGAGGTTACTGTAGGCAGTCAAGACGCCATTAACGGCAGTCAATTGTATGCCCAAGGCAGCGGTATCAGTAGTATTATCGGTGGCGCCACTGTTTACAATGCTGCTGATGGTACTTTCACCAATAGCAATATCGGTGGGACAGGTGAGGGTAGTATCGACGGTGCCATTGCGTCTATCCGGCAGGGTACTATCGAAATCAATGAAACCGTACAGATCAATACCACCGCGATTTCAACGAATACCAGCAATATTGCGACCAATACAACCAACATCGCCACTAATGCGACCAATATTGCGACCAACACCAGTAATATCACGACTAATACGACAAATATTCAGTCCAATACGGATAAAATTGATGCGGGTCTTAATTTCGGTGCTGACAATGGTGCTGATATCAACAAGCCAGTCGGAGATGATAGTGTTCTAAGCTTCACAGGTGGTAATAACATCACCACAACAGCAGAGGGCAGTAGCATCAAGTTTGATCTCAACGGCAACATCAACGTTGATAGTGTCACGACTGGCACGACAGTCATCAATAGTAATGGTATCAGTATGCAAGGCGGCCCAAGTATGACCGCTCAAGGAATAAATGCAGGCAGTCAACGTATCACTGGTGTCGCTGATGGTATCGAGGCAACCGATGCCGTCAACTACAGTCAGCTCAGTGCACTTGATAGTCGACTCAATAGTAATATGAATGACCTTGGCTACAGAATCGATGAAGTGGAAGACGATGCAAATGCAGGTATCTCAGCTGCAATGGCAATGTCTGCACTACCTCAGGCCTACATCGCAGGTAAGTCACTGATCGGTGGTGGTGTCAGTACCTATAACGGCGAAAGCGCTGTAGCCATTGGCTTCTCTAAACTCTCTAACGACGGTCGCTGGGTTATCAAAGTGAACGGTACGGCAGATACTCAAGGCAATGTAGGCGGCGCAGTAGGTGCAGGTTTCCATTTTGACTAAAGAGGCTGCTCAATTATAAATTTTGATGAGATAAAAAAAGCAAGACATCAGATGTCTTGTTTTTTTATGGATGAAAAATAAATATTTAATGCAATGAAGATAATAATCGTATAAATCTTGATTATCATAAAATCACTTTTTGATCAACCTGCCAAGTTTAAGAAGGTAAGTATATCAATCGTGTAGAGAGTGAAAAGTGTTAGATCATTCGCTTTCAACTATCTAAGAACTTATTAAAGAAATCGATATACAGGTTTGTTTTTAATGAGTATTCTAATCATCATGATACTACCGAATCCATTTACTCGTCCTCTCAATGCTTGGGTCACCATTTTTGTGGTTGCCTTGCACGGTGCCACGGTATGGGCAATGATATCTATCGATACCCCAAAACCTCCCGAAATAAAAAATAAACCAGAGACCATTCAACTAGAGCTAATCACATTAGCGTCACCTCCTACCAATAGGCCAAGTACAGAACCTCGATCCAAACCTGTCTCAGAAAAACAACCCGTCTCTGAGACTCAACCAATCAAACCATTAGAAAAAGTAGTAGCATCTGCTCAGACGTCATCAGCTGCAACATTAAAAGCTGAAACAAAAGAAGCGCCAATGCCTTCAACAACAAACACTGACGTGGCTAAAAAACCACCCAATTTAGAAAGTAATCCTGAAAATTCTCTCGAAAACCCCTCATCAGGGTCACCATTGACGACAGTAGAATCAAGAAAAATATCGAATGTATCAGACGACACAGAGCAAGATCTATCGGCGATGATTCGAGCTGTGACAGCGCAGTTCAACCGTGATCAAGCCAGACAGAAACGTGCACTAGGAAAACAAACCAACCGAAAGCTCGCCGAACAAGAGCAATGGCGCATACAAGCAACCAATGAAGCAATTGCCAACATGCTGAAGTTAGCTGCTGCCCAAGCCGAAAAGCAAGTCACTGATCAGACCGCTATAGATGAGAAGGCTGATAAAAATAGTAAGGTTAATAAAAGTGACGAGACTGCCCCGTTTTTGGCAGATTATGGCAGCTGGCTCGATAAGCACGAACCGACGACTAGCTTACCATTGCTAATATGGCGTAGCATTGATACTGAGCTCGGTGATGTATTTATCGTCATGCTAGAGTTGCATGTCAATAAAGAAGGCTATATTACTGAGGTGCAACTGCTTGAACCCTCAGGCAGTCCAATAATCGATGCAATGGCAACCACGCAAGTTAGGACAGGGCAACTCAATCCACTGCAAAAAAACGGTAAGACAGTTGATGCGATTGTGCCGATGTCATTGGTATATGAGAGACCGACATTTAACAATTAACATAGAATTTGTAAGGTCTTTCACCGATGCTAATGATAGCAGCTGTTTTTAAATGAACAACACGGTCTATCATCAGATCAATATAAAAAAGATACGGCAAGTCTAGGTATTATCAACTTCCTTGCTTGCTGTGTGCTTGGCACTTCAGAGCCTTAGAAAAAATCATCCCAGCAGTATGGTATTTTTTTAAAGTGAATCTACTATAATTACGTCAAGATAGTTACGTTAAGATAGTCAAGTCAAGTCAAGTCAAGTCAAGATAGTTACGTTAAGGAAGATGTATGGATCTTATGGATTATTGGCAATACACAGATATTATTACCAAGGCTTTATTTTTTGCGCTTTTGGCGTTATCGGTTGCCTCTTGGGTCACAGGGATTTTGCGGCTGTATTATAGTCGACAACTGGCCAAAACTGTCGCGGCTGATTTAGCACAGCAATTACAAAAACAAGTACCGCCTAGTTTGCAAGCCAGTGCAGAGGAGCGCAGATTGATGACCGAGCAGACTTTATTGCAACTAATTGGTCGCTATCGACATCGCAGTGAGCAAGGATTGCCGCTACTAGGTACGACTGCCGCTATTGCGCCCTTTATTGGATTATTTGGTACGGTATGGGGCATATTTCATGCGCTACGCAGTATCGGCATGAGCGGGCAGGCAGGGCTTGCGCAAGTGGCAGGTCCAGTAGGTGAGGCGCTCATCATGACGGGGCTTGGTCTTGCCGTTGCGATTCCCGCTGTGATTTTTTATAACATTATTGCGCGTATGAATCGTCGAACGTTATTCTTAGCCAATGATATCGCTCACGGTCTCTTAGGTGCATCGATGCGTCCAGCAGTGACGACAGATAAAACGAATACAAACGTTTAGATCCTTGCAATTTATTGGCTATAAAAAAGGAGACACGCATGGCGTTTCATCTAGGAGATGATGACACTCAAGGTTTGAGCGAAATGAACCTGATACCGCTCATCGATATCATGCTGGTGCTGATGATTATCTTTTTAGTGACAGCGACAGTGATGAACCCAACTGTGCCATTGGATCTGCCCAAGACCAGTGCTACGATTAATGATTTGCCTGATGACATATTACAAATCAGTATTAATCAAGATAATGAGCTGTTTTGGGATGAAGAGTCGCTGTCATTACCGCAACTACAGACACGGTTTGCGCAAGCAGCAAGTGATGGGCTAGATCCTAGTATTCATCTGCGCGCAGACAAAGACACTCGTTACGATATGGTGGCGCAAGTCTTGGCTGCTGCGAGTAATGCAGGTCTTACTAAAGTTGCTTTCGTCAATGAGTAAGCTTTTGGAATATCACCGTAAAAAATACGTCCTACCATCAAGAAGATGCTAGGGCGTGTCATCAATTAGCACATGAATACATTTAGTGGTCTTAAAATGGCTAAATTTAGCCAAAAGTCGTCAGAAATCTTGTCAATATGTTCATATTTACGGCAATTTATTCCTTGTTTGGCTGCAATTTTCCTCAGTTTAAGTCTCACAATCTAAATGATGACACGCTCTAGGGTTTATTTTTTGAATCAGCTTAAAAGGAAGAAAACGGCAATTATCTAAAATGCCCGTTCAAAAAACCACCACAGTGCCACTAAAATACTAATCAGCGAACCGATATAAAATATAATCCATTTATAAAATTGTGTGTGACGTAATAGTAGCGCTATGGGAAATACCAAAGCGATAAATACTAACTGTCCCATCTCAATGCCTACGTTGAAACTCAACAACGCTAATACACGTGCACTGGTAGCAAGTGGCAAATCTACCAATACATTGGCAAAACCAAAACCGTGAATCAGTCCAAAAACAAAGGCCAGATAGACCGCTCGTACCCGTAGTAATGGCACGACATTATTGAGCGCGGCAAAGGCAATAGACAATGCAATCAAAGATTCGATAAAGCGTGGTGGTATGCTAACGATTTGCAGTGCGGCTAAGCTAAGTGTAATGGAGTGAGCGAGTGTGAACGAAGTCGCAATCCAAAACACTTCAAGCAGCGCCGCTTTTGGTTTAGTGACAGCAATCAATTGTTTCTGTTTGCGCACGTACACCGCAGGAATGAGCAGTACAAATAAGAATAACAGATGATCCCAACCAATCAGCAAGTGGTGTATACCGCTTTTGAGAAAATTAGTCGCGGTAGACATCCAGCCAGTATTTGCCTGCGACCCTAATGGGCTTTGGCCTACTGCCAGCACTTGTAGGGCGGTGTCATCATTAGCCTGAGTCAGAATCAATCGGTGGTTGGCATCAATACCTGCCAATATCTGGTAATCAAGATTATCGATAGGCTGAGTACAGCTTAAGGCAAAATTGCTATATAAGTAATTAAATCCGCCACGTGTATTAATGGCCAATGGCGCAAATTTTGTAATTTGACACGCTTGTGCGTTACTTTCTAGTTTTATTTTGGATTGAATCAATTGCTCTATCAGCGATGTCTGTGACTTTATTTCTGCCCAACTGACTTGACTGTCTTTGTTTGGATCTATATCAATCAGCAACGCTAAGTCGCGCAGTGAAAGCTCATATTCAGCATCATATTTACTCTCTGCCGTACTCTCAGAGTCGCTCAGATTGAGGTTTAAGTAGGCGGTACTAGACTCATGCGCTTGTGCCACTGAACACGTAAGCACCAATAACAGCAGCGTCAGGTAACGATAAGTATGATTTCCAATAAGTCTGCGAAGCGCATTCATAAAAGCTTCTCCTTATTCATACCTTGCATGCTTACGGTTTGCGTGCTTTTGGCTTGAGTGTTGGACGTTTGCGTAGTGGCAACTTGGCAATTTAGACAATCACTGATTTTACCTGAGCGTAGCGCTTGCTCCAGTGCAGGATATTCGAATTGCGTGTCTGTCATGAATTGGCGTATTAGCTTGATGTCTGCTTGGCTGCCAGCTTTGATAGCTGCGCTCGCATAGAGCACGATATCAGCCGTTTCACGCTGCTGTTGCCAATTATCTTGAGCCAATTTTAGTGCTGAGTCTACTTGAT
Organism: Psychrobacter sp. W2-37-MNA-CIBAN-0211; assembly: GCF_040309405.1. Lineage (NCBI taxonomy): Bacteria > Pseudomonadati > Pseudomonadota > Gammaproteobacteria > Moraxellales > Moraxellaceae > Psychrobacter > Psychrobacter sp. W2-37-MNA-CIBAN-0211. The sequence goes on from NZ_JBEOOU010000004.1 coordinate 198,860, forward strand.
TGGCCAGCAAAGCATAAGTCGCTTGTTCGCGCATATGAGCATTTTCTTTGCGTATCTGCCATACCTCAATGCGCTCTTTCATCAAGGCCAAGTTTTTCTGTGCTTGAGGGTCGCCTAATTCCATTTGAGCAGTGATAAGGCGTAGTAGCAAGGCGTCTTTATCCGTATGCTCTCGGAGCATATCGCGCACCTTTTCATACTCACCGATACTCAATAGCCAGTCAGCGCGAGCCATCAGCGCCGGTACGGTTTGATCGTCCATCACACTAAAAATCTGATTGGTAAGCGAAGTATCTTGGCTACGTAATGCGGCATCTGCTTGCATCAAGTATATCCAGCGAGCAGTTGATGCATCTAACCCAGGTGCGATCGCCGCCAGCCCACTGAGTGTTTGTTTTGCCTGTTCAAGCTGCCCAGTCATGCTCTGTATCTGAGCCTGACAAGCCAACTCATAAACACGCAATTCAGGATCATCAAGTTTGTTGCAGTAGCTCAAAGCGTCTTTAAACTGACCTTGGACGACCAGTAAAGAAGAAAGAGTCAATAGAGCATCTGGATGAGTCGCTTCTTGTTCTAATATCTGCGTTAGTAACTCTTTTGCTTGAGCAAATTTATGATCTGACTGCAATGCTCGTGCTCGTAGCATTAGTGTATCTATACTCTGATCTGTGCTCTGATCTAACTGCGCACGTGCCTGACCCAATGCTCGAGGATCGCCTTGTAGATAGGCACGCTCTAACAATTGACTGGTTTGTGCTGGGGTATTTGTGTGTGTGTCAGTTCGAAAGTCAGCAGCGTTTAGATAGCGCGGCGCTGGGGAATCTGTAGGCAGGGTCGCTAGAATTTGTTGATCGTCTTTTGGTATAAAGGGGGCAGCGTGAAGCAGTTGGCTGCTGAGAGGTAATAACAGTAATAATCCGATAGGGAATTTAATCCAATGCATAAAATATCTCGGCTCAAAACATAAAGAAACACCCAATCAGTAAACTGATTAGGTGCTTGGATAACTTCAGGTCAAACTACAGCGAGGCATTGGCGCCTGATACTGCGACAGGTTCTGCCAAATTGGCTTCAGGCAGCATCACCCGATCAATATCTTGAGGCTCATCAGTGTCGACATTATTACTAGCATCAATCACAGCAGAGGTATTATTAACAGCTAACTTCGCTTTCGCTTGGTCTGCCGCAACAGCATTATCAACCTGATTTGACGAGTCAAAGTCATTGTTGTCATTATCATTGAAACAACCAGAAAGTGCAGCTGATCCAGTGATCAATACGGCTAACATTATATAGCGCATAGTATTTCTCCTTGGGTTAGATTCAGCTTATCGGCTACCTGGGGTTGGGGTGGTTAGATAAGGGAATACTGAGTCAAATTCGGTCGCAGGTTTTAGCGCACCATCAGTGAATAGACCTTTACCGGCTTTAGCATCCTCAGGCACACAAGTGACGTCTGCAGGCAATCCAGCATGACATAAAGCACCCATAGACACTCTCAACGCAATGTCAGTGACATCATCACCAGGACGTCTACCGTTTGGAAAACCTGCAACATCTTTAGCATTAGCACTTGGGCGACCATCGTTCTGACCTGGAATAATACTAATCACACCCAAATCGTTTTGATTGGCAGCTGCAACAGCAGGCGTGCTAGTGTTAAGTCGTAACATATCTGCGGGCACTTGTTTTGGATTAGCAGGTTTGTTGATAGTAGGAACACCCGTTAAAAAGGCAGTGATTAAATCTTGACGAGGGAAGTTCGTTGGCGCTACTGCACCCGCATCTCCATACAAAGTTTCAATCAATGCTGGAAGCGTGGGGTACTGGACGTAGGGAGCAAATTTCGCTAAATCGTCTTTTGGCTCTGATGCATTGAATTTATCTTTATCTTTAAGTCCAATAACCACTTCATTGACCAATGGCATACCTAGTCTTGAAACCTGAGTCCATGCACCGCCTTTTTTGGCTGTTGTACTGATGCCTGAAGCAGGATTGCCATTTACCAAGGTCGCTTGACGCACGCTCGCCGTTGTCCAAGCACCGATGACAGGATCGTCACCAGTCGCGTTGACTAAGCAAGCTTTAGGGACTTCCATGGCAATAGAGGTAATGTTTTTATCTGCCAAGATGTTAGTACCACCATTACGTGCACCTAATGGGTTTAGGTTGATTAAATCAAACACTCTACCCAAGTCAATTGCAAAGCTCTCAGCACGTTGACCAACAAATACTCGACCTTGACCACAGCTACCCAAGTTTAACGGCTTAATAAAGCTGCGTGCATAGGTAGGGTAGTCAGCAAACGATTTGGTACCGATATAGTCAAATGGTTTTTTGAAATTGCCCAAATCAGTGCGTGAGCCACTACGGCGATCGCCTTTGACCATCGTGACGTCATAGCTCTCACTGGTTTGTACGTTAGCAGCAACCGAAGCATCACCAGCGTTGGACAAAGGAATGGCGACATTTGCTGTCGATGGGTTGCCATCTGAGTCGATTTCGATACTGTTTAAGTTTTGGGTAAAGTCAAACTGGAAGGTAATATCTTCGACAGCATCGCCGTTGTTATCGATATGGATTTCATACAAGGCATCGTCGTCTAATGCGAAGTAATTAGGTCCACCGTAAGCGTCTTGTAGCGGTAGATAGTTGGCAATAATCGTGACGTAATCGGCTCGATTATTTTCATAACTATTAAACATATAAAAGTCAGTGGCATCGACTTTAGGGGTTTTGGTAATGGAAGGGGCTTCACGGTGACTAGAGGCGACGGCGCTTGCGCTAACGCATAGAGTCATGGCGGCTATTAGAGCCTTTGTGGTGTGTTTCATACGGATCCTTGTAGAAAAACTTAAGTGATAGAGGCTGTGAAAATTTTATAGCATATGAACTTTGATGAATTCAATTAAATTCTAAAGTTTGATTAATTAAATTAAATAGTGTCCTTACCAAGTTCATTTAAACTATACACTGAATTAGCTCAAATTATTAGAACTTTTATCGGTTTTATCATACCAGTCGTCGGTTTTTTACAAAAAACTGCTTTGAAAACAATATCAAAGCAGTTGTACTAAAGTCAGTAACTATCGCCTATAATCAGTTCAAAATCAAGAGGGTGTATTAAAATAAGAAGGTTTAATCAGTGAAAAATAATATCGATACATCACGCACTGCTGATGTCAATTTTTCTTGCTTACTGTGCCTGCGCAGACAGAGGCTTCGAAAATCAATCCCAGCAATGCTATGTTCTTTTTAAGCTGTGTTCTTTTTACATTGAGTCGACTATAGAACCTATTTTGCAACGTGCTTATCCTTTCAATAACGGGTTCGTGATTTATTGAGGCTTAGGGGCATCGGGTTGCATCATAGGGTCAGCATCTGCAAAGGCTTTTAGCGTGCGGCAGTGGGCATCAATAGCGACGACGTTGGGATAAGCGCTGAGGTCTACTTTAAAACGGCGAGCAGAAGAAACCTGCGGAATCAAATAGCAATCTGCAAACGTAGGGCTGTCACCATAGCAGAATTGTCCGCGATGATTATCCGCTGCCAAACGTGTTTCTAAAGCGGCAAATCCTTCACTGATCCAGCGATTGCACCATGCAATGACATTTTTTTCGTCTACTGATAACTCATTACGTAAATATTGTAAGATACGGCGATTGTTAAGCGGATGAATGTCGCAACCAATCATGGCGCTCAACGCGCGCACATGCATACGTCCAGCCGCATCTTTAGGCAACAGCGCGTGCTCAGGATAGACGTCTTCTAACCACTCCAAGATAGCTGGACTTTGGTATAATAGTAAGTCATCGGCTTGTAATACTGGCACCAATCCTTGCGGGTTAATCGCTTTAAAGGCAGTCTCTAACTGCTCATCTTGTGCCAAATTGATTGCGATATCATCGTAATCTAAACCTTTTAGGTTCATGGCGATACGGGTACGATAAGAGGTGCTGCTACGAAAGTAGCCATAAAGTGTCATCATTATTAATTCCTTTTATTATGATATGTTGTGAATGTTCAACACGGCCTAAAACAAGCGTGATGATGTTAAATCTTTATCCCGACTTTAAATTGACATTTAACTAAGTAAATTATTCATTGAGCAAATCATGCCAGCAGCCAAAACCCTTTTAGATAGTTCTGTCACCAGTAAAAACCAAAGTGGCGTCCAGTCGCTTGAGATTGGGCTATCGATTCTAGATGTGCTGATCGACCGCAATGAGCCTATGATGCTAAAGGATATCGCTGAAGCCATGCAAATGCACCCAGCAAAATCCCATCGTTACTTGGTCAGCCTCATTCGTAAAGACTATGCTCGTAAGCTCGATGATGGTCGCTATGGTCTTGGCGATAGAGTCAATGCACTGGCGTCATTAGGACATACTGGAGTCAACCAAAACAATTTTTTGGCGCGTCTCACGCAGGTGGCTAATGAGATTAAAGACACCCTAAATTGCGGGGTACAAATCGCCAAATGGTTTAGTGAAGGCCCTATTATCATTCAGTCGGTTGAGCCAGACAGTCCAATCAGTATCATTACTCGCATCGGTTCTCGTATGCCACTGACGACATCGGCGACAGGGCAGTTATTTGCCAGTTATCAACCTGATGTTGTCATTCAGCCATTGGTTGAGGCCGAATGGCACACGAGTGCTGCAGCAGCAGAGATGTCAGAGAAGTGGCAACATTTTACTCAACTGCAAGCCAAAATTCGTACTCAAGGCTATGCAACAGTGACGGGCGATATGCTCATGGGCATTAATGCCATTACGATTCCTGTTATCTTACCGCAGCTTGCCAGTAGTGCTGCTAAACCATCCACGAGTAGTGATAAAACTGTTAACGAAGCGCTACCGTTAGAATACGCCATTACTATCATTGGAACCACAGAGCAGTTACCGATGAGTGAGCAACATAACGTGGTCGAACAAATACTCGCAATAGCGCAGCGTTATCAAATAGCGTAGCCAGTATGTGATTCTATAAGCTAACTGGCTATCGCATCAAAAGATTTATTTTCGAAAATCATCTAATGATATTCATCCTCTAAACCATACAGACGCTACTGGCCGCTTTTGCTTTTTCGTATACGTTGTCAGCGTCTAGACCAGTGGCATTCACTTCATCAAGGTAATGCTGAGAGCCTTCCATTAATGGGCCCCTCCAATCTGGGTCATTGAGTGGATCAGGGATATCAATCATGATATCGCCTTTTGCTTTGGCGGCGGCCATCGCTTTGGCATTGCTGACGTCAAATACTTTAGAGATATGCGCTGCCAGCTCTGCGCCAGAATTGTCATCAATCACTTTTTTGAGGTCATCAGGCAAGCTGTTATATTTATCTTTGTTCATACTGATCACAAAGGTAGAGTTATAAAAAGGAATGTTGGTGTGCGTATTGATCAGCTCATCAAGGCGAAACGCTTGAATGGGCTGCCAAGTAAAGCTGAGCCCGTCAATGACACCGCGCTGAAGCGAGGTATAAGTATCACTGGCAGGCATGCCGACAGGTGCAGCGCCCGTCGCCTCAATAATGTGGCTCGCAACCGCAGAAGGTTGGCGAATACGCAGCCCTTTCATGTCGGCTGGTGTGCGAATAGGCTTGTCAACGGTATGAAGTGCGCCTTGACCAGTGCCTATCAGCGCTAGCAAGTGAGTGTCTTCGTATTCGTCTTTAATGACACCCTCATCATATAACTTATGAAGTATACAGCTCTGCTGCTCTGCAGTATTTGTGATACCTGGCAACTCTACGATTTGAGTCAAAGGGAATCGTCCTGCTGTATATCCTTGCGCTTGCATACCAATATCCACACTGCCTTTCGCCGTAGCGTCATAGGTAGCACCTGGTTTGCTGAGCGTCGCAGAAGGGTATATCTCAACCTTTAAGCGGCCTTTTGAATCTGCTTCAATTTTCTTCGCCCATGGCTCTAATGCTTCGGTGTTTATATTGTCAGTGGCAGTCATAAAGTGCGAGAATCGCAACGTTGTCACTTCACCTGCATCCGTAGATGCGCTGACCGCTTGATCGTTATTGGAGCAACCAGTCATCGCAATAGAGGCAGCCAAGAGTATTCCTAAAGGGGTTTTTACTTTCATCATCGAATCCTTTCATGATGGTTAGATATGGTTTGCTATTCACCGACAGGGGCGACTTCACGCGCTTCAGCCAGCTCTTCACTATGCAAAAACTGCGTATGTGCTGGGGCGCGTTTGGTACGAGACCACTCATCTAGCATGTCTTGCTTGATGGCGTCTGTAATCATCGAGACTTTGTCTTCTGAGGTTGGATCGTCATAAGTCAGCTCAAGGCGATGACCATTAGGATCAAAGAAGTAAATAGAATGGAATATACCGTGATTGGTGACGCCAATGACATCAATGCCGCCTTGTTCCAAATGCTCTTTGGCAATCAATAGCTCATTACGGTCTTTGACCTTTAGCGCCAAGTGTTGCACCCAATTCGGGGTATTTGGATCAAAGCCCATTTCAGGTTGGTTGGGTACTTCAAAGAAGGCCAAGACATTGCCACTGCCAGCATTTAAGAAGACGTGCATGTATGGGTCAAAGGCTTTGGTTGAAGGCACGTGATCTTCTGCGAATGCCAAAATAAAATCCATATTTAGGTGTTTTTGATACCATTCAACGGTTTCTTTGGCATCTTTGCAGCGATAAGCCACATGATGGATTTTCTCAATTTGAAAGCTCATATCAAACTCCTTTTGATAGGGCGTAAATTTCATATTAATAGACAAACTGTCAGTACTTATAGACGGTACATCATTGTTGTCTGACAGTTTGAATCTACTTTTACGCCTTTTTTATATGCGGTTATTATTTATCAAAATCAAAGCTAAGTGCGGGTAGTACTTTGCCGCGTACTTCGCCAAAGCCAACACGGATGCCGTCTTTCTCGCTATAGCCTTTCATGATCACTGTGTCGCCATCTTCGATGAAGCTGCGCGTCTCGCCACCTTCAAGCGTGACAGGTTTAGTCGCATTCCAAGCAATCTCTAGCATCGAGCCATAAGAGTCAGGCGTTGGCCCTGAAATCGTACCTGAGCCCATCATGTCGCCGACTTCGACTTTGCAGCCAGTGATAGTGTGGTGTGTCAATTGCTGTGCCATTGACCAGTACATATATTTAAAATTGGTCTCACAAAGAACAGTAGCCGTCTCCGCATTTTCAGGCAGTAATTCAACCGATAGATGGATATCAAAGCTGTTATCGCTCACTTTTTCATTTAAATAAGCAAGTGGCTTAGGTTCTTGTGTTGGGCAAGCTGTTTTGAACGGGGCCAGTGCATCCATGGTGACAATCCAAGGGGAAACCTCAGAAGCAAACGTCTTAGCATTGAATGGCCCTAAAGGTACGTATTCCCACTTTTGGATATCTCGGGCTGACCAGTCGTTGAGCAGCACCATGCCAAAGATATGATCAGAGGCCTCATCTACTGCGATTGGTTGACCGATATGATTGCCTTTACCAACGACAAATGCAGTCTCTAACTCAAAATCTAAACGCTTACAGGCAGAAAAAATAGGACGGTCATCAGGGTTGGGCTTTAGCTGGCCTGATGGACGTACGATATCCGTCCCGCTAACGATGACGGTGCTGGCGCGTCCGTTATAGCCAACAGGCATTTCAGTCCAGTTGGGTAATAGAGCGTTGTTTGGATCACGGAACATGGTGCCGACGTTGGTCGCGTGCTCTTTAGAAGAATAAAAATCTGTAAAGCCGGGCACTTGAACCGGCATATGCATAGTGACATCTGCTTGCTTAAACAGCGCCTTTTTTTGCAAGTCTGCATTGTCACGTAAGGTGTCATTGTCGCTAGACAGCAGTGTTTGAATAGTTGTGCGCGCCTGCGTCCAATTGTCTCGACCAGAATCAATAAAAGCATTCAGAGTAGATTGGTCAAAGTAAGGGCCACCGTCCAAATTTAATAACCCTTCTGTCTCCAGTACGGACAAATCCAGTACATGCTCACCGATGGCAACACCAGCGCGGCGCTTGTTATTACCAGCAGCGTCTTCGATATCGCTAAAAATACCGTAGGGGAGATTGTGGATTGAAAAGTCAGAATCAGCGGCGATATCGATAAATGAGGTGAGGCTTGCGTCAATCGTTGACATGATTTGCTCCTTGCTAATATAAATTTATGATTACGTTATAATTAACTACTTACGTATAATGTAATTTATTGATATGTGGATTGCAAGTTTTTTGTGCAATGGCTTGGCGTTATACCTGCTATAAAATTGATATCAGCAGTGCGTGATGTATCGATATTACTTTTCACTGACTGTAGTATTATTTTTACTAATTAGACCAAAATGGAACATAAAAAAAGGCTGAGCAAGTGCTCAGCCTTTTTATCAAACCACATTTTTAGCCGTGTGATTTAATCAGTCTTTTAAAACCTTTACCATGGCATTGGCCACGTAATCAATGTTGTTGACATTTAAGCCTGCCACACACATACGTGAGTTAGATACCATGTAAATACCAAATTCGGTTTGTAATTGCTCGATTTGCTCAACTGTCAATCCGGTAAAGCTAAACATACCGTTTTGACGAGTAATATAATCAAAACTACGCTCAGGAAGCTTAGACTCTAATACCGACTTGAGCTTTAAGCGCATGGCTTTTATACGGTCGCGCATGCCATAAACCTCACTAACCCACTGCTGGTATAGTGCGTCATCATTCATGACGATATCGACCACACGTCCGCCATGCGATGGGGGACTGGTATAAATACGGCGAACGATGAAATTTAACTGACCAAAGACGCGTTCGGTTTCCTCTACGGTAGGGCAAACGACGGACAGACCGCCGACACGCTCTCCATACAGAGACAAGTTTTTCGAGTAGGAATTGCTCACGAATAATATGAGATCCATATCAACCGCTTTACGGATAGCATAAGCATCACTGTCCATATCCTCGCCAAACCCTTGATAGGCAATGTCCATAAAAGGAATCAACTCACGCTGTTTTATCACCTCTAAGACTTTATCCCATTGCGCTTTGGTCAAATCCATGCCTGTTGGATTATGGCAGCAAGGGTGCAATAACACGATATCCTGCTTATTCAAAGTTTCAAAAAAACCGATCATCTCATCGAATTTGATGCTGCTGCTGGCTTTATCGTAGTAAGGATAAGTGCCAACTTCTACATCGCAGCCTTCAAAAATAGCGATATGGTTGCTCCATGTCGGGTCGCTGACATAGCACTTCGACTGCGGGAACCATTGATGAATAAACTCAGCGCCAACTTTTAACGCACCTGAGCCACCGAGGGTCGCTATCGTAGCCACACGACCATCAGTTAGCACTTGAGCGTTTTTACCAAACAGTAAGTTTTGGCAAGCGCTACGATGACCAGGCAATCCTGCCATTGGTAGATATGGACGCGCAGAGATAGGATCTGCGATGCGTTCTTCGGCTGTTTTTACACAGTCCAGTACGGGCAGTACCCCTTCTTCATCGTAATAGATACCGATGCCCAAATTGACTTTATTGGGATTGGGATCAGCAGAAAACTTGTCCATAAGCCCTAGGATAGGGTCACCAGCATAATATTCTACACTTCTAAACATTCTGTATCCTTACAAAAAATATGAGTCGCGAAGCCAAAAAGCATAAATCAAATGGATAATTAACTCAACGTAAGATTTAGTCACATTGACTGACGACAAGCCAAATAATCTATAAAACGCTTAAAAAACACCAACATGCCCTATTTATTTTTTAACTATATTTATGGTTTGCGTCAAGGATTGAATAAACTTGGCTTACGTACTATGAAAATTAAATGCTATGAAAATTAAGTGCTATGAAAATCAAATACCGTACAAACTAAGTATTATGCAAATTAAGTATTGTGCAAGCCATCAAAGTGATCGTTAAAATATGTCTGTAAAAATTGCTTGAAAGCAATAGTGGCAGGCGATAACGCGCGTGAGGAGCGTTGATAAATAAAGAACTGTCGCATCTTAACAGGCTGGGACAAAGGTCGCATTTGCAAGCCGTTGGCACTGACCCAGTCGATAACTTCAGGCATGTAGGGCAAGCAAAGCGTAATGCCAAATCCTTGACGGGTCATCTCAAGGGCGGTAGACATAAAATTCACTTTATATCGTGCCTGCTGGATATGGCTGGCGATCTGATCGTCCAGTTCTGCTGTCACTTGTTCAATAAAAGGACCTTGCAGTGTGATGAGCGGAATGTCTAATAAATCCTGCCACGTTATCTCACGTTTTTGTGCCAGCGCATGGCTGTCAGGCATGACCACACAAAATGGCAGCTGATATAACAAATCAGCGTTGACATCGTCATCAGTCTCCATAAAGCCAAGCTCAGTACCGACACCCAAATCGACTTCGATGTCTTGAATATGTCTAAGTAAGTTTTCTGCTGAACAGTCCAATAACGACACGCCAATCTCAGGGTGCTGTTTGGAAAACTGAGCGATAACTGCTGGCATGGACGAGGCTGCGAACTGCGAAACGGCTAGCCGTACTTGACCTTGCGCCAAGCTAGTCAAACTACTCGCCTCATTTTCGAAAAGCTGCATCTCATTCAAAATACGCCGTGCTTGCGGCAACAAATGCCGTCCAACTACCGACAAAGACAGCTGACGGGTAGTACGGTCAAATAACACAATACCGAGGCCAGATTCTAATTCTTTAATCAATCCACTAACGGCTGATTGGGTCAAGTGCATCTGATCGCTGGCACGAGTAAAGCTACCGTTGTCAGCGACTTGGATGAAAGCGGTGAGTTGGCGAATGCTGATATTCATAAGTAAACCTGATAAATAAATCATAAAAAACAATTAGTCTTATAAATAAACCTAATCTAATATAAATGCATCGTCAATAAGAATTATTGATTGAGAGTATTTTCTCATATTGCTTTCTCGTATTGTTTTTATGATTTTTAGACCACCAATTGAAATTAAGGATGATTACAATGGCAGATTTATTTGAAAATCCAATGGGCTTAAATGGGTTTGATTTTGTTGAATTCGCATCACCTAAACCAGATGCTGTCGAGGCATTGTTTAAACAGCTTGGCTTTGCACACGTGGCCAATCATCGCTCAAAAGACGTTGCGCTATACCGTCAAGGTGACATCAACCTTATCCTGAATCGTGAGCCAAAAAGCCAAGCCAGTTACTTTGTAGAAGAGCATGGCGCGGGCGCTTGTAGTATGGGTTTTCGGGTGCAAGATTCCAAACAAGCTTACGAGCGTGCCATCGAGATGGGCGCGCAGCCAGTAGACGTGCCAACGGGTGTAATGGAGCTGCGCCTTCCTGCTATCAAAGGTATTGGCGGTTCATTGATATATCTGATTGACCGTTATAAAGATGGTGAATCTATCTATGACGTCGACTTTGAATTTTTTGCTGATGTAGACAGAAACCCTATCGGACATGGCTTTAAAGTCATCGATCATTTAACCCATAACGTTTACCGTGGTCGTATGGCCTATTGGGCAAACTTTTATGAGCGTGTCTTTAACTTCCGCGAAATTCGATTTTTTGACATCAAAGGTGAATACACTGGTCTGACCAGTAAAGCCATGACCGCACCTGACGGTAAAATTCGTATCCCGCTAAATGAAGAAGCGAAGCAGGGCGGTGGTCAGATCGAAGAGTATTTGATGCACTTTAACGGTGAAGGTATTCAGCATATTGCTTTGGCTAGCGATGACTTGTTTGCCAGTATCGATAAGCTAAAAGCGGCTGGTATTCCACTAATGACCGCACCAAATGATACTTATTACCAAATGCTGGGTGAGCGTCTACCGGGTCATGGCGAGACTGTGTCTGAGCTACAGATGCGCGGTATTTTGCTCGATGGCACGACTGAGGGTTCTGTCCCACGTCTGCTATTACAGATTTTCTCTGAAACTATCTTGGGCAGCCCAGTGTTCTTTGAATTCATCCAACGTAAAGGCGATTACGAAGATGGTTTTGGCGAAGGTAACTTCAAAGCCTTGTTTGAATCTATCGAGCGTGACCAAGTGCGCCGCGGCGCGGTTGGTCAGCCACAGACTGAAACGCCATAATTTACGCTACATTTAGAAAAGCTCATAAAAAAACGGGCAGGATGAAAGTAATTTTTCTTGCCCATAATGAGCTCTGCACTTTGTAATGTCGTGAAGCCAATGTGATGGTTCAATCATAATTGAAAGCGACTAACAACATTTAAAGCGCTAACTGCAATAAAAGGAACGCAGGCATGGAACGCCTATCACATATAGATTCTCTTAATACCACCATCGGTGCCAATAGTGTCGCTTCTAAAACACCAAGCAATGATGCTGCTAGCCACGATGACACTGCGCATAGAAAGAGTGATTCTACTCCGAAAAAACAACCTTACGTGTCGCATCAGCCAGACAGTCATGGTCATATTCACTATAGTGACGATGAAAATGGCATGTGGCAATCGTTACTTGAGCGGCAAGCCGAGCAAATACCCAATCGTGCCTGCCCAGCCTATCTAGACGGTTTGAAAAAACTGGATTTGCCCGCCACCCGTATTCCACAACTACATGATATCGACGAGGTACTGCAAGCAACCACTGGTTGGCAAACTGCTGCTGTCCCCGCGTTAATAAGCTTTGGTAAGTTTTTCAAATTGCTTGCCAATAAATCCTTTCCCGTTGCAACTTTTATCCGTCGATTTGATGATATGGACTATATTGAAGAGCCTGATATTTTCCACGAAATCGTTGGACATTGTCCGCTACTGACACACCCTGCATTTGCGACTTTTAATGAGACTTATGGCAAGCTGGGTCTCAATGCCAGTAAAGAAGAAAGATGGTTTTTGGCACGGCTTTATTGGTTTACCATCGAGTTTGGTTTGGTGGGGAAAACCCAAGATAACCGTCGAATCTATGGCGGTGGCATCTTAAGCTCACCATCTGAGACCATTTATGCGCTCAATGCTAGTTCTGAGCAGCAAGCAGAACCTCGTTCTCAACATAAGCCCCAGCCTCAACCAGAGCATCGAGCGTTTGACTTGCTTGATGTGTTACGTACCCCTTATCGTATCGATCATATTCAGCCGATTTATTATGTCATTGATGATTTGGATACGTTATTCGATATCGTTAATAGCGACATCATGGGAATGGTCAAACAAGCCATGTCACTGGGATTGTTTGAGCCAGCTTATACGGCAAAAAATGCTTAATACATGATTGGGAAGCACAGTATTATTTAAATCATATAGCAATAAGAACAGCGTCAACACGGACGTATATTTACTAAAAAAACAACGATCAACATAAAAGGAAATTATAATGACGACATTATCACAAGCCAGCTGTGAAGCCTGCCGTATTGGTGCACCAACAGTTGAGGATACTGAGGCAAGCGAGCTATTACAGCAAATTCCAGATTGGTCATTGATTGACGTCGATGGCATCAAGCAATTACAACGTCAATATAAATTTAAAAATTTCGTCAAGGCGATGGAGTTTGCCAATCAATTGGCAGACATCGCTGAAGCAGAAGGGCATCATCCTGGCATCTTGGTAGAGTGGGGCAAAGCCACCGTGACGTGGTGGTCGCATAGTATTAAAGGGTTGCATCGCAATGACTTTGTTATGGCTGCAAAGACCGATAGCCTATTTGGTAAGTGATGAGGGTAGCAATAAGCATTGCAACTCATTAAACTTGCCACACTCAAAGCCAACCTCTATGCCAGATACAGCTGGCAAGCTAAGGACGTGTGATGCCGCCAAAGATATTAACCCAAATTTCGCCTCAACTTGCTTTTATGATTTCTGCCATTGTCATCGCCATCATGGGTGTCACCATGATTGGCTTTGGCTGGGTACCACATTTATCATTGATTCTCGCTATCTGTGTCTTGCTGGGCATAGGTCTGTTCAAAGGATTAAGCTTTGATGATATGCAGTCGCAAATGGCATCAGGTGTCATGCGTGGTATCGGTGCCATTTATCTGTTTTTCTTTATCGGTTTAATGGTCGCCGCCTTGATGATGTCTGGTGCCATTCCAACGCTGATGTATTTTGGCTTTCAGCTGATTTCACCTGAGTATTACTATATCTCTGCCTTTGTGCTGACTTCTATTATCGGTATTGCCTTAGGCAGTAGTTTGACCACTGCCGCGACATTGGGCGTGGCTTTTATTGGGATGAGTAATGCGTTTGATGCCAACGTGGCGATTGCGGCGGGTGCTGTGGTATCAGGCGCATTTTTTGGTGATAAAATGTCGCCATTATCGGATACCTGTACCATTGCTTCATCGGTGGTGGGTATTGATTTGTTTGAGCATATTCGCAATATGATGTACACCACGGTACCAGCGTGGATACTGACGGTCATCATTTTTTGGTTTTTCTCGGGTCAGACTGCTGGCTCTGATTTGAGTCAGGTGACTATCTTGCAAGGGCAGTTGATTGAAAGTGGACTGGTACAAGGCTATGCGGTATTGCCTTTTGTCGTGCTGGTTGGATTGGCTATCTTTCGCGTGAATGCTATCTATACGATTATCTGTACCATTGTTGCGGCATTGATTATTACTTATTTGCACAGCTCACCGAGCTTTGGACAATTAGGTGGTTATCTATTTGCAGGGTATGCGCCCGCTGAATCATTAGAGCTGGGTGAAGTAGGGGGCATGCTATCGCGCGGCGGTGTGCAGAGTATGTTCTTTACCCAAGCGATTGTGATATTGGCACTCAGTCTTGGTGGACTACTAACGGCATTGGGTATTTTACCAGCACTGTTATTGGGGATCAAAGACACATTAACGACATCAGGACGCGCCATATTTGCCGCTGCCATGTCTGCTCTAAGCATCAACGTACTGATTGGTGAGCAGTATTTGAGTATCTTACTATCAGGTACTGCCTTTCGTCCGACGTTCGAGCGTTTGAATTTACATCCTAAGAATCTGTCTCGTACGATTGAAGATGCCGGTACGGTTATTAATCCGCTAGTGCCTTGGAGTGTGTGCGGTGTGTTCATCAGTCAGGCGTTAGGTGTGCCCGTGCTTGATTATCTGCCTTATGCGTTCTTCTGTTATTTGTCGCTACTGTTGACGATATTATTTGGCTTTACAGGGGTGACTATCAGTCGAATAGAGAAGCACTAAATCGAGAAAAAGATAATGATGTTAGACTCTATTTTTATGAGCTGACTGCTTATGACTATCTCGACATTACATCATAATATCATTGATGACACGCCTCAAATATAGCCTCGTAGTGCAAGCTCACGAGGCTTTTTGCTAAGTTTTGGGCTGGCGTAGTCAGTGAACAGTAATATAGATACATCACGCACTGCTGATATCAATTTTTCTTGCTTGCTGTGCCTACGCAGACAGAGGCTACAAAAAATTGATATCAGCAGTATCGTAGCTTTTCTGGGGTATTTTGACTATATATCGTGTTTGAATGCAATGATGAATAACTCATAAAATCGCTGTGTTAGTGACAATAATATGCATACAAAGGGATGCAGGTTTTTTGATCTTATATCGAGTTCACTTTTTGTCGTATTTTATATTTTTCGTCTATTAGGGTGAGTCTACAATTTTAGAGCTTGGTTATGTTATCGAGGTTCGATAGTTTTGCTATGGTTAATGTGGTAAATTGCTTGGGCAGCTAAAATAATAAAAGTGAATTATTTATATCAATAAACAGCCATAGGTTAAGCAACTAAAATCATAAATTTACTATGTTACTCATTCATTGGTACTCACTCATTTAATAAGAAGGTTGAAGATGACACTAGATAATAACGTACTACGTAAACGCACCAGCTTGTTGGGTTCATTGCTTGGCAATGCCATCTCTCGCCAATCTGGTGAGCAGACGCTAGATACGATTGAGACGCTGCGTAAAGGCTTTATTCAGCAGCGCCGTGAGCCTAACGAAGCCCATAAACAGCAGCTCATCGATTTTATCGCTTCTTTGGACAATCAAACCTTAAAAAACGTCATACGTGGGTTTTCTATCTATTTTTTCTTAGCCAATTTAAGCGAAGAGAATTACTTGCGAGAGCAACGTCACGCGCAGCGCATGCAGTCTGAGCAAAGCTGGGAAGGCTCGTTTCGTCGTACGTTGCTTGAGTGTCGTGAGCGTAATATTGAGCCCGCTCAAATGCAAGAGCTGATTGATCAGCTAAAGTTTACGCCTGTATTCACCGCGCATCCTACTGAAGCTCGTCGCCGTACCACGATGAACATCTTACAAAGTCTATTCACGCATAGCGATGCCTTAAATAATTTGACCGAAAACAGTTTTGCTTACGAGCAGGCCAAAGAGCAAACGGCGCAAACGATTGACTTGTTATGGTCATCTGATGAAGTGCGAACGCGTAAGCCACTGGTATATGACGAAATCAATAATGGCTTACATTATTTTAACGCCAGCTTGTTTAATGCCATCCCAAAGGTATATCGTAATATCAAAAAAGCCATTGTTGATATCTATCCAGAGCTGACAGACTATCCGTTACCTGCATTTATGAGCTTTGGTTCGTGGATCGGCGGCGATAGAGATGGCAATCCTTTCGTGACTTTTGAGACCACAGAGCTTGCCGTATTAATGCATGCGGATACTGTGTTGCGTCACTACCAAGTGCTACTAAAAAAACTGCGTCGCCAGCTCATCCATAGTGATACGACTGTCACCGTTTCACCTGACGTATATGCCAAAATCACCAGTTACGGTGAGCTTGATCAGCGTGTGTTTGATTATAATCTCGATGACTATGGTAATGAGCCTTATCGTCGATTGCTCTCTGTCATTCTTACTAAAGTCAAAGCGACCAATCGCCGCATTCAGAGCAAAGGCACTGATATTGAGGCCGAGAAGGATGCTTATCGCAATCCAGAAGAGTTACTAGAGGACTTGCGCATTATCCGTCATAGCGTGAATACACACGATACGGCACATGCAGACGGGTTATTGCTCGATATGATTCGTTTGGTCAAAACCTGCGGCTTTCATTTAGCAGCGCTCGATATCCGTCAAGAGTCCTCATACCATAGCGAGGTTATTGCTGATATTTTTGCCAGTGCCTCCAACCTACCAGATTATCAAGCGCTAAGCGAAACCGAACGTCAAGAGTGGCTGACACGCTTACTAGAAAAACCCGGTACGCCACTTATCTATACCGATAACTTGACAGACAAAACACGTGAGCAATTGTCACTGATGAATTCAGTCGCAATGTTACGAAAACTTGTTGGCGCTGACACCTTTGGCAGTTATGTAATTTCGATGACCAATAACGCCAGTCAGCTATTAGAAGTATTACTATTAATGCGGTTTGCAGGCCTATGCAGGCTCGATGATGAAGGTCAATTGTCTGCTGACTTACCAGTGGCACCGTTGTTTGAAACCATTGAAGATCTTAAAAATATCGATAAAATCTTGCCTGCCGTGCTAGACAACCCACTGTATCGCGGGTTGCTGCAACACTCAGATAACACCCAAGAAATCATGTTGGGTTATTCAGACTCATCGAAAGATGGTGGTATTATTACTTCTGCGTGGCAGCTTTATAGCGCACAGCAAACCATTAATAGCATTGCTGAAAAGTATGGCATCAAAACCCGCTTATTCCATGGTCGTGGCGGTTCAGTGAGCCGTGGTGGTGGGTCAACGCACAAAGCCATTGCTGCGCAACCAGCGGGTACACTGCATGGTCAGATTAAAGTGACTGAGCAAGGTGAAGTTCTCTACGCTAAGTATGCCAATACCGATACCGCAGTATTTGAGCTGACCATGGCGATCACGGGCACACTCAAAGCCTGCTCCTCAAGGTTCGTGGTGCAACCCACTGAGCTGCCAAATTATGAAGACTTGTTTGCACGCTTAGCAGACGCGGGCGAGCAACGTTATCGTGAGCTGACCGACAATACTGAAGGGTTTTATAAATTCTACTCGCAGGTAACCCCAGTACAAGAAATCTCTTTATTAAATATTGGCTCACGCCCAGCCCATCGTAAAAAAGGTCTACCAAGTAAGACGACTTTGCGAGCCATTCCTTGGGTGTTCGGTTGGTCATTGGCGCGCTTCACTTTACCTGCTTGGTATGGCGTAGGTAGTGCGCTGCATAGTGTCAAAGCTGACGAAGCATTAATGAAAGAGATGAATAAACACTGGCCGTTTTTCAGCGTATTTATCAGTAATATCGAAATGGCTTTTACCAAAGCCAATATGAATATTGCACAGGCCTATAGCCAACTATGTGATGATGAACCGTTACGCCAAAAAATCATGACAGCTGTCACTGATGAATACACGCTGACCAATTCAGGCTTAAACTCCTTGCTTGAGCAAGACTCTTTATTATCCAATCAACAAAACCTTGCGGCATCCCTGCAATGGCGAGACGCTTATCTAGACCCTATTAACTATATACAGATTGAGCTGTTAAAGCGTGCCAGACAACAAGATACGGTGGAATATGCCGACCATGATGATATCAACGTAGAAGACCCATTAATCCGCAGTATTAATGCACTGGCAGCGGGCTTACGCAATACCGGTTAGCGCTGCTAAGCATTGATTAAGTTTAGAGTCTGTTGCGTTGGTCTATATCAAAAGCCCCTCAAACTATACAGTTTGAGGGGCTTTTGATATTTTAAGATATTATCTTTTTCGATATCACGTTTAGGGCGTGTCCCTATTTTAAAATGAGGATATGCCCTAGTAGTAGCCGTGGTATTAATACGGCTATTAATGCGTGCCGCGAATCGGGTAGTCGTTTCCTCGAATATAAGACAATCCACTGGCAAGCGATTCAAGCTCAGGTCGAGCAAAAGGCGCGTTAGAGATGTCAATAATGTGGATGTCTCCTTTGGCATTGATAACGAATACACCAGGCTCTGCAAAAGGATGATCGGTCTCTTTTTCTGAGCGTGGATCAGAGATATAAAGCCCTAGCGTGTTCATCTGCTCAACTGTCAAACCGTAAGCGATCGGGAAGTTAATGTTTAATTCTTCTAGATGGGTTTCTAACTGCTGCTTACTATCAGCTGATACGGCAATGATATCGACACCAGCGTCGGCAAATGACGTTTTGACCGTTTCTAACTGGTTAAGATATTTAGTACAAATCGGGCAGTGCTTGCCTCGATAAACAACCACTAATTTCCAATCGTGACCATTTTCAGGCTTACCCAACGATTGCATTTCGCCATCTCGCATTTGTACCTGTAGATCAGGGAATTGAGAACCGGCGCGAAGTTTTTGAGAGTCATTTGATTGCATGTTTTTATCCTTTGAATTTTTATAATAATGTGAATAACGAAAGCTAAAAGATTCGATTATTAAATCAAGCTTCTTTTAAATCAAGCTTCTTATAGTCAGTCAATTATGATTTGTTTAGTGTTTATGAACGAGCTTTACATAAACCCCCACCTAACGCTCCATTGGAGGCTAGTTGACCTTACTTTAACTGGACTTGAGCAATCATTCAAGTTAAAATTGAATAATTACTCAAACGATACGATACAGCTATACTGACTTCATATAGGAGTCATGGCTTTGAGAAATTGGAAAATATTATGTCACGTACTACGCTATATAATCGTCAAGAAGCCTTAGAGCGCGCTATACAGCTGTTCTGGCAAAAGGGCTTTCATGCCACCTCTCTAAAAGATATCGAACAAGTCCTCGATATGCGCCCGGGTAGTATCTATGCTGCATTTGGCAATAAGAATGGCCTGTTTCAAGAAGCGCTAGAGCATTACGCCCATGCCGCACTGATGGAGCTTGAACGCGTACTAGCTAGCCATGAGTCACCTTTATTAGGTTTGGCAGCTTATATGCGTCAACTGGGTGGTATCCGCGACCAAAAAATACCAAGTCGGGCCTGTATGTTGGTCAAAAGCTTACTGGAGCTTGGGGCTCGAGAGCAATCAGCATTAGATAAAGTCGAAAAATTACTGGCGGGCTTGGAGACACGCTTTACGGAATGCTTCGTTGAGGCGCAGCGGCTGGGGGAGATTGATAGTGAGCTTGATGCGGTTAGGCTAGGACGTCGTTTGCAGGCAGAAGTTATGGGACTGCGTGCCTTTGCTCAGCGTGATGTCGATAGTGCTGCGGTGCATGCGCTGGCGGAAGACATGGCATCTTCTATAGAAGAAATGCGCAATGACTCTTTTGCTAGCTGAGTATGGTTGCTAGGCTAAAAGTCAATCAGCATTGTCCATTCATTTTATAAATGGATAAAACCTAAAAAGGGCTACTCGAAGTTTAAAGCTTCAAGTAGCCCTTTTATTTTAAATGAGGGCACGCCCTAGTAGCTGCGCTTCAAAAAAGACTTTAGCCCTAACGAGAAATACCAATTAATCTTGAAGTTCTGCTAATTGCTGCAAGATGTTTTTGAAATTCTCAACGCCTTGCGCGCCACTCACCAAATGTTTTTGATTAAAGATAACAGAGGGTACGCTTTGAATGCCTTGCTGACGCCACTGCTGCTGGGATTGACGTATGTCTTCAGCAAAGCGTTGATCTGTTAGCACTGCTAAGGCTTCGCTACGATCCAAGCCAATCTCCGCTGCAATATCTGCCAGCACTTCTGTGTCAGCGATATTTCTAGCATTGGTAAAGTGAGCGACAAATAGGGCTTGCTTTAAATCATGCATTCGACCTTGTTGATTAGCCCAATGCAATAACTGATGCAAATCAAAGGTATTATAAGTGCGAGTTTCTTCGGTGAAGTTAAACTCAAAACCCACTTCTGCACCAGCCTTAGTCATCATTGCGCGGCTAGCATCAGACTCTTCCTTGCTTGAGCCGTACTTCTTAGCGATATGCTCACGCAAGTTCTGGCCTTCAGGTGGAGTGTCAGGATTCAGATCAAACGGATGCCAATGAATTTCATGGGCGGTGTTCGTTTGCTTGAGTGCTTCAGCCAATTGTCGATAACCGATGACACACCAAGGGCAAACCACGTCCGATACGATATCTATTCGTAATGGTTTTTCTGAATTATTCATAGTGATTCCTTATCTTTTTAGTTTTCAATTAGGGTCTGTTGAGTATTCAAATGTGGAACTGGCAGTGGCTATTTTTTAGACAATACGCAGTGAAATTTTTGACGCCTAGTCGTTCTAGGTTAGACAATTTCGCCATGCATATGTTTGAAAGATACTATTTATTGGCATGTTAGCCAAATAGTTGGTGTATTTTCCGTGACTTTTTGAGCGGCAACAAAGACCGCTTCTAAAATTTGACGTCTGATAAGTACGGTATTAAAGACTGCTTGTATTGCCTCGTCATTGACGTTACCACGATCACTAGCGACCGATAAAGTAAATCATTTACTTTTAAGTGGCTTACTTTTAAGTGAATTACTTTTAAGTGATTTACCTCTGAAAGGCATCGCTAACAATCCCCATAGCGAGGCGTTTTGTTTGGGTGATGGATATTCTTTTAGCCCAATATCGAGCTCATTATCCGGCTTCTGAGCGTCGCTCTTGTAGCTACCGAAGATCTTATCCCACCAAATCACGCTAAACCCATAGTTTGAATTGGTTTCAGACACGCGTTGGCTATGATGGATACGATGTAAAATTTGCGTCATTAATATTAAACGCGCAGGCTTTTCAATGGCAGGCGGCAGACGAATATTGGCATGATTAAACATCGCCAAGCCATTTAAGGCGATTTCAAATATTAGTATGGCTACGGCAGGCACACCCAATGCACTGACGATGAAGAGTTTAACCAATATACTTAAGACAATTTCAATAGGATGAAACCTAAGCCCTGTGCTGGTATCTACGTGAGCATCAGCATGATGGACTTTGTGCAAGCGCCATAGAATGGGCACTCGGTGGAACAATCGATGCTGCCAATAAATAATGATGTCGAGCACGAGCAAGCTCAATACGATAGACACTAAAATGGATAAATCGAGCATATTGAACAAGCCAATTCCGTGCTGCTGATTATACAGCGCAACCGCCGTTAGACCTATCGGTACGGCCAAACGCGCCACAATTGATGATGCTAGCACCAAGCCAAAGTTAGCCAACCAGCGCTTGTTACTTTTGATCGGGGCTTTACGTGCTGGCATGCGCCATTCAATCAGCATCATGATCATTAATATGCTGAAAAAGAAGCCCAGTCGCCACCATATCTCATTCGTCATTGGCTACCTCTTTGCTTATTCTGTTTATATGCTGTTTGAATGGCTGTCTGCTTCTAAACGTTTGAGGGTCTGGTAACCGCCATATATACGGGTAAAAATAGTAATGGCGCAGGCAGCCGCAAAAATACTGGCCAGTAAGACAAACTGCTGTGGCCAAATACAAAAGGCGACAAACAATGCGATGGTTTCAGTGCCTTCTGTGAGACCATTCAAATAATAAAAGCTTTTGTATTTAAACTGCGGCTTGTCTAATGCAAATTTTTCAGCAGCGATGGCAAAGGCCAAAAAGCTCGAACCTGTACCGATGAATGCCGCCAGTAGTAATGCACCTGCAATAGCGTTTTGTGTAGGATTGGCCAAGATAAAGCCAAGCGGCACGGCAGCATAAAATAAAAAGTCGAGGGTAATGTCTAAGTAGCCTCCTGCGCTTGAGCTTTGATTGGCATGACGTGCGAGTGCGCCATCTAAGCCATCAAAAATACGATTCAGAGCAATAGCGATAAGGGCACCAAACCAGAGCTGATTAGCCAGTAGTGGTAAAGCTAGCATGCCGATAATAAAACCGACCACTGTCAATTGATCAGCAGTAACGCCGCGCTTATGTAACATGATGACTATGGGCGTTAATATAGGCTTGATGACGGGTGTGATAAACTTATCTAGCATGTAATCACCTTTTTATGTTACCGCTAAAAACTAAAGTTAATAACTAAGATTAATGACTTTACCTTCTGCTGCTTCAGCATCACTATGATCGTGGGTGACCATGATAGCCGGAAGTTTATGGGTACGGATTTGATTGAATACTAACTGTTGGGTCTCGGCTCTAAGCTGGGTGTCGAGCTTGCTAAAAGGTTCATCGAGTAGGATGGCTTTGGGCTCACTCAATAGAGTGCGTAGTAGGGCAACACGTGCTTGCTGACCGCCAGACAGATTGTCAGGATGGCGATTGCTCATACCTGCTAAACCCACTTGCTCAAGGGCGTGTTCTATTTTTTCGAGGCGCTGTCTTTTATCACGCTGCTTATTGTCTTTGGGCATCGCAAAGGCAATATTACCTGCGACTGATAAATGCGAAAACAGTAGCGCATCTTGATAGAGCACGCCGATATGACGTAAGTGCGTCGGTAGATGGCTCACGTTTTGCTCATTTAACCAAACCTCACCAGTCGCGGTAAAGCCGTGTGGTAATGTGCCTGTCAGCCAGTTTAATAAGCTTGATTTACCACTGCCAGATGGGCCCATAATAGTAAGTATCTCACCGCCTGCAATCTGCTCATCTAAGCTCAGTAATAGCGCGTCTTTTCGATACAATTGTAAGTTTTTTATCTGTAAAGATGATGGCATCAAAAACCCTTTATCTGCGTTTTTATAGTGAGTTGTTGTTCAAAACCAGCGTTTTTTGAAACTGTTTTTATTCAAAATAAACCATTTTAACGACTGCTATTTCTACCACTTTTAAAGAAATATTTCGGCAATACCCACGCCAATATAAAGCCAATTAACGGTAACGCCATTTGAATGGTGGCATACACCGCACTGGTGCGCCTACTGGCACCATTGGCGAGAGTCACAGCTTCTGTGGTGATAGTGGCGATACGTCCGCCGCCCGCTAATAACGTCGGTAAGTATTGTCCAAAGCTAATCGCTAGACCAAGCGCGATAGCAATTAAAAGAGGCGCAAACAGCTGCGGTAATTTGACCTGCAAAAATACTTTGGCTGGCGTCGCGCCAAGATTGGCTGCCACATGAGCAAAACGAGGGTCTAGACGTCGATAGCTGCTAGCAAGCGATAAAAACACATAGGGCAGCACGAACAATAAATGCGTAAACGCCACATTAAAAAATGCCGTTTGATTATTGACCAATTGTTGCAACCACACCAAGCCAAATAAAAAGGCAATGCTGGGTACTAACAGCGGCAAATAAATGATTAAACTGGTAAATTTTGAAAGAGGCTTGCTACTTAGTTGTTCGGCTTCTAAGCACAATAAAGCAAGGACGATAGCAAATAAGGTACTCACAATACCGATCGTAAGGGTATTAAATAATGGCGTGCCCATTTGCATAAAGGCGCTTTGAAAATGTAACAACACAAACTGCTCTGGCAATACGGCTGGAAAGCGCCAAAAGCCTGCCACTGACCACATGAACAGACCCATGAGTGCCAGTAATATAAAACCAATGACCACAGTGGTCAAAACTGCGGTCATTTTTTGCATTAAGGCATCGGCATAGTTGCGCTTGCCATTAATCAATGACGGATTACAGCAAATTTTTATGGCTCTCTCAGCAGCAAGCCACAAAGCGATTAATCCGCCCGTCAAAGCCAGTTGCAATAACGCGCCTGCCGAAGCCCGTATACGTAGGTTTAGATCAACATCATTAAACCATTGCATAATTGTGACCGCGAGTGTGGGCGGTGTGTTTGGACCCAATATCAATGGCATCTCAACACTGGCACTGGCATAGGCAAGGACGGCTAAAATAGGCAGACGTAATACGGGGTAGAGGATAGGGAGGACGGCTTTAAAAAAAGCAGTGATGGGGTAATAGCCGAGATTGAGCGCGACTTTATATTGCTGATGCAGCTTTTTACCCAGCTCAGGTTGTGCCAAAGCACCTAGTGCCATTAATAATAAAAATGGCAGCTCTTTTAAGGTCAAACCCAAAATGATACTAATACCATAAGGGTCATGTGGAAACATACCGTCCGGTGCCAACTCCCAACCGCTTAGCCACGGTGAGATGAGCCGTGAAAACATGCCAGAAGGCGCAATTAAAAACCCCACCGCAATGGCTGCCGCTGCATGAGGAATAACCAAAATTGGACTCAGCAAACGCTCAATACGAGTGAGCCAAATGCTATTAAAAAATGCCGCCAATATCATTAAAGTCATGACGAAAGCGAGTAGCGTGCTTAGCAATCCAGTAGCGATGCTTAGCGCAGCCATTTGAGTAAGACCAGGCGTCTGCCAAAGATCGTTAAAGCCTTGTAGGCTAAAAGTCGTTTGCTCAAGTGCAGGTAGCCAACTAAACGCAGGCAGCAGTACGCTGACCAAACCACCGAGTACCGGCAATATCAGCAGCAGCAACAAAAATTTTGGACTAAAAGATACGATACGCGTAAAGAGGTCTGTCTTATAAGATGCAGGCATTCTAGCGCTTGCATCAGTGGTTTTATCGTTAGAAACGTCACTCATGGGCTGACCCCATAACGTGTCTGCCAGCCTTGCATAATGGCATCAACCCAGCTTGGATGTGGTTCACTGACAGTGCGTTTGATACTATCAAAGGGCAGGGCACTAGGGTGTGGTCGGTTGTTCTTAAATAAAGCTTGTTGTTCAGGGTCGAGTGTAGACTGGACGAGTACCGTTTTATCACCCCATATAGAAGGCGTTTGTTTTTTGGCCTGTGCTTCTGGGCTCATCAAGAAATTTGCGACTAACTGCGCCGCTTGCGGATGGCTGGCATTATAAGGAATGGCCACAAAATGCGTGTTACTTAAGCTGCCATCACTCATTGCGTAGCTACGAATACTCTCGGGTAAATCATAACGCTGCACGGCCGCTGGCACTTCAGGTGCAGAAAAAGTAAAGGCCAAACTCAGCTCGGTATCATCGACCAAACGCCGCATCTGCGCGCCCGTTTGTACAAATTGCTCGCCTTTGCGCCATAGTGTTGGATGCAAGTCATCCAAAAATGTCCATAGCGGATCTAATACCAGATCGGTATTTTGCTCAGTGGCTGGCAGGTTGAGCTGTGCCTTGGTATTTTCACCTGTTTGAGCATCATGTTGTTCGTGCAGCATGACTAAGGCGTATTTTAAAAAGCTCATTCCTAAAAAGTCTGGTGGCTTTGGGTAGCTAAAACGTCCAGGATTTTGTGCTGTCCAATCGACCAGCTCATTCAGCGTCGTTGGTGGCTTATCAGTCGATAAATGGTCGTAATAAAAAGTCAGCGAGGCTTGTCCCCATGGCGCTTCCATGCCATTGGTGGGTACACCAAAATCAAAGTTCACCGTAGGGTTGTTTTCTGGATCGGTAAGGGCAAAGTTAGGTAACTTATTCGCCCATTGCTTGAGCAATAATGAGTTTTCACTCATGGTGGCAAAGTTTGCGCCATTAATCCAGATGAGATCTACGCTGCCTTTATCATGGTTATTGGCTGATTTTTCCGCCAGCACGCGACTGACCGCTTCACTGGTGTCGCTTAGTTTCACATGGACTAAATTGATATTATATTTATCATCTACTTGCTCAGCTGCCCACTGTAGATAGGCGTTGATTTGTGGGTCGCCGCCCCACGCATAAAAATAAACATCTTGGTTTTTGCCAGTCTCTTGCACCTGTTGCCAGTGCGACAGACTCTTATCATCTGATACATTGGTAGTAGAAGCGGTACTGGCAGAAATACCCATACAAATGCCAAGCGCCATAGCATAGATGCTATAGCGGCTTAGGTTTTTTAAGGTCGATGAGGCTTGCAAGGATTTGATAACGTGCATTTAAGTTTCCGTTATGATGATATATTCTCAGCACAGTTGATAAAAATCCAACTAACCTCGACGCCATGTATGGTACTTTTCAAGCAAGTTTAATACTTTTTCAGGCGCATGATTGCGTTTCCATTCACCAGCCGCGTATTTATTACCTTCTGCCCATGTCGGGTACATGTGAATGGTGCCGAGTATTTTATTCAGCCCTAAACCATGTTTCATGGCCAGTATAAACTCAGGCATTATATCACCAGCATGCTCAGCGACGATGGTCACGCCAAGTATTTTGTCTTTACCTTTAGGTGTGATGATTTTGATAAAGCCGACATTGGCGCTTTCAGTCACCGCACGATCTAAGTCTTTAAAGTCGTAGCGGGTAATCTCAAAATCGATGCCTTTTTCGATAGCTTCTTGCTCATTTAAGCCAACACGTGCGACTTCTGGATCGATAAAGGTTGTCCACGGAATCACGCGATAATCGACCTTGAATTTCTTTAGATGTCCAAACAAACCGTTTACCGCGGCGAACCATGCCTGATGGGAAGCCACATGGGTAAATTGATAAGGGCCGACGACATCACCTGCGGCGTAGATATTAGGATAAAGAGTTTCTAGGTAATCATCGGTATTGATAGTACGATCCGTTTCGATGCCCAACGCTTCTAGGCCGTAGCCTTCGAGGCGAGCACTACGCCCAACGGCACAAAGCAACTCATCATATTCAATAGCAATCTCTTGCTTATTTTGACTGTCTTGCTTATCTGTATCGTCGTCTAATTGCTCAACGATAATGAATTTTTTACCATCGCGAGTCTCACAGCGAATCGCTTGATACGAGGTCAAGACATTCACGCCACTCTCGACGAGCACTTGCTGCGCAAATTCTGAAACTTCCACGTCTTCTTTTTTCATCAGACGCGCGCCTCTTTCGATTTGAGTCACATTGGAACCCAAGCGCGCAAAGGCTTGTGCGAGCTCAGAGCCGATAGGCCCGCCGCCAAGTACGACGAGATTTTTCGGTGCTTCTTCCAATTCAGTAAACTTATTCCATAGCGTATCGCTCGTCACATAACCGGTCTCTTCCAAACCTGGTAAGTCTGGGATAAATGGACGGGCACCAGTGGCGACAACAATGGAACGTGCGGTGAGTCGCTGCGTGCCGCCATCGTTTAGCGCAATTTCTACCGTCCATGGGTCGATAAATTTAGCATAACCTTTTAACACTTCGACACCCAATTCCGTATAACGCTCGACGCTGTCATTTGGCGCGATGTCAGCGATGACTTTATGGATGCGTGTCATGACATTTTTGAATGAAAATTCTGGTTGAATATTATTGAGACCATAGCGTTCGCCATTGCGCATCTGTTCTGCGACTTTCGCGCTTTTGATAAGGGCTTTACTGGGTACGCAGCCGTAGTTTAAGCAGTCGCCGCCCATCTCACCCGCTTCAATCAGCGTGACTTTTGCTTTGACGGTGGCCGCGATATAACTGGTGACTAGACCGCCAGCACCCGCACCAATGACAATCATATTGCGATCGAATTTCTTTGGTTTGGTGTAATTTTTATAGACGCGGCGTTTTTTTATCGTATTTAAGATGCTTTTAGCTATCAACGGAAAAAACCCTAGTAGCGCGAATGAGGCAATCAAATTGAAAGATAAGATGCCTGACAAGCTCTCGATTTGTGCCAACTGCGTACCTGCATTGACATAAACAAAGGTGCCAGCGAGCATACCTACTTGGCTGACCCAATAGAAGGTTCTTGCCTTAATCGCGGTGACACCCATCAATAGGTTGATTAAGAAAAATGGGAATATTGGAACGAGGCGTAAGGTAAATAGATAAAAGGCCCCTTCTTTTTTTACGCCTGCGTCAATAGAGTCGAGACGTTCGGGGAACCGCTGCTTGATAGAATCGCGCAGTAAATAGCGTGAGGTCAAAAAGGCCAGTGTGGCACCAATACTTGAGGCAAACGAGGCGACCAATAAGCCTTGAACCAAGCCAAACAACGCCCCAGCTGCCAAAGTCATAATGGCAGCGCCAGGTAAAGATAATGCCGTGACTAATATATAGACTAAAAAGAAGCCACCAATAACCAACCATGGTGACTGCGCTTTATATTGGTCGAATTGATCCATCGAGCCCTTCAAACCCTCAAGTGTCAATAATTGGTTGAGGTCAAAGTAAAAAAAGCCAATGACTAACATCAATACGGCTAATATTAAAACTATTTTCTTAATCATGGATTATCCAGCTAAATAATAATGCAAAGGGGTGTGTGAGAAATAGGGTCTAAAAAAGTCTTATATACAAACACATAGCGATGTCATCAGTCCTACTATAATCTACTTTTTCGTTGTTCGTAGCGATATATTCGTTTTTAGTAAACTATAGTGATATTCAGACTGGTTATCAACTTTCTTAGGATAAAGTCGGTGACGTCTTTTTGCCTAAGCTTAAAGTATCCCAATCTCTCATTAAGAAAAGCGCTATACAAGCCGCCAACATCGGCCAAGCAGCAAAGAACAATAGATTGTCGAAAGGAGTGAGATAGAGACCGAAAGTGGCAAAAGTAGAAACCGCGTGTAGCAATAAGACAATGCCGTATGTCCATTTTTTGAATAAACCCATTACGAACGAGAAGATCAGTATGATTTGTAAGCTACCAATAACGTATACGATACTAGTGCCTAAGTTCTCTAATGCATAAAATTTAGAAAACACATTGGCGGTGTGGTCAGGATTGACAAATTTGTCGAGCGTCCAAAATAAGAAGACAATGAAAATACCTATTCGAAGCAACAGTAAAGACAAAGGGAGATATTTTGGCATAAGTTATTTCTTTTTAATAAAGTTTGAAAGCGAGTTCAAAATAGGGTGGATTGAAGTGAGGTTTTACGCCTGTTATTAGAAGGTTTTTATGTGACAGACATGAGTAAGAAGTGTTTGCTTTATGTTGAGTGATTGCTCAATTATAGCTGTCAGATGTTACAAAATAATGCAAGGGCGTATTGTGATGATTTTTGAACGCTTGTTTTAATTTATCTATATTATATAGTCGGTTCAATTTAAAAGTGGTACAAGGCAACCGAGTGTAGATGTATATTTAATACCTCAAGCGAGGTTAACGCTGTAACGCTTTTATAGTGGATTGACTATATAGGGCGTGTCCTCAATTCAATTGATCATATCTAAACTAGGGCGTGTCTTCAATTCACTCGATAGTCATCTAAATGGGCTAAAAATGGCTAAATCTTGCCAAACATCGTCAAATAGCTGGTTAATATCCCGATATTATCTGCGCTATTTTTCTTGTTTGACGGCAATTTATCTCATTTTTATCACCATTTTTGAAATGAAGACACGGCCTAGCTAAAAATGGCTAAATTTTACCAAACATCGTCAAACAGCTGGTTGATATCCCGATATTATCGGCGCTATTTTCCTCGTTTGACGGCAATTTATCTCATTTTAAGACCACTAAGTGTATCCATGTGCTAATTGATGACACGCCCTAGTTAAGGTCTCTACATTATCGTCGGTTTACGCCTGATTCGATAAAATGTTTGATGTGATTTTAGCGATCAGCAGTCCTAATATTTGAATCATCAAACAGACCCGAAACATAACAAACAACAAAACAGCCTTTAAATCTAAGATTTAAAGGCTGTTTAAGACTATCGAGAGAACGATAAAATATAGCTGGCTCACCATAAAAGTGCTACGGCATTAACCTAGCTAACCCTGAAAATTATATTTGACCATCACATCGCTCCCATCATGATCAACCTTATAAGTGTTGAGTATGATACTTTCATCATCTAAACATTGGCCTGTTACCAGATTAAAGCGCTGCTTATAAATAGGCGAGGCTACATACAGTACTGCTTCACTAAGGCCAGCTGCGTTGGTAATGGTAGTGCCACCGATTAAACCTCTAGACAATACATTGGCCTGACTAAAAGGGTCATAATTATCAAGCGCGAACAGCTTAGTTTCTTTGGTGCGAAAGATAGCCACTTGTTTGCCATCTATGAGCGCACAAACACCAGTCTCAGGGAGAATGTCTTCTAATCTACAAACCGTATATTGAGTCATTGGGTTATCCTTATCCTTATTCGTATATTATCGGAGAGTATAGGCAGTCCTAGATAAATCAGAGACGGTGTTAGGCTAGCTCGATCGACTATTGATAGTGCTGTCATTCGCCTTCCTAGTTTATTAATTGTCTCTTCATTATCTTAAACCGACTATCTTGGGCGTTGATTAAGCCAGCTCAGTCACTAGGATTTGAGTTTTTTCAGTATCGGTTGCGGGGCGAATTTGCTCGCGCTCGGTTACAAAGACCACATTGTCATCTCCTTGCTCACTATTGACGAAATGACGGAAACGTTTGAGCTTTTCGCTATCGGTGATGGTGGCTTTCCACTCACACACATAGTTGTCGATCAGCAGCTGCATCTGCGCTTCTAGCTCGTCAGCGATGCCTAAGCTGTCTTCAATAATGACTGCTTGTAGATATTCCAATCCACCTTCTAAGCTCTCGCGCCATTTTGAAGTTCGTTGGAGTTTATCTGCTGTTTTTATATAAAACATAATAATGCGATCGATGTATTTGATGACTGTATCGCTATCAAGATCAGTGGCAAACAACTCGCCATGACGCGGGGTCATACCGCCATTACCACAGACAAATAAATTCCAACCATTTTCGGTAGCGATAATGCCAAAGTCCTTGCTTTGTGCCTCTGCACACTCGCGTGTACATCCGGACACGCCCATCTTTATTTTATGCGGTGAACGTACTCCTTTATAACGATCCTCTAAGGTGAGCGCTAAGCCGACACTGTCATCGACACCGTAGCGACACCAATTATTACCCACACACGATTTAACAGTTCGCAGTGACTTACCATAAGCGTGACCAGTCTCAAAGCCAGCTTGCACCAATTGTGTCCAGATATCAGGCAATTGGTCTAAACGTGCCCCAAATAGATCCACGCGTTGACCACCTGTGATTTTGGTATACAAATTAAACTCTTTGGCGACTTGTCCGAGGATGATCAGTTTATCGGCGGTGATTTCACCACCCGGCACACGAGGTACGACAGAATAGGTGCCGTCTTTTTGTATGTTGCCCAGATAATAGTCATTGCTATCTTGCAACGGTGTCAGTTCAGGCTTGAGCACATAGTCATTCCAGCATGAGGCCAAGATGGAGGCGACCGTAGGTTTGCAAATCTCACAGCCATGACCATTACCATGCTCATCCAACAGAGCATCAAAGGTTCTAATACCATGGACACGAATCAAGCTATAGAGCTCTTGACGAGTATAAGCAAAGTGCTCACATAAGTCGTTATTGACCTCAAACCCAAGGGTCGTTAACTGGTAGCTTAAAGTGTCTTTCACCATAGGCGCACAGCCACCACAGCCTGTACCT
This sequence comes from Psychrobacter sp. W2-37-MNA-CIBAN-0211, assembly GCF_040309405.1. Taxonomy (NCBI): domain Bacteria; kingdom Pseudomonadati; phylum Pseudomonadota; class Gammaproteobacteria; order Moraxellales; family Moraxellaceae; genus Psychrobacter; species Psychrobacter sp. W2-37-MNA-CIBAN-0211. The sequence goes on from NZ_JBEOOU010000004.1 coordinate 230,983, forward strand.
GCACTGGTACAAGACTTCACTTCGGCAATGGAATACGCACCGTTCTCGACCGCCGCGCAAATATCGCCTTTGGTGACGTTGTAGCATGAGCAAATCGTTGCACTATCTGGTAAATTTTCTATACCCATTTTCGGTTTTTCAACGTTGGGTAGTATGAGGCTTTCAGGGTGGGCAGGTAGGTCGATGTCGTTGAGATATAGCTGTAATAGATTATTATAGTCTTCGGTATCGCCGACCAATACCGCGCCAAGCAAGCGTTTATTATCAGGCGTTGTGACCAGTTTCTTATAAATGCCCTCAGCAGGGTTTTGGTACAAATAGCTCAAGCTGTCCGCGCTGTTGCCATGGGCGTCGCCAATACTACCAACATCGACGCCCATCAGTTTGAGCTTGGTGCTCATATCAGCGCCCGTAAAGGTTTGCGAATGATCTCCTGTGATTTGTGCCGCGCAAATACTCGCCATGCTGTAGCCTGGCGCTACTAAGCCAAATATCTTGTTATCCCACACCGCGCATTCGCCGATAGCGTAGACATGCGCGGCATTGGTGCGGCATTGTTCGTCAATTAAAATACCACCTCGTGCACCTATCTCAATGCCGCACTCAGGATTGTTTTTGATAATGCCATCTTGCGGACGAATACCCGCACTAAAAACGATCATATTGGTATCAAGCGAGGTATCATCGGTGAATTGCATGGTTAAGTGACATTGATCTTCACTGGTGTTATTCCTGTTTTTAGACAGGGCATCGGTATTGTCAATAATGGCTTGGGTATTCTTGCCAGTTAATACTTTGACCCCAAGGGCTTCAATTTTTCGTTTCAAAATCTCACCGCCAGCAGCATCAAGCTGTACGCCCATCAATTGTGGGGCGAACTCTACAACATAAGTTTCTAACCCTAAAGTGACCAGTGCTTTTGCTGCCTCAAGTCCCAGCAGTCCACCACCCACGACCACACCCTTTCTGACTGTGGGGCGCTCAGCAATGGCAAGAATGTCATCTAAATCGGCAATGGTTCGGTATACGTGGCAATGCGGATGTTCACGTCCTGGAATGGGTGGTACAAATGGATAGGAGCCTGTCGCCAGCACCAGCTCACCATATTCAATCTGCTCGCCAGCTTCAGTGATGATGTATTGATTGGTCGCATCGATATCTACAATGCGCTGATTCAGGTGCAATTGAATTTGGGCGGCGGCATAGGCGCTCAAATCAACCAAATTTAGCTTACTGATATCTTTATGCTCAAAATAGCTCGATAAATACACACGATCATAAGCCGGACGGTCTTCTTCTGCAAACACATGAATCTCAAATTTCTCATGTAGCCCTTGTTCTATGGCTCGCTCAACGAAATGATGCCCGACCATACCGTTGCCAATCACCACTAACTTAGCTTTATTTGGTGTACTCACTATAGTGCTGCTCATGCGCTTATCCTTAGTAATGGGGTTGTCTAAATATCGTGATCTAAACGTTATGATGGTTAGCAATATTTAGTGCCTACACCAATTACACCTTCAATAACTGTGCCAAGCACTGTTATATAGCGCTTTGTATTTAAGGGGATTGCTAAAAAATTCAGACGAATACGTATGACGCTCATCGCGTATTTACAAGGTCGCAAGGCATTTATGAGGAGGTTGATGATGATGGTAAATAAAATATTAATCGATCATTTGGCAATGAGGTGATAAGTATTGATGCACTAAAGTGGACAGAATCATGCACCAATTTGATTGCATTTATAATGAGGAGCATTTTTTTATGTTTCTCAATGATACAAGGGCATCATGTTTTTTAAGATATGAATCGGCTTGTGATAGTCGCCTGTAAGTCTGCTATTACAAAGCATTGACGCTTTCACCAAAGACGATGGCTTGCCTCCACAATGATTTTTATGACGGCAAATGGCACAGCCATTGCACCCCCTTAAGTGTTCTAACTGATCATTCTGTTTAACATAACTTGTTCTTATGACTTTTTATGTTGGCCCTAAAGTTTGCCATTTAAGGAAATTGCTTATGTCGTCATCGCCACCATCGAACCCCGCTGTGCCAACTAAAAACAAGCTTAATATCTTATCTTTTACAGGTAAGAATAAAATTCTCCATCTTGGTTGGATGGCTTTTTTTCTGACCTTTTTTGTGTGGTTTAACCACGCGCCTTTTTTATCCGCGATTGGGGAGACGCTTAACCTTACTAAAGATCAAATCAAAACCTTATTGATACTAAACGTTGCCTTGACGATTCCAGCTCGAGTCATTATCGGTATGCTAACCGATCGTTTTGGCCCGCGCCTCGTCTATACCGCCATTTTGGCGATTGGCGCCATTCCCTGTTTTACTTTTGCCTTTGCGCAAGACTACAACACGCTAGCGTTGTCTCGGTTCTTACTGGGTTTTGTGGGTGCAGGGTTTGTGGTGGGTATTCGTCTAATGAGTGATTGGTTCCCTGCAAATGAGCTGGGTACGGCTGAAGGTATTTATGGCGGTTGGGGCAATTTTGGTTCCGCTGCTGCTGCCTTGCTATTACCGACAGTGGCTATCATCGCTGCCGCTATAGTTGGTGGTGATGAGGGCTGGCGTTATGCGACGGCTACTTCAGGGGTGGTCATGATGCTTTACAGTGTGATTTTTTATAAGATGGTGCGAGACACGCCAAAGGGTGCGACGTATTTTAAACCCAAAAAATCTGGTGCGATGATGGTGACTTCAGCAGGTGACTTTTGGCTGATGATGGCGTTTAAGCTGCCAATGTATTTGGCCTTGGCTCTTTTGGGATGGAAATTATCGCCCGCTGGTGTCAGCTTGCTTAGTCAGGACAGCGTGACTATCGTCTATATCGGATTGGTCGTTTTATATATTTATGAGTTTGTGAGTAGTTATCGCTTTAATAAAGAGATATTTACTACGCCAGTTCCAAAAGCACATCAGTATGATTTTAAGCAAGTCGGTATCTTAAATATTCTCTACTTTGCTACTTTTGGCTCAGAGCTGGCGGTGGTGTCTATGTTGCCGCTTTTTTATCAAGAGACATTTAGCCTATCGATTGTGATGGCAGGGGTATTGGCATCAAGCTATGCATTTATGAATCTGATGTCACGTCCGGGCGGCGGTTGGCTCAGTGACAAGTATGGACGCAAGATTACGCTGCTGATTTTGACTGCGGGTTTAGCCGTCGGTTATTTATTGATGGGAATCGTTGATTCAACATGGCCGATTGCGTTGGCATTGTTAATCACGATGTTTTGCTCATTCTTTGTACAGGCAGGCGAGGGCGCAGTGTTTGCGGTCATTCCACTGATTAAGCGTAGTATGACTGGACAATTCGCTGGCATGACTGGTGCTTATGGCAATGTTGGTTCGGTCGTTTATTTAACCGTACTGAGTCTCGTCTCCTATCAGGTATTTTTCTTTGTGATCGCTGCCACCGCAGTGGTTGGCTTCTTAGCACTATTCTTTTTGAAAGAGCCTGAAGGCGTTATCATCGAAGAGATGCCAGATGGCAGCTTTGCTCAAATTAAAGTGAGCTAAGTATGAAAAAGGGCAGCACACAAGACTTTAAGACCACTGACAAAACCAGTCACCATAGTGCGGATAATGCACTATGGTTGCTTGATTTTTATACCATGCAAGGGCGCAAATCCGAAAATCAAGACAGCTTGCTGATAACAACATGCTTGCCGTATGGACAGTCCACAGCAACCATCAACGGCGGCGTTCAATGTCCTCATGCGCCTTTATTGGTGCTGATGGCGGATGGTGTCAGTGCCTGTCAGTTCCCTAAACAAGCCAGTCAATTGGTCGTCAATACCATCACGCATCACCTTACTTTAGCGCTTGAAAATCTGGTGAGGACAGAGTACGAGTCGGCATCAGAAAATGAGTCACAAGCCAATGGTCAAAAGGCGCCGATAAGCTTTGATGATAATCAAATTGCTATATTGATTAAGGAGGCGGTAAACAAAACCAATGATGTGCTCTACTTCCCGCAAGTCTACGAGCGAGTACCACCGCTGTTATCGACCTTATCAGGCCTACTGTGTATCGGTGACCGTATCCATCTGTTTCATACGGGCGATTCACGTATTTACCGTATAGGTATGGATAGCATGGCGGTGCTTACTAAGGATCACCGCATCCATCGTGGGCAAGATAAAGGTGCGCTGTCGGCTGCTGTCGGCGCTGATACACGAATTCAGTTACAGCAATCGGTATTTACATTGCATCAAAACGAGTGCTTAGCGCTAATGACTGATGGCGTCTATGAATCTATTACTGCCTCAGAGCTTCAGTTTGAACTGTGTGCCGCCGCAAAGGCGCTAGTTCAATCGACGACTATGACTGATCGAAACGCTATCGACCAACAGATAAGTGATGTTGGTATCGGTATCGGTGAAAGCTTAGATATCAGTAAAAGCTTATGCGAGCAAGCGTTTAGCGAAGGCAGTTACGATAACCTAAGTATGATGATGCTCGGTATGAATACAACAGTGCTCCATAAGCAAACGTTTAAGGCACAAATTTATAAGACAGGCGACAATACTAGCTCTCACGATATTCATCGTTATCAGTTGCCAACGGGTTTGGAGATTGGTGCGCAGATTGACGGTTTTACTATCAAGAACATTATAGCCCGTACTGCTCGTAGTGAAGTGTATTTGGTAGAAGATAGCAACCATCATGCCTTTGTCATAAAGTCGCCAAGCCTTGATACGATTACCGATGGGTACTATCTGCGCGAGTTTTTAAAAGAGCGAAAAATAGGGTTGAGCTTATCTAAGCACAGCCGTGCTGGCGAGCCTGCTTACAATCAAGCGGACCCTAATGATTTGTCGAGCGATAACAGCCTTATCAGCATCAAAACCAATCAAAGCGCGAGCTCAGCGCTGAGTTCTTCAGGATTGCTACGTTATTACCCCGTACCAGCGAGTAGTACTTATTTATACCATCTGACCGAATATATTGAGGGTGAGAGCCTCAGAGATTTTATGGATCGCCATGCCCCTTGCGACGTATGGCAGACATATGATTTGTTGACCAAAATAGGCATGGCGGTTCGGGTGATGCATCGCAACTATCTATTGCATCAAGACATCAAGCCGGAAAACATCCTATTGACCACCTCAGGCGCGGTCAAATTGATTGATTTTGGTTCGGCCAGCTCTTTAATACTCAAAGACAGCACTCGACCACCGAGCGGTGATTTGCACTACGCTGCACCAGAATATTACAGCGATGCACCAAAAGGAGTTTATTCTGATTTATTTTCCATAGCCGTAATCGGTTATGAGCTACTAACCAATGAGTTGCCGTTTAGTTCGCAAGATTTGATGAGTTCGCATCAAGCAAGTCATACATTGACGCTGCCTGCTCAATCATTACGTCAGCACCGCGTACCCACTGCTAGCCAACAAGCGTTAATGCGTGCGCTGCATTCCAACACCCAAGCTAGATACCAAGCAATTGGTGAGTTTTTACAAGATTTTAACCCCGATAACACCAGCAATATCCGCGACCCTGAACCGCTTATCATACGCCATCCCTTACTGGTATGGCACAGCATTTGCTTCATTCAGTTTGTCATCATCTTATCACTGCTGGCTTATTTTCTATAAGTTTGCTTCAACAAAAACATGATATGACACGCCATTTATTTAATGCTGCACGTTGCGGCTAAGGGATGCTCTTCTTATGTCGCCTTTTGTACCACACCTTAATGCACAGTCAACAGTAGTCAATAGCCAAAATCCTAAAATAGCGTCAACGCTACCTTCGAGTGCTGGTATCGTCATTATTGGTGCTGGCATGGCAGGCAGCCGTTTTGCTATTGAGTTGGCTCGTGCCCAACAGCAAGACAGACTGGAAAACCCTCACATCCATCTGCCAATTACGCTTATTAGTAAAGAACCACAAGTCGGCTACAACCGAATTATGCTATCGCCTGTACTGTCAGGAGACTCTATATTTGAAGATACTTATCTATACGAGCAATCAGAGTATCAACAGCTGGGTATCACCGTATTGGCTGGAGTTTCGGTTGACATAATAGACGTCAAACAGCAGTCCATTGAGCTGAGCAATGGACAAACGATCGCTTATAGCAAGCTGGTTATTGCGACGGGCTCCAGTGCTCGAATTATTCCTTTTCCTAATTACGATGCTAAAGGCGTGCACGTGTTTCGAGAAGTAGCTGATGTAAATGCACTAACCGCATATGCACATCAAGGGAAAAAAGGTCTGGTGATTGGGGGCGGGGTATTGGGGTTAGAGGCCGCGTGCGCTTTGGCTTCTCAAGGAGCAGATATGACGGTTGTTCATGTGGACAGCTATGTACTGAACCGACAGCTTGACTTGCCCGCCGCTGAGCTATTGCAAGCAGAGCTCAGCTGTCGAAATGTCGGACTTGAGGTATCAGCGATCACTGAATGTATAGCGGTCAACAACCAGCACGAAGTATGCGGATTGTTGCTAAAAGATGGGCGCACGTTGCCAGCAGATTTCGTGGTCATGGCAGTGGGAGTGGTACCTAATATCACATTGGCAAAAGACAGCGGGCTGACGGTCAACCGTGGCATCATCGTCGATAATTATATGCATACTAGCGCTGCCAACGTATACGCTATTGGCGAATGTGTGGAGCTAGACGGTGAGCTGTTCGGTATGGTAGCGCCCGTCAATCAGCAAGTTGATACCTTAGTTTCTGTCCTAAAAGATGCGAGGATATCAAACGATGGTTTATCATCTAGAAATAATTGGCACCCCTTTACTAGCAAACCGCTGTCTTTAAAGCTAAAAGTATCTGGCATCAGTGCCTTTTCAGCAGGGCAAGTCGACTTTGATGAGGAGGAAGCGGCGGCTATCGAAACCATCACTTATCAGCAAACCAGTATAAATCACTATCATTGCCTCTATCTTAGAAACAATAAACTGATCGGCGCTGTACTCTACGGTGAGGTCAATGAGGGCAGTTTCTATAGCCAGTTGATTAACAGCAATAGTGATATCGCGCCTATAAAAGTGGATTTAATATTTGGTGAGGCTTACTGTGATTTGGAGAAAATAACGACAGATAGTGAGGCTAACGGAGACATGGATAACGATAGCGAGCTGGATTTATTAAGCGCAGCAGACATAGTAGGAGCGGCGTCATGAGTGAAGTGATCTTGAGTAATAAATCGAATGCTAGCCAAGAATTAGAAAGTGGTATACGCCGATCTGATCACAAATCTAATAACAAATCTGATGACATGATCAATCCTTCAAAAACGGCTCTTATTGCCACTTATACTGAAAAAACGACGTCCACCATACGTACCACTTGTCCTTACTGCGGGGTAGGGTGTGGCGTCCTAGCCAGTGTCGATGCGACAGGGGTAGTGAGCGTAAAAGGAGATCCTGAGCATCCGGCGAACTTTGGTAAACTATGCTCAAAGGGCAGTGCGCTGGCACAAACCTTAGGCAGTGAGCGACGCTTAACTGAGCCTTACTATCAAAACAAGCAAGCGGTAATGCAACAACATCGACCTATGCAATTGGTTAATGATTTTAACGCTATCGACATATCTGATGAGCCACTTATAAATCCTACCGATTGGGATAACGTTTTAGATGATATTGCCACGCGCTTAAACGACACGATCGCCAAGCATGGTCGCGACAGTATTATGTTTTATGTCTCAGGACAGCTACTCACTGAGGATTATTACGTCGCCAATAAGTTTATCAAAGGCTTTATCGGTAATAATAATATTGATTCCAACTCACGCCTATGTATGTCTTCCGCAGTAGCAGGGCACAAACGTGCCTTTGGCGCTGATTTGGTGCCTGGTAATTATGAGGACTTAGAGTCCTGCGATTTATTAGTGCTGGTGGGCTCAAACATGGCATGGTGCCATCCTATTTTGTTTGGACGTTTTTTAGACGCCAAAAAAATTGATCCCAGTAAAAAGCTTATCGTCATTGATCCGCGTCGTACGGATTCTTGTGAGTTCGCGGATTTGCACTTACCAATAGCCGCCGGCACCGATACGCATTTATACAATGGGTTGTTGCACTATCTTAAGCAGCAAGGTTGTTGCGATGAGCATTATCTCAGGCAATGTAATGATGTCGATCTCGCTTTGGAGGCTGCCAAGACGTGGAGCATCGACAAAGTCGCTCAAGCATGCAAAATCAGCGCTGACCTCATACGCCAGTTTTATCAGCTAGTCGCTGCCAATGACAAGACAGTGACCGCGTTTAGTATGGGCGTTAACCAATCAAAGAGTGGCACCGACAAGGTCAATGCCATTATCAATAGTCATCTGTATACCGGACGCGTAGGAAAAGTAGGCGCCAGTCCGTTTTCACTCACTGGTCAGCCAAATGCTATGGGTGGCCGTGAAGTCGGGGCGCTGGCTAATTTGCTGGCGGCACATTTAGACTTGAATAATAGTATTCATCGTCAACTGGTGGCTGACTTTTGGCAGGCACCGCAGTCTATTGCGCCAGAGGTTGGCATCCAAGCTTGTGATGCTGCCGATGCTATCTTAGATGGGCGTATCAAAGCCATTTGGATTATGGCGACCAATCCAGTCGTGAGCTTACCTGAAGCGGATAAATTTCGCCGCGCATTAGCGGCTTGTGACTTGGTCATTGTCTCTGACTGCTCGGTAGACAGCGATACGGTTAAGTGCGCAGACATTGTATTGCCAGCTCAAGGTTGGGGCGAAAAGTCAGGCACAGTCACCAATTCTGAGCGGCGAATCTCAAGACAGCGGGCGTTGAAGCCTGCATTAGGACTCGCTAAGCCTGACTGGTGGATACTGTCTCAAGTGGCTACCCGCATGGGGCTAGCTGGGTTTGATTACCAGCATCCTAGCGAGATATTCAATGAGCATGGGGCATTGACCGCTTATAAAAATGATCCTAGCCAAGTGCCCTCTATTAACAATCAACCGCGCTATCTGAATTTGGCTAAAGACCTACCAATGCCAATCCTAAATCGTGCTGACTATGAGGTAATGCCCCCCTTTCAATGGGGCGACCCGCGAATCACCATGGCGCACTCAAACTTTATCGCTATTACACCCTCAGATAGTGCCAGCTTACCTAATAGGCATCAGCGTCGCTCAAGACCGAAAGCTAATGACAATACAGAAAGCGATAATATAGCGAGCGATAATAGAGAAAAGGATAATAAGAGCGATAAGCCACATAACGGTCACTCATCAACCGTGCATCTACGTCTTATTACCGGTAGATTGCGTGATCAGTGGCATACCATGACCCGCACAGGACTTGCGCCGCAGCTTAACCAACATGAGTCTGCGCCGATGCTGACCCTCCATCCCGATGACGCCAAGCAACTCGGTGTTGAAAAGGGCGACTATGTGCAGCTACATCCCCGCTATGAGCAAAACCTACCAAACAAGCAGCAGCAAAAACAGCGTCAGCCACATAATGGGGCGGCTGTTGATTCAAATACAGATATTGAAGTGTTAGAGCAAAAAGTGATAGCACAAGTTGCCATCAGTGATGGCATGCGTGTTGGTGATGCATTTATGCCCATGCACTGGAGTAACGCCTTTGCCAGCGGTGCAAGAGTAGGTACGCTCATTCCGACGGTTGTCGATCCCCATTCAGGACAGCCTGAGCTAAAAAACTCAGCGATTAGCATTAGCACTGTACCTATGCAGACGTTTGGCAAGATTTTGGTGCATCCTGATTTGCAAGACACCATACTAGTGCACTTTCGTGCTATGGCAGCTAGCTTTAAAGAGCAAATGACAGACAATGAGTTGCAAGCAGCCTCTTCTAGCTTTGATGTGGCTAGTGAGCAGTCGACTCAAACACTACCAGCACTGACATGGAGTATTAGCCGCCAAACCAACAGCGTTCTAATGACTCTTGCTAGCCCAGTCGACAGCATCGCTAAGCAATTGCTTGATCCTGAGTTTTGGCAGCAGTTTATCGATACCTATCAAAGCTCTGTATCGGATAAAGGATTGACGGATGACGCTGCCAATACTGTAGGGGTTAATAGTGCTTTTACCCTTAGTAAACCGGAGCAACAACTACGCTTTATTTTGACTCAGTCGGAGGCGAATGAGGCAAGTGAGGCAAATAATGAAGAGGTCGATCGCACGTTGCCAAGCACTTCTATCTCTACTATACCGAGTGAGCGGCTACTATTAGCTATTTACTTCGCGCCGCAAGTGACGCAGTTGCCCAGCAGTCATTGGCTTGATAGCTGCTTTACCAATACCGATGCGATACCCGCACAGCAGCGCTATAAATGGTTGCTGGCAGGTCGTCCAGCCACAGGTTATATCGATCCAGGCCCGCTGGTGTGTTCGTGCATGGCGGTGGGAGAAAACATCATCATCAATGCCATCACCAAACAGCAATGTACCAGCGCACATGCCATTGGTAAAGCGTGCCGAGCGGGCACCAATTGCGGCTCATGTGTGAGTCAAATTAATGCACTTATTGAGGAATATGCGTCCTAAACGCCTGTTGAAAGAGGGTTAAGTTATCGATATGGCATGAGGCTTGCACCGTATCTTGTACTATCTTTTGTTCTTATGTATTCCATTATGAAGTGCTGATCTGCACGGCGCTAGTAGTGTTATTAGGAGTGACCATTATGACTGATTCATCTGCTTTTATCGCAACCCTACCTTCGAATGACTTGTCCAATAAAAAATGCAACGTCAATGTGCTAAACACACCACCAACGATAGCAGAAGGTGAGAAAGTAGGCACTGTGCATTTAGTCGGTGCTGGTTCTGGTGATCCTGAGTTGTTGACTCTAAAAGCGTTACGAGTCATGCAGCGCGCAGACATAGTGCTTTATGACAGCTTAGTCTCAGAGGATATCTTAGATATGTGTGCGCTGACAGCAGAGAAAATATTCGTCGGTAAGCGCCGTGCCAATCATGCTCTGCCGCAAGAAGGCATCAATGAGCTATTAGTCAAACACGCGCTGGCAGGCAAAACAGTGGTTCGTCTAAAAGGCGGCGACCCCTTTATTTTTGGGCGCGGCGGCGAAGAGCTGCAAGAAGTTGTGCGCCATGGCATTCGTTTTGAGTCCATTCCCGGCATCACAGCCGCCAGCGCCGCTGCTAGCCGTGCAGGGATTCCACTAACGCACCGTGATCATGCGCAAGCCGTCAAGTTTGTGACAGCGTGCAAAAAGTCAGGCGCAGCCAATAATGACTATGACGAACACTTGGACAGCAAACAAACGGTAGTGTTTTATATGGGACTACATCGGCTAGGTGAGTTGACCGAAGGGTTGATAGCAGCGGGGCGCGACAGCGAGACTCCTTTTGCCGTGATTAGTCATGCAAGCTTACCCACGCAGCAGCTGCTCATCGGTACGCTTGGTAGTATCGCTAATCAGCAAGCGATAGCGAAATTGCCAACACCTGCATTATTGATTATGGGTGATGTGGTCACTTTATATCATGAGTTTGCAGACTATAATCTTGGTGCTGTGGGTAAAGGTGCATTTGTTGATGTTAATAAAGTTATAAGCAGTAACGACTTAATACCCAATTTGGAAAGTATGACGTAGGAACGTTACTTATTATAGATTTCGTAATTGCTCAATTAACCAACGATGTATGCCACTGTCAGTAGTACGTGGGTGCCATGCCGCTATGACTTTAAAAGTAGGCGGCAATGCTTCAACCTCAAGCTCTTTGACCTTACTGCTCGGCAATAACCGCGAAGGATAAAACGCAATCATATCGGTCGTGTGCAAAATATCTGGCACCGCTGAAAAGCTAGGAACTGACATCACAATATTTCGTTTTAGACCTTTTTCTGCAAACCATTGGTCATGAGAGCCGCGCAAATTAGCACGCGAAGGCGACACCACCAACTGCGGGTGCGCAGCCACTTGCGTCAGTGTTAATGGCTCTGTTGCAAAAGTATTTTCACAACCCGTCACGCATAAATGTTGCTCTTCAAACAGAGTGACATACGATAAGTTATCAGGGATGAATTCGGGAAAGGTAATCAATAAATCAAGCTCGCCTGCTGCAATAAGTTGGTTAATATTGTCTGAGGCAAAGTCACGTACGATCAGCTTCAAATCCGGTGCGTCGCGGCGCGTAATATTAAACAACTGCGGTAACAGCGCCTGTGTCGCATAGTCGGTCGCACTAATCGTAAAGACGCCTTTATATGTTTGTGGCGTAAAAATCTCTGGCTCTAACAAATCTTCCAACTGCTTTAATATATGATCAATAGGTTGCTGCATCGATAGCGCCTTTGATGTTGCCACCATGCTATTTCCTTGACGAATAAACAAGCGATCATCAAACACCTCACGTAACTTGCGCAGCTGCTCACTGATGGCTTGTTGGGTCAGCCCCATTTTTCGCGCGACTTGTGAGAGGTTTTTTAGATCAAGCAGCGCCTGTAATACTCTAAGTTGCTTAATATCGAGCCGATTCATACCATTCATAACTCATACCATTAATAGTTGTATCTTAAACAATAATTGGTTGTTTCTAATTGTACCCTCAAAACGCTATGCTGACCAACATTGCTTAAGAAATCATTAGATTGGTTATTAAGCATCAAAACAGGCCAAATACATTCAATAATAAGCCATCAGCTGCTTTAAAAGAGATATTTATGACACAAACCATTCTAAATACAAGTACACTATTTTCCTCTGTAGAACTTGGGCCTTATACGCTCAAAAACCGTATCGTAATGCCGCCATTGACACGCTCTCGTAGCACGCAGCCTGACAATATTCCTAATGACTTAATGGCAAGCTATTATGCACAGCGTGCGACAGCAGGCTTTATGGTGACGGAAGGTACACAGATTGAGCCAAGAGGCCAAGGCTATGCTTGGACACCTGGTATCCATTCACCAGCCCAAGTTGAAGGCTGGAAAAAAGTTACGCAAGCAGTACATGCTAAAGGTGGTATTATTTTTGCTCAGTTATGGCATGTTGGGCGTGTGTCTCATACCAGCTTGCAGCCACAAGGTGCTCAGCCTGTAGGCCCATCAGCGATTGCTGCTGATAACGTAAAAGTCTTTATTGAAACAGGCCCAGGTGAAGGTGCATTGGCCGATCCAAGTGAGCCACGTGCTCTCAGCACTGATGAAGTTGGTGAGCTGGTAATGATGTATGCGGCAGCCGCACGCAATGCATTGGAGGCGGGTTTTGATGGGGTAGAGCTGCATTGTGCTAATGGTTATTTGGTCAATCAGTTTATTTCTGAGCATAGCAACACACGTGATGATCAATATGGTGGGTCGTTGACCAATCGTCTACGTTTCTTAAAAGAAATCGTCGCTGCTGTCAGTGATGTGGTTGGTGCTGATCGCTTAGGTGTACGCTTTGCGCCTTTGTTTGCGAGTACGGATGAGACGCGCGTGTATTTAGGATTGGTAGAGTCAGACCCTCATCATACGTATGTCGAAGCGGTCAAATTGCTGGAACAAGCGGGCATTGCTTACTTGTCAATTGCAGAAGCTGATTGGGATAATGCGCCTGATTTGCCAGACACTTTTTATCAAGCGGTAAGAGAAGAATTTTCAGGCCGTATTATTTATGCGGGTAAATATACCGTAGAAAAAGCCGTGAATATTTTAGCCAAAGGCTATGGCGATTTATTTGCGTTTGGTCGTCCTTTTATTGCCAACCCTGATCTACCTGAGCGTATCGCCAATAACTGGCCACTCAATGAAGTAGATCCTACCACGATGTATGGTGGCACTGACGTTGGCTACAGCGATTATCCTTATTATCAAGCATAGTTAAAAAAACAATAGTAATAAATGAAATAAGGCCATTTTTGGCCTTATTTTTATTTATAAATTTAATCATCAGTCGGTATCATATAATGAATAAAAATTCTAAAGACAGACTTATACGTATATTAGTAGGATATGTCGGACTCTATCCAACACTCCTAATTGTATTAACGTTATTGAAGCCTGTGACTCAAGGGTTAAGCCTGCCAGTGGTGGTATTAATTGAAACGATCATACTCGTTCCGTTGACACAGCTGGTGTCCTTCCCACTAGCAGGCTGGGTCATTGAGCGTCTAAGCAGAAAAAAGTGATCACTTTTCGCAGCGTTTACTGGTAAACCATCATGTTATTCAAGCTCATCAATTAACTGTTTCATCTCAGCGATTTCACGTTTTTGCGCTTTTATAATATCGTCAGCAAGCTGTTGTACACGCGGATCTTCAATATCAG
>NZ_JBEOOU010000005.1:0-188888 GCF_040309405.1 Psychrobacter sp. W2-37-MNA-CIBAN-0211
GTTGGCGTTGGCGTTGGCGTTGGCGTTGGCGTTGGCGTTGGCGTTGGCGTTGGCGTTGGCGTTGGCGTTGGCGTTGGTGTTGGTGTTGGCGTTGGTGTTGGTGTTGGTGTTGGCGTTGGTGTTGGCGTTGGTGTAGGTGTTGGTGTTACGGCTTCATTCTTCTCAGCACCAAAAGTACCTTGAGAGTCATTACCTTCATAGATACCACCGATGAAGTTAGCATCTTTACCGTAGAAAGCACCTTCAGTATTGTAGCCATTGTCGTCAGCTGCAGTACCTGAGAACTGATTACCAGTAATATTCGCTGCTAAGTTAATATTGCCAGCTTCAGCAAAGTCCAGTTTGCCTGCCACATTCTTCGCCACAAAATCCGCTGTGAATGCTGAGGTGCCATATTCAATAGCATTACCAGGACCTACTTTACGGTTGGTTGCATCACCGGTGTATTCAAACTTACCTTCGGTCGGTAGAGTCGCTGTTTTTTTACCAACGGCTATCACACCATCTACTGGAATTGTGCTACCTAGTGCACTAACACCACCATCGATGTGAGCGACACGCAACTCATCATTGTCACCAAAGTCTTTATAGATTGAGGTATAAGTCAGGTCACCGGCAGCCAGTACGTTACCAGTGCCATTATAAGATTTAAAACCGTTTTCAGTATCAGCATCGCTATCACTTGATAAGGTCACTGCTGCTGGTGCTGGTACGATTCCTGTCAAAGCTGTGTCAGCACGGGCATCAACATCTGAGGTGCTACGAATAGCGAAATCACGTGTGGTCACTTCTCTCACACCTGCAAGCTGACCTGTGTTCACAGATAAGTGCTGTACACCTGATAAGTTTGCTTCTGCTTCAGAGCTGTAACCTGGCGTTGGCGTCGGTGTTACGGCTTCATTTTTCTCAGCACCAAAAGTACCTTGAGAGTCATTGCCTTCATAGATACCACCGATGAAGTTAGCATCTTTACCGTAGAAAGCACCTTCAGTATTGTAGCCACCTTTTTCGCCAGTGAACTCATTACCGTCTATGCTTGCCCCTAGTTCAATATTACCAGCTTGCGCAAATGTAAGCGTACCGGCAACGTTCTTCGCAACAAAATCTGCTGTGAATGCTGAGGTGCCATATTCAATAGCATTACCAGGACCTACTTTGCGGTTGGTTGCATCACCGGTGTATTCAAACTTACCTTCGGTCGGTAGAGTCGCTGTTTTTTTACCAACGGCTATCACACCATCTACTGGAATTGTGCTACCTAGTGCACTAACACCACCATCGATGTGAGCGACACGCAACTCATCATTGTCACCAAAGTCTTTATAGATTGAGGTATAAGTCAGGTCACCGGCAGCCAGTACGTTACCAGTGCCATTATAAGATTTAAAACCGTTTTCAGTATCAGCATCGCTATCACTTGATAAGGTCACTGCTGCTGGTGCTGGTACGATTCCTGTCAAAGCTGTGTCAGCACGGGCATCAACATCTGAGGTGCTACGAATAGCGAAATCACGTGTGGTCACTTCTCTCACACCTGCAAGCTGACCTGTGTTCACAGATAAGTGCTGTACACCTGATAAGTTTGCTTCTGCTTCAGAGCTGTAACCTGGCGTTGGCGTTGGCGTCGGTGTCGGCGTCGGTGTCGGTGTTGGCGTCGGTGTTGGCGTCGGTGTTGGCGTCGGTGTTGGCGTCGGTGTCGGCGTCGGTGTCGGTGTCGGTGTCGGTGTCGGTGTGATTACTGGACTATCATTAAAGATATCACCTAGTTTGTACGAATTATTATTATCGCTAGCACACGAGGCCAATATCATTGATGTCAAAAGTACGACACTTGCTTTTAATGGGGTATTGAATTTCTTTGCTGTAGAATTAGCTGAGATTGAATGATGGTTAGGTAACATTCGTATTCCTCCATGGATTATAATGAGATATTCCCTTTATATTCAACTATTTATATAATAGCTGAATAATTTTTATAGATACTAAAAAGTAGCTTGACCAGTCAAAACTTAATGGTCTATTACTTTTGAAGAGAGATGACTTTTAACTTCGATAGTAACAACCGACTTAGTAGTCTTCTTTATTAATATCTATAATTTTATTTAAAACATTGCAGCTTATTATAAAGCTCACCCATTACAACTCGATAAGCTTTATAAAATTTCAATCAAAATAAGAACTAAGTTTAAAAACTAAGTTTAAGAATGAAGTTACTGGCTCTGATAAGACAGTTTTACACCAGCGATGTAACCATCATTATCTTCAGATTTACTAACGATACTGCCGTTCGGTAACTGTCCAGTCGCATCACCAAACTTCAAGTATTTTCCACCGACAGATACGGCCCATTCAGGAGTGACATTATATTTAACCCCACCACCGATACTATAGAAACCATCAATAGTACCCAATGAACTGACAGGATCACCTGCACCAGAGTCATAACCAACCACAACAGAACCCGCTAATTTTTCGTTGAAGCGTTTAGCCAAACCAACGTCGACTTTCCATTGGTCTTTGTCATAAGACAATAGTGGTAAGCCACCAGCAACGGCTCCTTTAGAGTAGGCATTATAAAGAGGAGGCACAATACTAAAGTCACTCCAAGGTACCCAGCGTACATCCAATGTGCCTAGTAGCTGATATTTTTCACTTAAACCCGTCTGAATGTTTAAGTTAACTGATTCTGGTGTGGTCACAGTTGCTTCGGTAGTCGCATCAGCACCAATAGCTGCCGCCAATTCAGGCGTGATTATATCGTTAGGATTAAGTTCATTATATTTACCGATAAATACACTTTTTATAAGATCATTATCTAATAGAGGTACTCTTTCACCTACCGCGGTTTTATGATCAATTTCCGAGCGATAAGTTAACGCTGCATTTAAGGCAATCTCTGGTTTACTATAGGAAAGACCAGCCGCCCAACCATAGTCAGTGTCTTTATTGACGTTGGCATCATAACCTGTCAATGGACCATATGCTTGGCCACGTAAATGCACTTCTGCTTTTACTTTTTGTATCACTGGACCACCATATACTTGGAAGCCGTTAGATTTAAAACCCACCAAACCTGTCCATGACTCAGTATGAACGCTAACATTGGTGTTTTTATCATAATCAGAATCTAGAACAGCTGGATTAATGAATTCATTAGGAAATGCAGTTCCTGTTGAAGAATCCACGATTGTCTGTTTTCCTGGTTGAGATACAAAAGCATTATCTCCTGTATACTCTACTTCTGCTCCAAAAGGCTCATCATAGAACACACCGATACTAATACTGTCATTAATATCCGTTTTTACACCATAGCGAGCAAAAGTATAAGGATCGTCGGTAGCATTACCCGTATTTACACCCTTTTCGTACTCATCTTCGTTAGAGGTAATACCAAGACGAGCACCGTTTGCGATTGCCCCAGCATTATCATTAACTGAAACATCCGTGTTGATGTAAGCATACTCAATCTCGGCGTAAGTACCAGGGTTAAAAAAACCTTTGATGTCTTGACCTGAACGATCAAGACCAGCTGCTTGCGTCAACGATGCAGCTGACAGTGTAAGTAGAGCGAGAGTGAGTTTAGAGATAGGGAATTTTTGAGACACTTGATATCCTCCATGAATAAAATAACTGGCAAAAAGCTTAATTACGGTATGACTTATATCAGTAATTGAAACCTGTGCTGTGCAATCCTTTGCCAAACGATTTACTTATTTAACTAGCAGATGTAACTACCGCTTACGCAATATTACCTTTCATTGTTATCAGACATCACTACTATGTAATACAACGTAACTGATTTCAGTATCATAATTAAAGTTTGCTGCTATAGCAATACCCTTTTCGACTTTTCCCAAAAATAGATTTATGTTAGTTAAAATTTTTATATATTTGCGGTATTTAAAAGCATCTAATAATCAATTTGATGAAAAACGATAGAAAAGGAATATGGTTATTCTTTACTACTTTCGTACAGTGTTGATAATTAAGACTATTTTATTTAATTTTTTCCCAACAAAAAAAAGCAGCCACAATGGGCTGCTTTTTTTTGTTAAATATAACACTTTAAAAAAAGTAACAAGTGTTCACTGATTACTGCGCTTGATAAGAAAGCTTCACGCCAGCGATATAGCCATCATTGTCTTGGAAATCGGCAACGATTTTGTCAGTTGGTAGAGCACCTTGAGCATCACCAAACCATAAGTATTTGCCACCAGCTGATACTGCCCAGTTTTTGGTGACGTTATACTTGGCGCCAAGACCAACACTATAATAGCCATCGACAGGACCTAGTGAAGTAGTCGGATCACCAGCACCGCTATCCCAACCAACCGTACCACTAATGGCAAGTGCTGGTGCTACACGCTTAGCCAGACCCAGCTCGACTTGCCACTGATCATCTTCATATTCAACCAAATCTAAACCGTCATCGCCATAAAGACCACTGCTTATGCTAACTGCATTGTATAATGGAGGGGTAATGACAAAATCACTCCAAGGCACCCAACGTACTTTTGCGGTGGCTAATGTAGTTGGATTGATACCGGTTTGGAAGTCAAAGTTGACTGATTTAGGAGTGGTGATCTCGTAGTCACTGCTTCTATTTGCTGCTGCTTCCGCTTGTGCTGGAGAAGCTCCTGCTCCAAGCGCTCTAAGACCTGCTAGCGGATAAGTCTCAGATATTTGTATATCGTGATCGATCTCAGAACGATAAGTCAATGCAGCTTTCAAAGCGATTTCAGGCTTACTGAAAGACACACCAGCGATATAACCATAGTCCATATCAGGGTTACTGGTCGAAGTGTAACCTGTAGCAGGGCCATAAGCCAATCCACGTAATTTCGTATCAGCTTGAATACGCTGTGCTACTGGACCACCATAAACTTGGAAGTTCTTATTGGCACCAAACTTCATACCAAGTAGACCTGTCAAGCTTTGGCTACGAACCTCTACATTGGTGTTTTCACCTGCATTGCCTGCCTCAGCTTGAGCGATTGCGCCTACAGTACTAAGATTTGTAATTTGTTGCACGATGCCTGCTCTTACTTCTGCATCAGGTTCTGCTGCAGCTTGAGCTCTCAAAGCATTTATTGTAGGACCAAGCGTTGCACCATTGAATTGACCATTAGTCAGTTGCTGGATAGACGCGTTTTGATCACCCTTCGATACAAAATTGCTATCGCCTGTGTACTCGGCAGCTGCACCAAAAGGCTCATCGTATAAAATACCAATACTGAACGTATCGTTGATGTCAGTTTTTACGCCATAGCGGAAGAAATCATAAGCTTCAGCGATATCACCCGTGTCACCACCTTCGACATAGGTATTACTAGAAGGAACATTGTTAGCACTGTCTTTACCACTGACATCAGCGTCAATATAGGTATAAACCGCTTCGGCATAAGTCCCATCTTGAAAGAAAGCAGTGACGTCCTGACCTGAACGATCTAGACCGGCAGCATGCGTCATGCTGGCTACAGAAATAGTAGCAATAGCTACCGCAAGGGTTTTTAAGTGAAAGGTAGCGCGCATTATGTATCTCCAAACATCCTAGTTGTTTAACCGTCCTACGAATCTAAAATTGGCCATGGTGCACGCAAATTTAAATTATAAAAACAGTGTCCTGATTTCGATAATAATGGCTTTTTGACACTAAAACAACACTTAAAGCACTTTATTTCCTAAATATGACTGAACAGTACAGATTACATGTAACTGACACACTAAACACTTGTTTCTTTTAGTAAAATTATCTTTTGAATTTGCTTTTTACTGGACTAAAATCGTCTTTTTTCTTCTTGTTCAGTCATCAAGAAGCATACCCTGATAATAGAGTGTACATATTTGACTGTCCTTATTTTGAGCAAAAAAAAGCGACCGGCTTAGGATCGCTTTTTTTGCTGCTAAATCGTCAAATAGATAACCAAACTAGATATGTTTTAGTTTGATACTATTTTGCTTGGTAAGATACTTTTACACCAAGTGCATAGCCATCATTGCTGTCAAAATCACTAACGATAGTTTTCGTTGGGATTTGACCTTGAGCATCACCAAACCACAGGTACTTACCACCGGCTGATACCGCCCAGTTTTCAGTGAGGTTATATTTTGCGCCAAGACCAGCACTATAATATCCCTCGATAGGGCCTAGCGAGGTCACTGGATCACCAGCGCCACTATCCCAACCGACCGTACCCGTAACAGCTAATGCTGGCGACAAACGCTTGGCAAGACCCAACTCTACTAACCATTGATCTTCATCATAGCTCACTAAAGGAAGACCTTTATCATCACCTGTTGAACGCTTGCTGACTTCGTTATAAAGGGGTGGCACGATTGCAAAATCAGTCCAAGGTACCCAACGTACTTTTGCGGTCGCTAACGTCGTTTGATTCACGCCTGTTTGAAAGTCAAAGTTGACTGACTTAGGTGTAGTGATATCAATTTTGTTACCCTGAACAGGGTCGCCACCCAATGCAGCCACTAGCGGATAAGTTTCATCAATGTTCAAGCTATGATCGATCTCTGAGCGATACGTTAACGCAGCTAGTAATGCAATCTCAGGCTTGCTATAAGAGACACCGGCTAACCAACCGTAATCTTGGTCAGAGCTAATATGAGTGGTATAGCCAGTAGCAGGACCGTAAGCAATACCACGTAGGGCTACATCGGCTTGGACTTGCTGCATCACAGGGCCACCATATACTTGGAAGTTTTTATTTTCACCAAGTTTCATACCTAAGATACCCGTGACGCTTTCGGTACGAACTTCTACGTTAGTACCTTCACCGGTAGTCGCTGCTTCTGCACGTGCGGCTGCTACTGCTGCGCCAAGAGATTGGGCTTGACCTGCTAGCGTTTGCGCTTGGGTTTGGGCAGCTTGCGCTTTCTCTGCGAATCCTGCTGCTGCTTGTGGGGTCGTCGCGGTTTGCGCTTGGGCTGCAAAATCTGCGGCTGCTGCACCTGCTTGTGTTGCGCCTGCCGTCAATTGACCAATTTTCAGACCCGCATCTGCTGCGCTGCTTGCTTTGCCACCTGAAATGGCATTAACCGAAGCATCCAAATCACCTCTAGCCACGAAATTATTATCACCACTATAATCAGCAGCAGCACCGAAAGGCTCGTCGTATAAGATACCAACACTGAATGTATCATTGATATCTGCTTTTACGCCATAACGGAAAAAGTCATAAGACTCAGCGATATCATCGATTTTTTTGCCTTGCTCATAAGCCTTTTTATCAGGACCGACATAAGCATTGTCATGGCCACTTACATCACCATCGATGTAAGTGTAAACCGCTTCAGCGTAGGTACCGTCTTGCAAAAATGCGGTAACGTCTTGTCCTGAACGATCAAGACCAGCAGCACTAGCAGCGCTAGCGACAGAGAAAGCAGCAATCGCTACTGTAAGGGTTTTTAGGTGAAAGGTGGCCCGCATTGTGTATCTCCAAACATCCGCATTGTTTTACCGCCGTACCAAAAATTGCTAGGTAGGCAGCAGCTAAGGAGAAGGATACTAATGTCTTTTTTACCTTAAGACAACTGTAAAAATACATTATTACCGAATTATGACTAGACAGTCATCGACCATTAACCATATTCAAAAGTAAGAATATATTCTAAATAGAGACAGCTTCTCTTATTTTAACGGTTTTTAATAATGCGGTGGCCTATCAGACATAACATCAAATGGAGCAATTCCTCCTTCGATATCTTGGCTTTCAACTTGCTTGTAAATAAGCTGCAATTGACGTTGTACAGTCTGAATATGCTTGTCTTGCCGAGCGATAACTTCATCGAGTCGCTCTACCGTTAGCTCCAGATGAGCCATGTTCATCTGTAACTCAATCACTTGAAGTTGTAGATCGCTTTGGGCAGCAGATGAATTGCCTTGAGGATTGATTAAAGGTGTCGTTGGTGGGACAGATTGATCCATATTTTTCTCTAAGTGATAGCATTCATATACTGAATTTGCTGGAATATTCATTTTTGATTGATGACCGTGAAATGGTAGCAATTCATAAGCGGTAACATGCATAGCATATTGACTACCAATAAATAGCAATAAAATAGTACTGATAAACCATTTACTCGCACTACAGTCAGGTGGTGGCATGTTATACTGCTGCCAATTTTGCAACAACCCCTACCTCACTATTATATAAGCTTAAGATATTTTATGGCACTGATACATCTAAAAGATATTCACCTCGCATTTGGCGTGGCTCCCGTTCTTGATGGCGTTGATTTTGCGATCAATGCTGGCGAGCGTGTGTGTTTGATTGGTCGCAATGGCGAAGGCAAATCCACTCTGTTTAAGTTGATCAATGGCTCATTGCAGCCTGATAGTGGTGAAGTCATCATCAATAGTAGTGTACGTGTTGCGATGCTTGAGCAAGACGTACCAGAAACCAGTGGCCGCATACTGGATATCGTCATGGGTGGTAGTCGTCGCACTGCTGATCTGCTGGTTAACTATAATAAGCAAGTCGATATGTGTGCCAATGGCGATATGGATGCCTGTGAGCGTATGGCCGACTTACAGCATGATATCGATGCAGTACATGGCTGGGATTTAGAGCGTGATGCCACTCGCCTTATTACTACGATGGGCCTTGATCCAGATGATGACTTATCGTCGCTGTCTGGTGGTCGTAAGCGCCGCGTACTACTTGCGCGCTCACTAGTTACCAAGCCTGATGTACTGCTTCTCGATGAGCCTACCAACCATTTGGACGTTGAGAGTATCGAATGGTTAGAGCGCTTCTTATTGGATTGGCAAGGTTTGACATTATTGTTCGTTACCCATGATAGAGCATTTGTGAATAAACTGTCGACGCGCATCATTGAGCTTGATCGCGGTCAGTTGACCAGCTATGACGTAACCCAAGGTGAAGGTGGCTACGCACGCTATCAAGAGCTAAAAGAGCTACAGTTATTGGCTGAAGAAAAAAATAACGCTAACTTTGATAAAAAATTGGCGCAAGAAGAAGTTTGGATTCGTCAAGGAATTAAAGCTCGCCGCACCCGTAATGAAGGCCGTGTCCGTGAGCTAAAAGCCTTACGTGAAGAGCGTGGCGACCGCCGTGAGCAAGTGGGTAATGTAAACATCACCATGGGTCAAGGCGAAAAAAGCGGAAAGCTGGTCTGCAAAGTTAAGAACTTGCATCTTGAGTATGATGGCAATGTATTGGTTGATAACTTTACGACGACTATCATGCGTGGTGATAAAATCGGTATTGTCGGGCCTAATGGCGCGGGTAAAACCACGCTTATTAAAGCTCTACTCGACATGTCTGATGACGAAGTCACGAAGACAGGCAGCGTTGAGCTAGGAACCAATCTAAAAATCGCGTTTTTCGATCAGTTACGTGATCAGCTAGATTTAGAAGCGAGTGTTGCACAAAACGTCTCAGAAGGCTCAGATTTCGTCGAAGTTGGCGGTCGTAAGACACACATTATGAGCTATTTGCAAGATTTCTTATTTGCTCCGGAGCGTGCACGTACACCTGTTAAGGCATTGTCTGGCGGTGAACGTAACCGCGTCCTACTTGCCAAGCAACTATTGAAGCCTGCCAACATTCTAGTACTCGATGAGCCAACCAACGATTTGGACATGGCGACACTTGAGCTATTAGAGGAATCAGTCGCAAGCTTTGGTGGTACGATTTTGCTCATCAGCCATGATCGCTCATTCATGGATAACGTCGTTACCTCAACATGGGTATTCGGCGAAGATGAAAATGGCAAAGGGATCGTCAAAGAGTACGTCGGTGGCTATCAAGAGTATCTGGTACAAAAAAATCGTGAGCAAGCAGCACAAGCTGCTAGAGCGCCAGTAAGTAATACAAATGCAGCAAATAAATCAGCTAGCAAGCAAGCCGTAGCAAAACCTAGTATTACAGCCAAAAAGCTCAATTATAATGAACAGCGTGAGTTAGACAATTTGCCAAAAGAGATTGCAGTGCTTGAAGCTGAACAAAATGAGCTACAAGAAAAACTGGCTGACGGCTCATGGTTTACTAAAGACTTCGATGCGGCAACAGCAGCTAGTGAGCGTTTACTAGTGATTGAAGATGAAATGATGAGCAAGCTTGAGCGCTGGAGCACACTTGAAGGCTAGAATGAGTCGCTAAAACGTACCTTTAAGTACCTTTGAAATAGACACATTCCATGAACTGATATTTTAAGTTTCTATCCATGGCATATTTAAAGGCTAAAATAATCACCACGCTATTAATAGTGTGGTGATTATTCGTTTACGACCACTTACACAGAGATTAGGGACTGAAAGTTAGTGAACATTCCCTCGATTTCAAGTATCATTCGCTATTGCTAAATACCCTTATTAATTATAAGGTCATCGCGCTGACAAACCTTGCTGGCATAAAAACAGTAACGATACGGTGATATCCAAGCAATCGTGGACAAATAATGTTGTTCAACCTCATACTATGCCCTATCAAGGTTGCTTTATTTTTAACGCAATAATTTATTTTATGACCAAAATAGCTTAGAATAGCAACAATTAGCAAAATTAGGCACAGCTAAAGTGGCTTGATATTGTATCTATATTTTTTAAGCCAATATTCTCTAAGCCACAAACCCAGTGTGGGATAATCCCATTTCATTCACCTGGAGGAAGTATTAATGAGCCATGCCGAAGGCGTTAATGTAAAACGCCGTAGAGTTCTTATTGCCTCGACTGCCGCGATTGGTGCAGCTGGGGTAGCTGCCTTGGCAACACCTTTTGTCCGCTCTTGGACGCCAAGCGCAAAAGCTGAAGCTGCAGGGGCTGCAGTGACCCAAGATATCGGTTCTATCGAAGATGGACAAATGATTGTCATCAAATATCGTGGCAAACCTATTTATGTGGTTAAGCGTACCGAAGATATGATTGCAGGATTAGAGTCAGTCGAACCATTGCTGTCTGACCCAAACTCTCTTGCCTCTTTACAGCCTGAATACTGTGCGAATCCTACGCGCTCTTTAGAACCAACTGTGTTGGTCGTTGAAGGCGTGTGTACGCATTTAGGCTGTGCGCCGAACTATCGCCCTGACGTTGGTGCCGCTGACTTAGGCGGTAATGACTGGTATGGCGGATTTTTCTGCCCCTGCCACGGTTCTAAGTATGACTTAGCAGGTCGCGTCTTTAGTGGCGTTCCAGCACCGCTTAACTTACCCATCCCAGATTATAGTATGGATGGTACCATCTTGACGGTTGGGGAGGCTTAATATGAGTATGGGTAAAAAAATTATGCACTGGGTGGACGCGCGCTTTCCGGCGACCGAAACCTATGAATATCACATGTCCAAGTACTACGCACCAAAAAACTTTAACTTTTGGTACTTTTTTGGCGTGTTATCTATGGTCGTACTGGTCAACCAATTGGTGACGGGTATCTGGCTAACGATGATGTACAACCCAAGTGCCGAAGGGGCATTTGCGTCTGTTGAATACATCATGCGTGATGTAAAAGGCGGTTGGCTCATTCGCTATATGCATTCCACTGGCGCCTCGGCGTTCTTCGTGGTGGTCTATCTGCATATGTTTAGAGCCTTGCTTTACGGTTCGTACCAAAAACCACGTGAGCTTATTTGGCTCATCGGTATGGGTATCTATCTAGCATTGATGGCAGAAGGTTTCTTCGGTTACTTGCTACCTTGGGGCAACATGTCATTCTGGGGTGCACAGGTTATCTTGAACTTACCTGCCGCGTTGCCAGTGATTGGTGACGGTCTTGCCGAATGGGTACGTGGTGATTATATTATCTCCGGTATCACCCTAAACCGCTTCTTTGCCTTACACGTTGTCGCTATTCCTTTAGTGCTCGTGGGCTTAGTCTTTATGCATTTAGTGGCACTGCATCATGTGGGTTCGAATAACCCTGATGGCATCGACATTAAAAAGCTAAAAGATAAAAACGGCGTGCCATTAGACGGTATTGAGTTCCATCCGTACTACACCGTTCATGATATGGTCGGTATTGTGGTGTTCTTTATCCTGTTCTTTGCAGTGGTATTCTTCTTCCCAGAGGGCGGCGGATTCTTCCTTGAGCCACCAAACTTTGAGACAGCGAACTCGCTGAAGACGCCTGCTCATATTGCACCAGTATGGTATTACACGCCATTCTATGCCATTTTACGTGCAGTCCCTGACAAGCTGGGTGGTGTGATTGCGATGGGTGGTGCGATTGCCGTATTATTCTTGATACCATGGCTCGATAGATCGCCGGTACGCTCTATACGTTATAAAGGCATTTTATCTAAAATTGCTTTAACCGTGTTTGCGATTAGTTTCTTAGTTTTAGGTTACTTAGGCGCGACGCCAACAACACCAACAGCAACATTGATGGCTCGTATCTTCACTGTCTTATATTTCTTGTTTTTCTTACTGATGCCAATTTATACCTCTATCGAGAAGTGTAAACAGCCACCAGAACGCGTTACCGGAGGTCACTAATGAGCACGCTAATTAAATCCCTAGCTGGTCTAGGCTTAGGCGCGGCACTGACTTTGACTGCTGGTACTGCACTGGCAGCGGGCAGTGGGTGTGGTACATTCACCAATGCTGAGGGTGTCGAAGAGCATTTGCTCTGTAGTGAAGCCCCTATTGACTTTACCAATAAAGGCTCGCTACAAAACGGTGCCAAGATTTTTATGAATTACTGTGCAGGTTGTCACTCAGCACAGTATGTTCGTCACTCTCGCATCGCTAAAGATTTAGAGATTCCACCTGAGCTGGTCGAAAAATACTTGATGGTGACGACCGATCAGATTGGTGATCATATCAATGCTGAGATTGACCCTGAGGTTCAGGCTTCATGGTTTGGTGCTGCGCCACCAGATTTGTCACTTGAGACAAGACTGCGCGGCGATGACTGGGTATATACTTACCTACTATCATTTTATGAAGATCCAAGTCGTCCTTGGGGCGCCAATAACCTAGTGCTTGCAAACGCTGCAATGCCTCATGTCTTGCACAATATGCAAGAAAAATTGAGTCAGGAAGAGTTCGAGTCTGAGGTCGGTGATTTGGTTAACTTTATGGCGTGGATGGGTGAGCCTGCTCGTCACGACCGTCAAGTAATTGGTTTCTTCGTCATTATCTTCTTATTGGTTTTACTCATCCCAGTCTACTTGCTCAACAAAGAGTTCTGGAAAGATGTAAAATAAATAGAAGTAGATAGCATAAAAACCAAGCATTATATAAGGCACTACTTCGGTAGTGCCTTTTTTATGTTTTGATGGTTTAATATCTAATGAAAACTCAAGACATCAGACAAATAAAGCGCTCACCAGCAACATTTACGCGAGTTACCTTGATAAACACAGCGACTTTGTTTACGATGACAACCTTCACTATTAACATTAGGCTTTCATGATTGATGCGAATGACATTCCCAGTAGTCAGCTGATTTTATACGCTGATGACGGCTACGACAGTCATGTAGTACGCCTATTACTTGAAGAAAAGAAGCTCGCTTATTATTTATCACGTTTGCATTCTGAGCGTCCTGAAGATTTGACTGAGCTCAACCCCTATCACACCTTGCCTGTTCTGCAACAGCGCGAGATTGCGCTCTATGAAATTAACGTCATCTTTGAATATCTTGAGGAACGTTATCATGCCAATAAACTGCTGCCTGACACTCCACAAGAGCGGGCTCAGTTTCGTCAATTGGCATGGCGTATACAACGTGATTGGTTGGTACTCGGCAAGCGATTGCTTATGCATCCAGATAGCTTTAACAAAGCACAAGCTGCCTTGGCAAAAAAGCAACTCGCTGATTCATTGATTACCTTATCACCGCTGTTTGCTCACAAGTCTTACTTTATGGCGGATGAGTTTGGTTGGTGTGATGTACTACTCGCGCCTTTATTATGGCGACTTGAGGAGATGGGCATCGAACTACCTCGGGCTATTAGTCGTCCGTTGTTTGACTATCAAACGAGAGTCTTTGAGCGCAGTAGCTTTCAAAAAAGCGTGCGTTAATTAGTGCGTGTCTTCAATTTACTCGATAGTCATCTAAATGGGCTAGAAATGGCTAAATCTTGCCAAACATCGTCAAATAGCTGGTTAATATCCCGATATTATCTGCGCTATTTTCTTGTTTAACGGCAATTTATCTCATTTTTATCACCATTTTTGAAATGAAGACACGCCCTAGACAAGTATAAAAAGCTGTCCTAGAATAAGTACCAATAAAACAGACGTTAAGTAGCCTTTATCCTCTGATAAATTACTGAAATAACTGTCTTTTAATTATAAAATATCATTAGTATAGGAAATCATCAGATGAGCGAAACCACCTCTATTACTCCGACCCGCCCCTACATGGTACGTGCGCTATACCAGTGGATAGAAGACAATGACCTGACTCCCTATCTGATGGTCGATGCAACGGCTGAAAACGTGCAAATTCCAACCGAACACGTGCAAGATGGTCGTATTGTCTTGAATATCGCCAGCCGTGCCACTGGTAATATGAGTATGGAAAATGACTATATACATTTCAGTGCGCGTTTTGGCGGCGTGTCACAAGATATTTGGGTACCACTGACGGCGGTGCTAGGTATTTATGCGAAAGAGAATTCGCAAGGGATGTTTTTTGATCCCAATGAATATGACAATTATCAGCCTGAAGGCGATTCACCAGTTGCTGCTAAGAAAAGCCCAACAGCAGCACCCAAGCCGAAACGTGATAATAAAGCAGGCTTAAAAGTATTGAAATAGTCGGTTTTTCTACCTAAAAAAGCTGGTCGTATTGAATACGGCCAGCTTTTTTGTTGTCAGTCTAAAAGTGTAACGGCTTTTAAAACGCTTAGGTTTTTGGCGCTTGGGTTTTTGACGCTTAGGTTCTTGGTAAAGTCACACCGCGCTGTCCTTGGTATTTACCGCCGCGATCTTTATAGCTGGTTTCACATACGTCATCAGCATCACTTTGGAAAAATAGCATCTGCGCCACGCCTTCACCCGCATAAATACGCGCTGGCAAATTGGTGGTATTACTAAACTCTAAAGTCACATGCCCTTCCCACTCAGGCTCAAGCGGCGTGACATTGACGATAATTCCGCAACGGGCATACGTTGATTTACCCAGGCAAATCGTTAATACGTCACGTGGAATACGGAAATATTCCATGGTGCGTGCTAGCGCAAATGAGTTGGGCGGAATGATGCACTCATCACCGACGATATCAATAAAACTTTTTTCATCGAAGTTTTTAGGATCAACGACGACTGAATGCACGTTGGTGAAGACTTTAAACTCAGGGGCACAGCGCACATCATAACCATAGCTTGACGTACCGTAGCTGACCAAACGCTCGCCTGCATCATTAAATCGTACTTGACCCGCTTCAAATGGCTCAATCATGCCATGTTCTTCGGCCATTTTACGAATCCAGCGGTCAGATTTGATAGACATTGTTGTTCCTTAGCAAATATTTAATAGCGACGATTATACGGAATTGAGGGCTCAATTTATAGAGCAATGGCGACTTTAAAATTAATACGTCCAATAGCCTAATTATCATCAACCTATCTTTTACAATCTACCATTTGGCAAAGTGATCTTCTGCTAAGCCCATCACCTTATCAAACTTAATCACCTCATTTTTGATGCGAATCTCACCACTATAAAAGCCAAGCCACTGCTCAAAGATACTGGCAAGCACACCAAAGTTATCCGTCTTCTTATAAACGGTTATCGGTGTAAAGGTTAAGTCAATATCCACGTTGCTCCAGCCTAGATTCTGATGATAGACACGCCAAGTATTTTGCACGGATGTATCCAAATCTTTACGTATAAATAGCACTGGTGGTAGATAATAAATCTGCCCAGCCAGCCAGCACGCATTTTCGCTAACCCCTGTTTCATTGACACCCATCGACAAGTTCAATGCAAAATGACGACCATCAGGTAAATAGCTGTTAATACAAGTCCAAAACCAATTGGTCTTGTGACGCATATAGCCGAGCGTCCAATCTAGATTAGCGATAGTCGTTTCGGAAAAGTGGATTTGTTTGGCTTGAGCATCCGTGTTAAATTTTGAATTGGCTTTAATAAGCAAATGACCAGATATGGCTGTTAATGGTTCTTTTTGCGTAAACGTCCAGCCACGCCTGCCAGTTGGTGTGCAGATAGCCAGTGGCTGCGCTTGCCGCGCCAGTGTCGCATGTAATGCGATATATTGACTGTCCAGCGCCACCTTAACTTGTGAAGGCATAAAGTCTAGTGTCACGGTTAAATTCGCATGGACAAACGCCATTTGCCCTTGATGACAATCACCCTCCAATAGCGTATGACGAGTCAACGGCTGCAATGCTTCACAAACCTCCAACTCATCCGTCTCATCGTTGTAAAGATAAACAAAAGCACTGGTTGCCAGCTTAATCGTCGCCAATGCTAGACAGACTCGATAAGGCGGCTGAATGATTTGGATAAAGCAGAATTGGTTGGCCTTTAATTCTTTGCGCCAATTTGGTAAGGTTTTTTGTGAGATAAGATGGCTGTGATAGTCCAAATAATTGATATTTTTGACGTGAGCAAAGATGCCAAAAGTAGGCTGACCGTTTTGAACAAGCTCATTGAGAACAACTGGCTTAATGCGGGTGGATAAGTGTTGTTGATTTTGGTCGTTGCGACTTTGATTCATGATTAAGGCATCCTAGCCATAGTTCATTGAGAAACTACCTGTCCTTGGTAGCTGAC
This sequence comes from Psychrobacter sp. W2-37-MNA-CIBAN-0211, assembly GCF_040309405.1. Lineage (NCBI taxonomy): Bacteria > Pseudomonadati > Pseudomonadota > Gammaproteobacteria > Moraxellales > Moraxellaceae > Psychrobacter > Psychrobacter sp. W2-37-MNA-CIBAN-0211. The sequence goes on from NZ_JBEOOU010000005.1 coordinate 16,722, forward strand.
TGCGGTACTTATAACGCTTCTTTTTGCCTGCCTTGAGGCTGCCCAAATTGCCTCTCTCACCGCTTTAATCTCTATCGACGTCAATCCATCTGCCAGCTCTTCAGTCACATTGACTACGGCAAAACCATTTATGCCAAATGGATGTTTGGGAAATTTAAGCAGTAGATCAGTCAGCGCCTGTAATGCTTTAAAAAAATCGGCAATGACCATTCGACGATTGCTAAAATCAGCATGGACTTCATAGCGTTTGCTACTCCTATCTTTATAGTAGCAAACGGCAATCAATTGATTGTTTGAGAGTTCAATCACATATATCGGTGGGCGGAATAATTTCAGTAACCTATACTGTTTGGGAATATTGTCTAAATGACGTTGATAAATCGATAAGCTCACAATATTCCCTTTTTAAAAATCCAAGCCCTTCAAGCTTTACTTACTTAGGCTATTTAACTATTACTAGAAGCCATTAAAAACCATTAAAAAATACGCTTATCATCGATAGGCTTGGCAAATTTATTAATATTGGCTTCAATATTTTTAGCAATGCTCATATAGTAAGGTGCAAATTCATCATCGGCTAAGACACTTGGCTCACCTTTATCCACTTGTGCACGAATACCGCTCGCCAATGGCAACTGACCTAATAGCGGCACCTGATATTGCTCAGCGATTTTTTCGCCGCCACCTGTGCCAAAGATAGCTTCGGTATGATTACAGTTGCTACACGTATGTAGTGCCATGTTTTCGACCACGCCAAGCACTGGTATATTGGTTTTGTTAAAGATCTCAACGCCTTTCTGCGCATCAAGTAAGGCAATATGCTGCGGCGTCGTGACAATCACGGCACCCGTTACGGGGATACGCTGAGCTAGCGTCAATTGGATATCACCCGTACCCGGTGGCATATCAATCACTAAGTAATCTAGCTGCGGCCAATTGGTTTGATTATACAGTTGCATCAAGGCACCAGTAGCTTTTGGTCCGCGCCACGCGACAGGCGTATTGTCACCGTCGAGCAAGCTACCAATCGATAGCATTGCCATGCCATGCGCATTGATAGGAACGAACTGCTCATTTTCTAGCTCAGGTCTGACATTATCGACGCCCAGCATGGTTGGCATACTAGGGCCGTAGATATCGGCATCAAGTACACCAACACGGTTGCCAAGCTTTTGTAATGCCAAGGCGATATTGACGGTAGTGGTTGATTTACCAACACCGCCTTTACCCGACGCCACCACGATAATATGACGAATACGCGGATGCGCTGTCAACGATGCTTGTGTCGGTGCGGCTTTGGTAATCGGCGGTTCGGCATCAGTTGTCTTACTACCAGTCGTTTCTGACGACTGGCTTTGACTGTCCATTGCATTGGTGGTCTTGGGCATTGCCTTCGGTAAGCTTGATCCTGTCCCTTTCGCTGGTGCTGGCAGACGGACATTCATGTGAATCGCTTTGATACCGTGCGGATGTAGCAGCTGCCCGAGCTCTTGTTGGATGATTTCAGGGTTACTATTTACGGGAAGACGCAAATCTAAGGTAAGCTGATCGCCATCGCGCTCAAGTCCTGTGACCATGGTGGCAATGCTAATGGTACCTACTTCGTAACCAAGCAGTACCTTGTCCACAGCACTATCGCGCTCTGCCCGCTGCTCTGGTGTTTCTGGTTTTTTAGTAGAGGTTTTCTTCATAAAGTTAAACATAGTGACCGTTACTGCCTATACAAGTGGTTAGGTATGGTAAAAACTCAGTGAATACTGTCGTAAATAGCGTAAACAATATAGCTCATGAGCATGTTAGCCAAACCTTTTATGATGACAGTGTAGCTGAATTGGACGCATAAAAAAACCACAACGCCAGTAGGACTGACGTTGTGGTTTACATAGTTATATCTGTATATTAATTCATAAACCAACCATGACTGGCAACGATAGACTGACCCGTAAATACATTGCTTGGGAATGCTGCTAAAAATAGTGCCAACTGAGCAATGTCTTCGACCGTCGTGAATTCTTTGTCGACAGTATTGACCAACATAATATCATTCACTACGGATTCTTCGCTGATGCCTTTTTCAGCCGCTTGTTGCGGGATTTGTTTTTCGACCAAAGGCGTTTTGACAAATCCAGGACAAATCACATGCGCGCGCACATTGTGCTCGGCACCTTCTTTTGCCAATACTCGGCACAGTCCAAGTAAACCATGCTTAGCAGTCACATAAGGCGCTTTAAACATTGATGCTTCATGCGAATGCACAGAACCCATATAGATGACCGTACCGCCTTTATCGTCTTTATACATATGCTGTACAGCGGCTTTGGTGGTCAAAAATGCCCCGTCTAGATGAATAGCGAGCATTTTTTTCCAGTCGTCAAATGCCATTTTATTGATTGGGTCGATGATTTGAATACCAGCATTGGAGACGAGAATATCAATCCCACCAAAGGTATCGACTAGCTGCTGCACACCTGCGTTTACCGCATCCTCTGAAGTAACATCCATGGCAATTGCCAATGCGCGCCCACCAGCCGCTTCGATAGCATCAACTGTTTTCTGCGCTGCTTCAAGATTAATATCCGCAATACCAACCGCAGCGCCTGCTTTTGCATAAGTTTCAGCGATGTCACGACCGATACCACTTGCAGAGCCAGTGACCAACGCTACCTTCCCTGTCAAATCATGCTGTAATTGAGTCGCCATATTTTATGTCCTTTCATTACATAGCTTTTCTGAATACTATTATTGGGCAATGCTCACTTATTGGGCAATACTCACAGGCGTTTTTTCTTGGAGTTCTTCGAAGCTGACCCCGTCTGCCAGCTCAACTAACTTCAAGCCACTGTCAGTCACATCGAGTACCGCAAGCTCAGTAATGATACGATCAACGACCCCTTTACCCGTTAATGGTAGCTCACAATTGGCAAGGATTTTTGGTTCTCCGTGTTTGTTGACTTGCTCCATCAACACAATGACTCGCTGCACGCCAGCGACTAAATCCATTGCACCGCCCATGCCTTTGACCATTTTTTTAGGAATCATCCAGTTGGCCAAATCCCCTTTTTCTGAGACTTCCATCGCGCCCAATATTGCAAGATTAACATGACCACCACGAATCATCGCAAACGACTCTGAACTACCAAAATAACTGGCGCCTGGTTCTGCGGTCACTGTTTGCTTGCCAGCGTTAATCAAATCAGCATCGACATTGTCTGCTGTTGGAAACTCGCCAATACCTAGCAGGCCGTTTTCTGACTGTAGCCAGACATCCACATCTTCAGGAATATAATTGGCAACTAGGGTTGGTAGACCAATACCTAAATTTACGTAATAGCCATCTTCTAATTCTTTTGCGGCACGCTGTGCCATCTGCTCTCTTGTCCATGCCATGGTAACTTCCTTATTTTTATAACCACCCCAAAAAATATGATTAACGGTGTCAAACTCGCTTAGTCTACTAAATGTAGCACTTTCACTCGTTTTCCTTTCTACTCCAATTTTCGGAAATGGTATTACAATATTTTATTATTAATGTCATCTTTTAGAAATATTTCGACAACGCTATCAATTAAGCGCCTTCGGCTGCCTTGATTGTCGTCTTTTCGATACGCTTTTCAGGGCTGTTATTTAATACAATACGCTGCACAAAGATACCAGGCAGATGCACTTCATCAGGATCGAACGTGCCAGTCTCTACGATTTCTTCTACTTCGACAATGGTAATTTTGCCTGCCATAGCGCAGTCTGGATTGAAGTTACGGGCGGTTTTATTAAACATTAAGTTGCCCGATTTATCTGCTTTTTGCGCTTTGATCAATGCCACATCAGCACGCAATGTATGCTCAAGCACATAAGTGCGCCCATCAAAATCACGTGTTTCTTTACCTTCAGCTACCAGTGTGCCGACACCAGTTGCTGTGTAAAATGCAGGAATACCTGCGCCGCCCGAACGTAGCTTTTCAGCCAACGTTCCTTGCGGGGTCAGCTCAACTTCTAACTCACCTGCCAAATATTGACGCTCAAACTCTTTGTTTTCACCCACATAAGAGGAAATCATTTTTTTGATTTGGCGAGTTTGTAGTAACAGACCAAGACCAAAATCATCGACACCTGCGTTATTACTGATACAAGTTAGATCCTTCACTCCACTATCACGCAGGGCTTCGATTAGCGCTTCAGGAATACCACACAAACCAAAGCCGCCGATAGCGAGGGTTTGTCCATCACTAACGATGCCTTTTAGCGCTTCTTCGGCACTGCTATATACTTTTGATTGACTCATACTAAACTCCTTTTTTATTTAATATTTTATATGCAGCGTTACTTATGCAGCTTTACTAGGGCGTGTCCTCACTTTAAAAATGGTGATAAAAATGAGAGCACCCCTTAACATTCAAAATTATAAGAACTATTATTTAAAGTAATACATTCTATATCGGTATATCATATATAAAACACTTATGCTAACTTAGCACATTATTCTCATAGCGACTAGAGGATATCCATAAGTCAGAAACCATAAGGAAGAGCGCAGCCACTGAGTGTATCGTCTGTCAACACTTCAGCAGTACAAATATGCATGACACAACAACCCTTTACCATGCTGTACTGCTGAATTTTACCATTGACTCCTATTGATATTCTCTAAATACTTGCTACTTTAATTTTGCCAAGGAGGGCTATCATGTTTAGTACACTTGCTATTGTCATTACTCTATTATTACTCATGTTTTTTGCTTATCGCGGTTATTCTGTGCTGATCTTAGCACCGATTATGGCGACACTAGCAGTCTTACTGTCAGGTGACTTCTTAAGCACCATCCCCGCTTATACCGATGTTTTTATGGGCGCGTTAAGTGGATTCTTACTCAAGTTCTTCCCTATATTCTTGCTAGGCGCACTATTCGGGCGTTTGATGGCTGATTCTGGCGCGGCAACAGCCATTGCCAATACGGTCGTCGAAAAGCTCGGTGCCAGCAAAGCCATTCTTGCGGTGATTTTGGTCTGTGCCATTTTGACTTACGGCGGTGTGTCATTATTTGTCGTGGCATTTGCCATTTATCCAATCGCCAAAGACTTGTTTAAAGCCGCTGATATTCCGAAACGCTTAATTCCAGCAGCGATTGCTTTAGGGTCATTTACCTTTACCATGACTGCATTACCGGGCACGCCAGCCATTCAGAACGCTATTCCAATCCCTTATTACAATACCAACGTATTTGCTGCGCCTATTTTGGGTATTATCGGCGGTACGATCATGTTTATTTGCGGTTGGTTGTGGTTGCAATCACGTGCCAAAAAAGCCAATGCAGCGGGCGAAGGCTATGGTCAGCATGATGATGAAGATGTGGGCGGCGTTGGTGCGACTGCAAAAGAAGCTGAGGTATTAAGTACTCACCAAACCTCATTTACGGTTGCTATGATTCCGCTGGTATTGGTCATTGGTTTGAACGCCTTATTGACTTACGCTGTCTTTCCATCGGTCGACTTTAGTGGCTTGCAAACCCAGTTTCCAGACCTAAATATCGCAGGTTCACTTGGACTGTGGTCGATTATCATCTCATTAGTCTTGGCTTGTGTGGTGCTAATTTTGCTGCGTATTGGTCATTGGAACAATCTACAGAAAACCATTAACCGTGGTACTTATGATTCTATGTTGCCGATTTTTAATACGGCATCAGAAGTTGGTTACGGTGCGGTTATCGCCTCATTAGCAGGCTTTCTTATCATTCGTGACAGCATTCTAAACTTAACTCCTAATAACCCGCTCATCTCAGAAGCGGTCGCTATGACCACACTTGCTGGTATCACAGGTTCATCGTCTGGTGGTTTGAGTATTGCGCTGTCGACATTGGGTGAAGATTATCTCAGAATGGCAGTTAATGCTGGTATCGACCCTGAGCTGATGCACCGTGTGGCCGTTATGGCAGCGGGTGGTTTGGATACACTGCCACACAGCGGCGCGGTCATTACTTTACTCGCCATTTGTGGTTTAACCCATAAGCAGTCTTACTTAAACTTAGCCATGGTTACGATGGTCATTCCATTAGTGGCTGTGGTCGCTGTTATTACCTTAGGTACCATGTTTGGCTCATTCTAAATTGAGTTAACCTATAAGTCGTTTCTCAGTATCGACTATTAATACCTACACAAGTAACACCTCAATAAAAAACCCACTTGGCAAAATGCTTGGTGGGTTTTTTGTGGCTGCTCTATAACCATTCTATAACTATCAAATACGGCGCAAGCCTATTGTTTATGGCTGACAGATGCCTGACAAACGATAAGTAATTACTAAGGAATATCACAAATTTATCTGAATTACGGTATCATAGGCACACTTTTTGAATTTTTATTATTTTTAGTATTAATAACATCGCATCGAAGAGCGATGAACTGCTTGAGATGTTCGATAACTAACCCGTTTTTATAAAAATATAGGTGATTTTGTGCGTGAGATTCTAGTAACCAGTGCGCTGCCCTACGCCAATGGCTATATCCATTTGGGGCATCTTGTAGAATATATTCAGACCGACATTTGGGTACGTGCCATGAAAGCGCAAGGTCATCAGGTTACCTATGTCTGCGCGGATGATGCACACGGTACGGCGATCATGCTCAAAGCTCAAGATAACGGCATCACACCAGAAGAGCAGATTGCGACAGTTAAAGCTTCACATGAGGCCGATTTTAGTAAATTTTTGATTGATTTTGATAATTATCATTCAACCCATTCAGAAGAAAACAAGCATTTCTCTGAGCTGATTTATCGTCGTCTTAATAGCGCTGGGCATATCAGCACTAAAGATGTCGAGCAACTTTTTGATCCCGAAAAGCAATTGTTTTTGGCCGATCGCTTTGTCAAAGGCACTTGCCCTGAATGCGGATCAGCTGACCAATACGGTGACAACTGTGAAGTATGCGGCACCACATATAATGCCACCGAACTTAAAGACCCACAGTCTACGCTATCGGGCGCGACACCTGTGCTCAAAACCTCTAAGCATTATTTCTTTAATTTGCCAGAGTTTGAGCAGTTTTTAAAAGACTGGACACGCAGCGATAACCGTTTGCAAACCTCTGTTGCCAACAAGCTACAAGAATGGTTTGAAGCCGGTTTAGCCACTTGGGATATCTCTCGTGATGCGCCTTATTTTGGTTTCCAAATTCCAGATACGCCAAGCGATGAGCCAGACAAATATTTTTATGTATGGCTAGATGCACCAGTTGGCTACATGGCAAGCTTTAAAAACCTATGCGATAAGCGTGCAGGTACAGACCAAGCGCTTGATTTTGACCGTTACTGGATGCAAGAAAACGAGCACAAAACCGAAGTCTATCATTTCATCGGTAAAGACATCGTTTACTTCCACGCCTTGTTTTGGCCAGCGATGCTAGCTGGTAGCGAATTACGTACGCCGACTGGCGTCTTTGCCCATGGTTTCTTAATGGTCAATGGCGAAAAAATGAGTAAGTCACGCGGCACTTTTATTAAGGCCGAAACGTATGCTGAGCATTTGCACCCAGAATACCTGCGTTATTATTTCGCCAGCAAACTGTCTGACAAAGTCGAAGACATCAACTTAGATTTAGAAGACTTTATGCAAAAGGTCAACTCTGACTTGGTTGGTAAAGTCGTCAATATCGCCAGTCGTAGCGCTGGATTTTTGGTGAAAAAATACGACGGTATGCTGTCAGAAGTTTGCGTAGAATCGGCATTATTAGAAGATATCACCAAAACGGGTGATGAGATTGCTGCTGCCTACGAAAACCGTGAGTTCTCACGTGCCATGCGCTTGATCATGCAGTGTGCAGACAAGGCTAATGAATACATTGATGCCAAAAAACCATGGTCACTAGCGAAGCAAGAAGGTACTGAGCAAGAAGTTCAAGACGTCTGCTCGGTCGCTATCAATATCTTCCGTCAATTGATGGTTTATCTTGCTCCTGTCTTGCCTGAACTGACCACCAATGCAAAAGAGTTTTTGAACATTGATAGCTTAGACTTCGCAAGCCGTAACCAATGGTTGCTGGGTCACAAAATCAACAAGTTCAAACCACTCATGCAACGTATCGAAGAAAAAGATATTGAAGCGATGGTAGAAGATTCTAAAGCATCATTAGCTCAAGTAGACGCTCCTGCCGCGACTGAAAGTAGCAAGCCTGACGCAAAGGATAAAACACCTGCAACAGATGCGGATGCTGAACAAACTGACTATATTGGTATCGAAGACTTTGCCAAAGTCGAGATGAAAGTCGCACACGTTTTAGAGTGTAACCATGTAGAAGGTGCTGATAAGCTACTACAGTTCACGCTAGATGTTGGTGAAGATAAACCGCGTAACGTGTTCAGTGGTATCCGTAAGTTTTATGAGCCTGAGCAATTGGTTAATAAAAAGGTCATTTGCGTGACCAACCTTGCACCGCGTAAGATGAAATTTGGCGTATCAGAAGGCATGGTACTATCAACTGGCGATCCAAAGACAGGATTGACGGTCGTTACCTTGCCTGATGCTTGTATCGTCGGTGATGTGCTGGCTTAACGGTGATTTTTAGTAGTAAAAAATAAAAAAGATGCCCTAGAGGCATCTTTTTTATGGTTGATTTATAAAATGGTTAAAAACCGAATCTTATATTTATCTGGTTAAAACATCGATGATCTGCAACGTATCATTAATCACCGTCACAATATTATTTTCTGGGGTGCGAAGACGGACGTAACGGTCATCATAACGGTCTAAAACGACAGAACGATCATAATCTCTTCTATCAATATTGCCGACTACTCTGTAACCATATTTATCGAGATCACGCTTAAATGAGGCATTCGAGCTAGCATTGCGATAAGCGTTGATATTTGGTTGAGCATTGCCACTATGCTTGTAATCTTTACTAATATGAGCAGAGTTACCCTTGGCGTTTCCGTGCCCATTACCGTTACCATTTCCATGATTGTCTTTTGCCATAGCAGGCAAGCCAATCAATGAAGTAGCCGTGATACCGGCAATGGCTAATAATTTAAAATTAGCAGTGTTCATATTGTTATCCTTAAAATATTCATTCGAAAAAACTTAAGGAGATATTAGAGTGTGCTGTACATTCACCACGCCAGCATAGTAATGGAATGGAATGGTAAAAATTTTAGACTCACAATAATTCTCGTATCAAAATTAGCTTACGTTAATTATAAAGCGAGTTCGTAATAGGTGCGTTGCTAGCTTGTAGGCTTTTTAATTGTAATTCTATAGTTTATCCATTTTAAAACGGATACAGTGCTGCTGCGATAAATTTTTTGCAGCCTCTGTCACGCTTGCGAACAGCACGCAAGAGAAATTTACCGCAACAGCACGTGGCTATTAAAGTATCGACTTTATTTCGAACTGACTATATCGAACGGAAAAATGTCCTTAGTGGTATCTTTTTTTATAGCAGTCTCCAAAATGTCAAAAAAAAGTTATGATTTTCGCTCTATTTATCACCATAACAAACGCAAATTAATTTTTTATTGCGATAAGTTACATTGCTGTCATAATATAGCCATCATGATCAAGGAATCGATCACCTCAATGTTAGCCTACTATCGCAGAATTGACATCACAGAACTGATATTACAGAACTGATACTGCTGTCATTCGGCTGACCTGCACTCTCTAACCTATGAGCCAGACTAATAATGACCATTGCTTCTACTCTACGCCTAAGCCTATGCAGCATTGCCATCAGTACGCTCGGCCTAATCGGCTGCTCAAACGCTGACGATACGGCAACCACTGATAACACGACAACGACAGATAAACCAGCCAAAACGCTGGCCATCACGCAGATTGTTGAGCATCCATCGCTAGATGATATGCGCCGCGGCATCATTGATGAACTAGCAGATAATGGTTATATCGAAGGCCAGAATCTGACTATTAACTTCCAAAGTGCGCAAGGTAACACGGCAACTGCTGGACAAATCGCCAAGCAGTTCGCAGGAGACAATCCAGATGCTATCGTGGCTATCTCTACCCCGTCAGCACAATCGGTTGTGGCATCCACCACAAGCGTGCCAATTGTATATACCGCGGTTTCAGACCCACTTGCAGCCAAGCTCATCAATGCAGATGGCACCCCGTTTCAAGATAACTTGACCGGACTGTCAAGCCAGTTGCCATTAGAGCCACAAATTGACTTATTACAACAAATCAATCCCAACGCCAAAACCATCGGTTATGTGTATAGCCCTGGTGAAGCCAACTCGGTAGCACTGCGTGATAGGCTCAAAGAAATCTTGCCAACGCGTGGATTGTCTATACTTGACATACCTGCCAACCGTCCAACTGATATTGGTATGGCAACGCGCAGTCTACAAGGACGCGCTGATATCATCTATACCTCAATGGACAATAACGTAGCGTCTGCTTTTGAAGCCATGACACAAGCGGCAAATGAGTTAAAAATGCCGATTGTGGCCTCTGATGAGTTTAGTGTACAACGCGGGGCGACGGCTGCTTTAGGCGTTAATGACTATGACTTTGGTCGCAAGACCGGCAAAATGGTTTATAGAATTTTAAATGGCGAGGCTGTCAGCACCATCAAGCCTGAGATCATGAATGACTTAACTTTATATGTCAGTCCGAAGCATGCCAAAGCACAAGGCGTTAGCCTATCAGCAGAGATGATGAAAAACGCAGTCAACGTTGATACCAAAGCAAAAACCGATAACAGGTAGTCAGTAATAAGAGCATTAACCAGCAGTAAACGCCTAATAAGTACGTTAATTATTTATGTATGGACACATTATTATTTTTAGGAGTAACACCCATGTTGTATCAGAATCGTTTTGCTAAAGCCTTACTATGGGGCGGTGTTTGTACCGCTATTTTGACCGGTTGTAGCCAGTCAGCAGAAGACACCACAGCTAATGATGGCGCCGCCACTGGCGATGCGGCAACCGCTATGAAAACGGTTGCCATTACGGCGATCGTTGAGCATCCAGCCCTTGATGACGTGCGTAAAGGCGTGATTGAAGAACTCGCGGAAGCAGGCTTTACAGAAGGTGAAAACTTAACTGTTAATTTCCAGAGCGCACAGGGTAACACGGCAACTGCTGGGCAGATTGCCAAGCAATTTGTTGCAGACAATTCAGACGTTATCGTTGCCATTGGTACGCCATCAGCGCAGTCGGTTGCGGCAGCTACCAGCACTATTCCTTTGGTATTCTCTGCGGTGACTGACCCAGTAGAAGCCAAACTGGTATCAAAGCTTGACGGTTCTGGCACCAACGTGACTGGCGGTTCTGATGCGCTCCCTTATGAGCCACAAATTGAATTGATGCGCCAAATTATTCCGAGCTTAAAAAATGTAGGTTATGTTTATAGCCCAGGTGAAGTGAACTCTACTATTATCCTAAAAAATCTAAAAGAAAAACTGACACCAATGGGCATCACCGTACACGAAGCGCCTGCTCAGCGCAGTACGGATATTGCCATGGCAGCACGTAGCTTGGCTGGCAAGGTTGATATGATTTATACGTCAACCGATAATAACGTGGTCTCTGCTTACGAGTCGCTGTTCCAAGTCGCCAAAGAAAGCAAAATCCCACTGGTTGCCTCAGACACTAGCTCTGTTGCACGTGGTGCCATTGCTGCATTAGGCGTTGACTATTATGCCCTTGGCCGCGAAACTGGTAAAATTGTGGTGCGTATTTTGAATGGCGAAAAAGCAGGTGATATCCCTGTTTATACCCCTCAAGCACTTGATTTATATGTCAGTCCAAAAAATGCTAAAGCGGAAGGCATTACATTGCCACAAGCCGTTATTGATAAAGCAAAAGAAGTGGTAGAATAGCGTCCTCTGAATATAAGCATCGAGTCAAACGATGATATTAATGATAGATTGTCGTTTGTGTTTACTGCTATTATTTCAGTGTAAAAATAACCCAGCTACTGCTATATGAGCTGGGTTATTTTTAATGTGATATAAGTATAAAAACCGAATTTCGAACCAAGGTATTTTATGCTCATTCCTCATAGGAAGATGTTTTGGTTTACCCTAACCGCAGATTGCTTAATCTGTTAAATTCACCGCTTAGCCGTTTAGATTACTCTAGATTATAGAAAGCATTATTCATTGCTGCTTGCCTGTTTATCTATGATAATAATCGCTAAACGCTTGATTATGACTTACTGATACCTTATGTCTTTAATTGCTTTTTTTGGTGCACTTGAAAGTGGTCTGATTTACGGCCTCGTCGCACTTGGCGTACTTATCTCATTTCGTACTCTCGACTTTCCCGACTTAACGGCAGACGGTAGTTTTCCATTAGGGGGCGCAGTCGCTGGTATCTCTATCGTTGCTGGTGTCAATCCTTGGCTGGCATGTGCCTTTGGTATGCTGGCCGGCTCGGTCGCTGGTATTGTCACCGCATGGCTGCATGTAAAGCTTGGTATATTGCAGTTATTGGCCAGTATTTTGGTCATGGTGGCACTATATTCAGTCAACCTACGTATTATGGGCGCACCAAATTTGCCGCTACTGGGTGAAACTACCGTATTCAGTACGCTAGTCACCGATGGTAATGGCTACTGGATGCGCTGCTTAATTATTGGCGTGGTCGTTATCGCTGCAAAGTTGTTGCTGGATTGGTTTTATAATACCGAAACTGGACTGTCCATGCGTGCAACTGGCTCTAACTTGCGCATGGCACAAGCACAAGGTATCAATACTTCATGGATGACCATCATCGGTATGGCCGTGTCTAATGGTTTGATTGCCCTTGCAGGGGCGCTATTCGTCCAGACTCAGGGCGGCGCGGATATCTCTATTGGTATTGGTACGATTGTTATTGGTTTAGCAGCCGTCATCATCGGTGAAACAATTATTCCTGCCAAACGCATTTGGTTGATTACCGTTGCCGTGATTATTGGTGCCATCCTTTATAAACTATTTATTCAAGTGGCATTATCAAGCGACACATTGCGTAGTATTGGCTTTGGCCCGCAAGATTTGAACTTGATTACTGCCCTGCTGGTGGTGTTCGCATTGGTGTTACCAAAAGCCAAAACCAAGTTTTTGAGCCGTAAAGTACGGGCTTAATATCAAACGACTAAAGCAGTGATAGGCGATAACCATCCGCCAAGCTTGACGCAAATATAAGGAATAACGATTATGATGCAAGCCACAGATTTGCGGTTGACCTTCAATCCCGGCACACCCATCGAAAACCCTGCCCTGCGTGGTATTAATTTGAACATCGCTGACGGTGAATTTGTCACCGTTATCGGTACCAATGGCGCAGGTAAATCAACTTTTTTAAATGCAGTAAGTGGTACTACGCGCGTCGATAGCGGTTCAATCTTATTAAATGGCATCGATGTTACCAAAAAAACGGCTCATCAGCGCGCCCATTGGGTTGCTCGCGTCTTTCAAGACCCGATGGCTGGTACGTGTGAAGCATTAACCATTGAAGAAAACATGGCGTTGGCCTATAAGCGCGGTGGTAAACGCGGTTTGAGTTTTGCATTAAACCCAAATAACCGTGAGCTTTTTCGAGAAAAGCTGGCTGTGCTTAAGCTTGGATTAGAGAATCGTCTAACGGATCGTATGGGGCTATTATCTGGTGGCCAACGCCAAGCGGTAAGCTTGCTCATGGCCTCTTTACAGCCATCCAAGATACTTTTGCTTGATGAGCATACTGCCGCCCTTGACCCTAAGACAGCCGCCTTTGTGTTAGAGCTGACCGATAAAATCGTCACTGATAATAAACTGACCACCATGATGGTCACGCACTCGATGCAGCAAGCCTTGGCACATGGCACCAGAACTGTCATGCTACATCAAGGACAAGTGGTGCTAGATGTGGCAGGAGATAAGCGTCAAGGCATGACGGTGCATGATTTGCTCGATATGTTTGAGCAAACGCGCGGTGAGAAAGTGGAAGATGATAGCTTGATTTTAAGTTAAAAAATTCAGTTAAATAAATCCGAGCTGAAAAATAGAAAACGCCTGTCCCATAGCAGGCGTTTTTTGTTATCTATAGTTAATGCTTGTACAAACTTTTCATTAGTCACTATATAGTTGTTATATATCAGTACCCACTTATCATTATTTATCTATGAGGTCTGTCATGCGCAAAATTCCTGTTTATACTCACCCTGCTGCTGGTTGGCCTGCTCTAATTTCCTCCACTCGTAAACTGATGGACTATCAAACTTTTTTGCGTGGCAGTGTCAGCGTATTCAAAAGCAACCAACCTCAAGGCGGCTTTGATTGTCCGGGTTGCGCATGGCCTGATCATAAATCGCATAAAATGCTTGATGTCTGTGAAAATGGTATCAAAGTGCTGGCAAGTGAAACAATGACCACAAAGGCAGACGCTAAATTCTTTTTAGACCATACTGTCACTGAGCTACAGAAATGGTCGGGCTACGAGCTTGAACATATTGGTCGCCTATCAGAACCAGTATATTATGATGCAACGCAAGACCGCTATATAGCGATTTCTTGGCAGGCCGCTTATGAGCATGTCGCTGAGCAGTTGGGACAGCTTAATTCGCCTGACGAAGCATTGTTCTATACTTCAGGTCGTGTCACTAATGAGCCTGCCTTTATGTTTCAGTTATTCGTCCGCTGCTTTGGAACCAATAATCTGCCTGATTGCTCCAATATGTGTCACGAGCCGACCTCTGTGATGCTAGGCAAGCAATTAGGCATCGGTAAAGCGACGGTAAAACTAGAGGATTTTGAACAAGCTAAATTGATACTGATGTTCGGCCAAAATCCAGCAACCAACCATCCCCGTATGCTTGAGATGCTTGCCCACTCTCACGAGCAAGGATGCCAAATCATCTCGATAAATCCTATGCGAGAACAAGGCTTAAGTAAATTTAGAAACCCGCAAAAACCGACACATATGGCAGCAGGACAGAGCAATGACATGGTCGATGAGGTCGTTCAAATTCAAATCGGTGGCGATGCGGCTCTACTGACGGGTCTGGCTAAGTGGCTGATTGAGAATGATAAAATTAATACTGATTTTATTACCACCCATACCTCAGGTTTTGAGCCATTGAAACAATGGTTGACCGAGCAATCATGGGCAGATATTCAGCTTGGTTGCGGCATTTCTCAAGCAGAGATTATTAATCTTGCTAAGCTCGTAGCAGACAGTCCAGCGACTATTTGCACTTGGGGCATGGGCATTACCCAGCATGTGCAGGGCGATGACAATGTCGCTATGATTACCAACTTGCTATTGCTGATGGGCATGATAGGTATTGACGGTGCGGGTGCATCACCTGTGCGAGGTCATTCCAACGTACAAGGCGATCGCACCATGGGTATCCATGAGCGTCCTAAGCAAAGCTTACTTGATAGCTTAGAACGTGTGTTCGAGCACCCAATGCCACAAGACAACGGTCTTGATGTCGTTGCAGGGGCAAAAGCGATGATACAAGGTGATATTAAGGCTTTCTTTAGTATGGGCGGCAACTACTCGGTTGCAGCGCCTGACTCAAATAATATCCAACAGGCATTAACCAAAAACAAGCTTAACGTCTTTGTTGGCACCAAATTAAATGAAACCATGCTGTATCCAGGGGCAAACAATTTGATTCTGCCCTGCTTGGGCCGTACTGAGCGTATCGTTACGACAAAGGGTGAGCAATTTGCCACTATTGAAGACTCTATGTGTCAGATCGTACCCACTCAGGGCACGCTCAAACCCATTAGCAATACGCTAAAATCTGAAGCACAGATAGTCGCCGATATTGCGACCCAGATGTTCGGCTCTGATTCAGCCATTCCTTGGCAAGCGATGGGAGAAGATTTCGACTTGATTCGTGATTATATCGCCCAAGCTATCGAGGGCTTTGATAACTTTAACGTGCGTATCCGTGAGACTGAGCGCGGCTTTCATTTATATCATGCGGCGCGTCATCGTGTATGGAACACTGATAGCGGCAAAGCACAGTTTGAAGTACCAAGGTATCCGATTACTTATGTCGCCAGCCAAATGTCAGAGAAAACGTCCGCGTTTAAAATTGATGCCAAAAATGCCCAAAATACTGCTAATAGCCAAGACAACGGGCAAAAGGTTTGGCAATTGACCAGTGTACGGAGTCATGACCAATTCAACACCATGATATTTGGCTATCAAGACCGTTATCGTCAGACCAATCGCCGTGATGTTTTGTTTATGCATCCTGATGAAATGACAAGATTGGGATGGCAAAAAGGCGACCATGTTATGGTGTCGCGCCAAGACAGCCATGGTGAGCAACGTACATTGGGGCCTTTGGTACTTACCGACATGGATATCGCCGCCAACGCCGTGGCTACCTACTATCCTGAATGTAATGACTTGTTTGATTTGGACACGCATGCTCCAGATTCTCACATTCCCGCCTACAAGTCCGTCACTGTCGTTTTAGAGCGCGTCAATGCAGGCGAACTGGCGGCTTCTGCTTAACGAGCACATGCGAGATGAAAGGTAAGTTATGTTAACAATGATAAAAGGCTGTCAGCATTCATAATGGCTAAATTAAACACTCAAGTGTCAGCCATCGACATGCCTGAAGCGACGGCAGAATCTACTGTGACACCATTATCGCGCGCACATTTAGTGCAAAAACATTATTATGCACCTACAGAATCTGGCGGTAGCCAGCAAGCGTACATTGAAGATCAATCGGCAAATTTGGTAGTAGAAGCAGCGATTTCTATTATCATTAACGGCATTCATTATGCAGTATTGATGGCAAGCCCTTATCAGCTAGAATATTTAGCGATAGGCTTTTTGTTCAGTGAAGGTTTGATTCAACACAGCCATGACTTATTAGATTGGGAAGTCACCCAGCTGACAGACGTTGCAAGCTATCAAAGATTTACTCAACACTCAGATGAAGGCGATACGGCTGGTTCCTTTGGGCAAACTTTAGCACAGTTGCAGGACTACGATATTTATGTGGTGGAACTGACCTTAAATCAGCGCAGTCATCAGCGCATCCAAGCCCAACGGCGGCAGCTGGCAGGGCGTACAGGATGCGGTATGTGCGGTATCACGGGCTTAACACAAGCGCTGCCCAACTTAAGTATTTATCGCCGAGACAAGAACAGAATAAAAGTAGACACCCCAAGCCTTAATGACCTATTAGAAATACGACAAAAAGTCGATACCATGCAACATACCCATCAACTGACAGGCGCTGTCCATGCAGCGGCAACTATGCAAGGACAACACTTGCACCTCTTTGAAGATGTCGGCCGTCATAATGCCCTCGACAAGCTCATTGGTTGGCAGCTGCAGCACAAGGCAGATATCGAATGCGTGGTCATGACCTCGCGCCTATCGATTGAGCTGGTACAAAAGTCTATTCGAAGTCACATACCTTGGCTGGTCGGCATGTCTGCACCTACCAGTACTGCCGTGCGTGTTGCTGAGCGCTATGGCTTAGGATTGGCTGGATTTTTACGTGATAGCAGAGTCACTTACTATTCAAATTATTCCAATGGATAAAGTTTGAGGTTAACGACGTAATAGGTTACCCTAACCTCACGAACATGTTACATACACTTAACAGACCTGTAGTTTTATTTATTAATGCTAAGTTCATTGTGCTGATTATGCACACAGTATTGGATTTGGTATTTAAATTACAGGTGATGCATCAATGTGATAGTTGAGTAAAAATCTCTTAACTATTGCTTATTACAGCTGATAAGGCTGTCTAAATCGAGTTCAAGTCATGTAATCATGGCTTAGTGCTTATTCGTAATTCCGCTATATACGCTCATCACATGAGCTTTTTTAGCACTCAGCTACCTTTGTGTATGCCTATTTATAGCGTCATGGTTTATCCATTAACTGACGCCTATCGAGAGTAGCCCCTATCATTTTGATTTAACACGATGTGTGACATCAAAACTAGGGCACGACACTTAGCACTTGCTTAACATTACAGTTGCTATTTTTGCTGTTTATATTAGCCACATACATTTGGTATGAGGGCTTTTTAGACTATGTCGTATGCTAAATAGTTTGGAATAGATAGTTTTACTAAACCTTATTTACTTAAAACAATTGCGAGGTATGAGTTTGAAAACTGAGTCATTGTTTCAATTTTCGGCGCTCACCATTATTTTATTATTGGTGGCGTTTTATGGTGGTACATATCTGCTGTCTTTATTAATTAAAAAAGACAAAGAGACAACTTCCGGCTTTATGGTCGCAGGCCACAATGTGGGCTTTGGGATGGGCGCGGCAAGTATGACCGCGACCTGGATTTGGGCGGCCTCATTTTACGCTGCCGCCACCTCTGGCTATAAGTATGGCGTCTCTGGACCGATACATTACGGCTTTTGGGGTGCATTGATGATTTTGTTCATCTACCCTTTCGGTATGCGCTTTCGTGAATTGGCGCCAGACGGCCATACACTCGGTGAGCTTATCCATGCCCGCCACGGTTCATCAAGCCAATTAATCTTAGCCATATCCAATATTATGGGCAGTTTAATTAGCTTGATGGTCAACTTTACCGCTGCTGGGGCATTGGTGTCAGTACTGTCGCCATTATCGTTCCAGACAGGGGTGATTATCGCGGGTGTCGGGGTATTGAGCTATACCTTAACCTCAGGGTTTCGCGCCTCAGTCTTTACTGATTTTGCCCAATTGGTCGCTTTGATGGCGATTGGTGTCATCATCATTCCAGCGGTGCTATTCTCCATGGGAGGTCCTGCAGTGATGGTCAGCGGACTATCGAACTTGACCTTAGAGCAGCAAGATTTCTTTTCTTCTGAGGCATTCTTTCAGCAAGGAGCGCCGTATTTTGTCGCGGTATTGGCCTACGCTATCGGTAACCAAACCATTACTCAGCGCTTATTTGCGATTGATAAAACCAAGATTAAGGCGACATTTATTACCGCCACAGTCGGCTATGCGGGTATCGTCATTGGGCTTGGTATGATTGGCTTGATGGCCTTGACCATTGGTATCGAACCACTCGATGGCAATATGAACAACCTGATCCCTCAAATGGTCAGCACTTATCTGCATCCCGTCTTCATCGCATTATTCTTCATCTTAGTGATTGGCTCGTTGTCCTCGACCGCTGACTCGGATTTATCGGCGCTATCAACTATTATGATGGCTGATGTCTACGGTAAAAATATCGCCAAAAAAGGTCAGGTTAAACCTAAAACCATGATGCTCGTCGGTCGTGGCACGATGATTGTCGCGACGGCAGCGGGACTTATCTTTGCCAGCTTCAAGCTTGATATTTTAGTAATGCTGGTATTCGTTGGTGCCTTATGGGGTGCGATTGTTTTCCCTGTGATCGCCAGTGTATTCTGGAATCGTGTCACTAATGCCGCCTTTACTTCAGCAGTGATTGTCGGGCTCCTATTATTCTGTGTGGCGCGTTTTGAGTTGATACCTATCGTTGGCATCACTGCCCTATTCTTTGAAATCTTAGCCAGCGTTGGTGGTGCAGTTGTCATCGGTCTGATGGTATTTGGTTTCTTAGGTCGTAAGATCGGCATGGGAGCGGCTGCTATTACGCTGGTGCTGATGTTAATCTTTGCCACTGGGTTCCTACGTCAGTACATGATTTTACTCGCTTCACTGACCGCTTACGGTGCCAGTACTATCGTTTGTGTGATCGTCAGTCTCATGGGCGATGAGCATTTCGACTTTGAGTTGATTAAGCAGCGCGTAGGCAATTACGATAAAAAAACTGAAATACCCTCATCACCTAAATCTTAAATCAAAATCGTTTTATCCAAGTAGTGATTAGTTAGCAGTATATGGCTAATCGCTATTTACTTAGAAATATTATAAGGAGATATCATGGACAACGTTTTTATCTACGGCTTATATATTTTAATTTGGCCCGCCATTACTCTTGGGGTACTGGTATTGATTTGCACCGCCACCTATCGCGATATCAAAAAGGCCAAACGTGACAACAGGGATATTGTTTAACGTACCCTAGCTATTACATTTTTAACGATCATCGCTAAATATTCGTTTATTAATGACTTAACAAAGCCTATTAACAGCATAAATGCCCCTAAACTGGGATTAAGTGCAGGCAAGATAGTAAATAACCTGCTTTTAACTAAAAAATGACTTGTAATTTACTATATTTTTGCTAATATAGGCCACCTTGATTGGCTGGATGGCAGAGTGGTCATGCAGCGGACTGCAACTCCGTTAACGCCGGTTCGATTCCGACTCCAGCCTCCAATTATTTATTAACTTTACGTTAATTTTGGCTTGCATTATTATCACAACCGATTATAATAGCGACCACTTATCTAGTAACTAGATGGTCTATCAGCTAGCTTACGTTAAAGATAAAACAAGTTTTGCCCGGGTGGTGAAATTGGTAGACACAAGGGATTTAAAATCCCTCGCTAGCAATAGCGTGCCGGTTCAAGTCCGGCTCCGGGTACCATTATAATAGTCCTATACTATCTTATAGAACAGCTAAAGCCCCTGATATCAGGGGCTTTGTTGTATCTGGCGTTCCATACTGTCCTGCTCTATCTACCCCAATCCATGCATCTGATGTACACTAGTTTTTAAATGTACATTGGGGTGTCAGTTATGGAAGCACGTAAACCTATCAGCTCCGACCGTAGCATCAGCAGTCATAAAGCCTGAAGATAAGAAGTACTTCGTTCCTGTCAAAAACTATCCTAAGCTATTTTCAACGGTACGTCCTATTAAAACGAAGCAATGGTGCCCGTAGAGATTACTTCGACGATTCATGCGCAGCTTCATTCCATCACAATCAGCGACTGAATCAGCAAATTTTTATTGTGTATTCCCTGATTTAAGTGAAACAGCCCGCCCCTTGGTTTAAGTCTATAGTCAATTCAGAGGAAAATCGATACATTGCTAGTTAGGTGGGACTGGTATAAATTTTCCTTGCTTGCTGCTATCACAGAAGCTACGAAAAACTCATCCCAGCCGCACTGTATCTGTTTGAAAGTGAATCCACTGTAATGTAGTACGCAATCGATAGTGTTTTAGATTTCAACACGCGCTAATAGGACTTCTAGAATCAACGGTCTATGACATCTAGTCCTAGTCTCATCCAGCGAATTGCCTGTTCTTGATGATCGGTTAACGCACTCCACAAAGCGTCTTCACTGATGATGGAATACATATTATCTGCACACTCAATCATCACGTTGCTTTCATGATCTTTTCTCCACTGCTCGCTTTGGTAGTAAGTTTGCAGCTCAGATAATAATGTATTGGCTTCTACCCATTTTTCTTGAGCACCTTGTATCTGCTCATGTAACTCATGCCAACGTTCATACTTTTTTTGCAGCGCTTGAGCATCAAAAATATCCATTATATTACTCCAGTTTATAATTATAAAAAAACCAATGAAGCCGCTATGAACAATCATAGTGGCTTCATTGGTTACACGGTCTTTAATGCTAAAAACTATTAACCGAATACTTTCATACGTTCTTCAACAGGCTTGAACGCTTTATCACCTGCTGGCTGCTCAATCGCACCAAATACCATCTGTGCATTGAGCTCCCAATCTTCAGAAACATTCCATTCTTCAGCGACTTTTTGATCAATGACTGGATTATAGTGCTGTAGGTTTGCACCGATATCTAAACTAGCCAATGCCGTCCAAATCACATACTGATGCATCGCGCTGGTTTGATGCGACCAAATTGGGAATTTATCAGCATACAAAGGAGCAGCTTCTTGCATACTTCTTACGACACCTTTGTCTTCAAAAAACAAGACGGTTCCCGCACCTGCTCTAAAGCCAGCGATTTTGTCTTTCGTTCCTTTAAATTTCTCTTCATCACCAACGATAGCTTTTAGTGTCTCTTCGGTTATATCCCAAAGCTTGTTGTGATCGTCACCAAACAACACAACAATACGAGCTGACTGTGAGTTGAACGCTGATGGCGTGTGCAACATAGCATGTTCAACCAATTTTACTACTTCATCATTTGATACTGGCAATTGATTACTTAGTGCGTAGATTGAACGGCGTTTCTCAGCTAATTGCTGTAAATCTTGTAAATTTGACATGATTTTCTCCAGTGGTTTTCTATGAGTTAAGGTTAAATATAAGGTATCAAAACAGATAATAATTAGCCTTTGAAACCTTTAGGTAGTTCAGGCGCAGGCAATCGCTTCATATCAGAGTCGACATTACCGAAACGCTCATGGCCATTATTCCAATCAATAATAGATTGCTCAATCTCTGCTTTGTTATCAGCAACGAAGTTCCACCACAGTAGCACTTGGTTGTTAAGCGGTTCGCCGCCGATGAACATGATACGTGTGCCCTTTTTGGCAGCCAGCTTAATACTTTTGTTATTGGCGACATCGCTATCATGAAAACGGAATAACTGATCTTGCTGACAGACATTGCCTTCAGACTCTACTTCTCCTTCTGAAACCAAGATACCGTACTCAAAGCCTGACTCTAGATTCAATGTCGCTTCGCCATCTTGCTTGAAGTACACATCTATACCGACCAGCTTTGAGTATTGGATGGTAGGTGCTTCAAACGTTTCACCCAATACGTTGGTATAACCGCCTGTCGTCAGAACCATCTCTACGTTGCCCTCGCTCCACGTCGGCAGCTCAGGATAGTGATGAAAACTGCGCTCAATTCTTTGATCGGTGGGCAGTGCAATCCATAGCTGCACCATACTGATACCACGTGCTGCATCTTTTGAACCACCCGTATCTGGAAAAACACTTTGTTCAGTATGACTGATACCTTGGTTCAAACCCGTACCTGCGGTCATGACATTGACTTGGTTTTTAGTAATGACTTGCGCGTTACCTAAACTGTCTTTGTGTAGCACTTCGCCATTTAACATCCAGCTAAAAGTTTGCAAATTGGTATGCGGATGGCGACCAACCTGCATACCTGCATCATCTTGGTCAAAATCAGCAGGACCTGCATGATCTAAAAAGCACCACGCGCCAATAGGCTTTTTACCTTTGTTAGGTAATAAACGCGCAATTGGAATACCGCCGACATCAGCCAATCTTGGCTCTAACGTTTGAATACTCATGAACTAACTCCTTTTTTGATATTTTATTTTCACAAATAATGAGCGTAGAAAAGTATTAAAAAGTCATCGGTACTTCCATGATTAATACTTTTGAGTTATTTAGAACGTCCATAGTCATGCTTTTAGTATCCCAGACGCCTAGACCGTCACGTGTATTTAACGTGTTATTGTTAATGGTCACACTACCTTCAATCACGAAAACGTACACGCCATTATTCGCATCATTTAGCGTATAGTTTTGAGTGACTCCTTGCTCAAAGTCACCCATACTGAACCATGCATTTTGATGAATCCAGACACCTGCATCGTCAGCGTTTGGCGATAGCACTTGGTTGAACGTGTTCGGTTGCATGATGTCACCCATGCGTACTTGCTGATAACGAGGCGCTACGTTCATTTTGTTTGGAATGACCCAAATCTGTAAGAACTTTACATCCTCTTTGTCATCGCCATTCATCTCACTATGAGTGATGCCTGTACCAGCTGACATAACTTGGATTTCACCCGTTTCGATAATGCCATTGTTACCAATGTTATCGCCATGACCGAGCTTACCCGCTAGTGGAATACTGATAATTTCCATATCGCGATGTGAGTGCTTACCAAAACCTTGACCACCAATAACAAAATCATCGTTAATGACACGTAGCGCACCAAATCCCATACGTTCTGGATTGTGATAGTTAGCAAAGCTAAAGGTATGTTTACTTTTCAGCCAGCCATGGTTTGCATCGCCACGAGAGTTTGCTGCATGGTAGATAGTTTTCATAATTTATCCTTAGTTATTGGGGAGTTAAACATGTCTGAAAATTTACTATTAACGAACTTGTCTAAACAATGGAACAATTATAATTGTTGTTTAAGAAGAGATAAACATAGATAAATATAAATAACTATTCTTATTATTAGAACAATAAAACCATCAATATAGCGTAATATATTTGTGGTAGAACACTATATATTCTAAACAGAGCCAGTAGCATAAATGGCTGCTACGCTTCATATAATGAAAGTACATATAGAATAAGTCTAATCACACTTACGATATAAGGAAGCTTAATCATGTCAGATAAACCATTATTGAATTATGATGTAATAGATAATACAGATCAGAAACGTTTTGAAATTCACGTTGATGGGCATATCGCCTTTGAAGATTATGAATTTTTTACCACCAGTCAAGGTGAAGATGGCATTGCTTATACCCATACTGAGGTGCCCGAAGAGCTTGGCGGGCAAGGTATTGCAGGTTATCTTGCTAAATCAATACTAGACGATGCAGCAGCTAAAAACCTGAGAGTGAAACCTATCTGCCTCTATATCAAAGCCTACATAGACAAGCATCCAGAATATCAAGACAACTCGGTATTTCACAAAGCAACGCCTTAGACAATGTTTATCAGTGACAACCATGCCTAGTCGCTACTAAATAAAATGGATACACGACATTATGATCCGTGACTGGTACAAATTTTTCTTGCTTGCTGTGCCTACGCAGACAGAGGCGACAAAAAAACTATATCCGTCACGCTGACTCTTTTTTATATTGACCTGACTATAGATGACATAAAAAAAATGCCCTATCCGTCAAGATAGGGCTTTTTTATTGTCAAAAGGCAAAGGTTGAGATAGCAAGACACAAGACATCAGTTTTGAAAATCCACACTACTGTATAGCAATGCAAGGCTCCATTACGTTAGAAAATACTAGGCAATACTTTGCAAGAACGCTTTATCACGTGCCATTACTGACAAATACAATACGGGTAATACGAACAATCCGACTGCCCAAAAATTTAGCTGAATATATAAAAGTGCACCCAGTAACGCCCCAACTAGAAAGCTAAAAACCAATGCTGAGCTGTGCGTCAAATTTTTACCGTTATCTGCGGTGCGATTGATTAAATAATCGGTCAGATTAATACCCAGTTGCGTGGTATTACCCGTCATCAATACAGTCGGACTCATATGCTTAATCACCGTTTTGCTGGCTGTATTACGAATGGCCAACGCAATCAGACCTAAGCCCCCTGCTATTGCCACAGTGATGTCCCCTGCATCCACAAAAGGCTGGTAGTAAAGGCCGGCAATCATAAAGGCTATCAGAAAAACAGCTTCTGCTAAAAATAAATGGCTCAGCGTTAGCTGCTTGTTTTTACTATGATCAATAAATATCTTGGTCACCATCACCGTGATAATAAACAATGGTAAAGCGGCAAGCTTAATCCACAGACCTTGCTCACCTTTGACCAATCCACTACCCGCCATCACTAAGTTACCAGTGACATGCGCGGTAAAAAAACCAAACAAGGTGATAAAACCAATAGTATCGATAGCCCCACCCACCACGGTTAACAGTACAGGCGTTTGATAACGCTGCCAAAAACTCGGCGGTTTTGAATGTGGTGACACTGTTTTATCCTCTTTAGTGATATAAATAGCGGTGTTGTCAGGATCGTTAGAGATTAATTTAGTCACCCAATTTCCCTGCAAAGTCTACAAAATCAGCAACGAAGCGTTGTAAGAATTTTTGTGTACGTTCAGTGACACTGCCATCTTCACTTAAACTGTCAGTTGCCCGACTTAAATAAATTTCGGGATCAATCATCATTTGTGCCGAAAGCATTTGCATACTTTTTCTGACATCAAGTCCACTATTGATACCGCCAAAGCTACCTGGTGAGGCCGTCACTACCGCAACTTTCTTGTGTGTCCAAACACTTTCTTTATAAGGACGCGAGGCAATATCTATGACGTTTTTTAAAGCCGCAGGCATTGTACGATTGTGCTCTGGTGTGACGATTAACACTGCATCAGCGTCTTTTAATTGCTGACGTACACGCTCGTAGCTATCAATCGTTGTATCATCATAATCTTGGTTATAAAGCGGCAAATCTGCGATATCCACTTCTTTGATATTCACACGGTCAGGCATCTGCGACACAAGGTATTCTGCAAATTTACGATTGATGGACTCTTTTCGTAAACTCCCAATAATCAATGCAATATTGATGGATGCGCTCATAGCAACTCCTTAATGATGATAAAACCTGATGAGTGAAGTATTTACTATACTAAATTTTATGCGTCTTACTATTATCAATTGAATACGCACCTGCGCCATGGGCAAAAATCATTAAGAAGCCGCCAGCGATAGCAATGTTTTTCATAAATGGATTCATTTGTGATTCATCGATCCAGAATTGATGAAAAAGAAGCGCCGATACGATGTTAAAACCAACAAACAACAAAGCTATCAGGCGCGCTTTAAAACCAATCAAAATGGCGATACCGCCAAATAGCTCAAGCGCAATAACGAAAGGTAAGAGCATTCCAGGTACGCCCATAGATTCCATATAACCTTGGGTAGCAGCGTAACCTGTTATTTTGGTAAAGCCTGAAAAAATAAAGATCATGGATAAAAATAGACGGCCAATTGGCGTGCTTAGCTGTTGTAATTTGTCCATAGTGATGCTCCAGTAATGAGTACGTTTGTTTAAATAGCTTTTATTTGATTAGGAAACACAGTAATTGTAGTCGTTGCTTATAGATAGATAAACCGTGATAATTATAAATGTAAGTTCTTTTTTTAAGAACAGTCAAGGAGTAGCTCAAATGGGACAACTAGAAGATATGGCAATGTTTGTCCGCATTGTCGAAGCAGGGAGCATTACCAAAGCCGCAGAGCAACTGAACATCGCTAAATCAGCTGTAAGCCGTCGACTAAAGGAATTAGAAACACGATTGGGCAGTCAGCTCATTAGCCGCACCACGCGCCAATCGAACTTAACACAAGCAGGTGAGCAGTATTACCAAAAGGTCGGCAACATACTGAGTGAAGTAGACGCGCTCAACGAAGAAACGAGTGGCGCTCCGACTCGTATCGAGGGCACGCTAAAAATGACCGCGCCATTATCGTTTGGCTTGATGCATCTGAATGACGTTATTGATGAATATGCCAATCAACACCCTAATCTAAATTTTGAGTTAGATTTTTCTGATCGACATGTGGATTTGGTCGAAGAAGGATTTGAGCTGGCCATTCGTGTCAGAGAGATGCAAGATTCTAGCTATCAAGCCAAACGCCTCGCACTCATTCGTTATGCATTGTGTGCCAGTCCTGAATATCTGGATAAAATGGGCACACCAAAAACGGTAGAAGAGTTAGCAACGCATAAAATTTTGCAATATGGTCTGAGCAAATCTAGCACGATAGAACTGATAGATAAGGAAGGCAAAAAACATGAGATAGAGGTTAACTCAAAAATAAAAGTCAACAACGGTGATTTTTTGCGTGAGATGGCAGTGAAAGGCCAAGGCATTGCCTTTTTGCCAACCTTTATTACTTATCAAACCTTAGCCAGTGGCGAGCTAGTCCCTATCATGCAGCAGTACCAACTGCCCACACTAAATGCCTATGCGGTCTATCCAAAAAATCGGTTTTTGTCTCAGCGTTGCCGCTACTTAATTGATTTGATCGCTGAGCGTTTCGGTGATGATCCTTATTGGGACAAGGTTTAGTAAGCACTGATTCAACAAACTCGGCAGTATTTTAAAATCGCTATAAACTTAAAAATAATACTGTTAGTATTATTTTAAGATATCCATCAGTCATAAGGAGATGCATTATGGATCTAATATCGCTCGGCATGAAAGCTATTCACGACTTTGATGACGTTCGCCAAAGCCCTTTACCTCAGGAACGCTTAAGCGCAGCACGGAAAAAAGCCAGTGCATTTAGAGAGCGCTTTATGGATGAACCGCAGGTACAATTTTATCAAAGCGCTGATATGGTTAGAGTCCCTTATCCGACTTGGTACGCTTATAGTGGCGTCTACACTCAAAGCACTTATAAATTCCCCTATCTACATATATTAAACCGAATTTTTATCATTCAGTATCATGATTTTTTAGGTGAATTAAAAACCTTATTATTTTCACCATCGGATATCGATGCCGATCGTGAAACGCCTTTTTTTAAACGTTTAACGAATAAAAGGCCTAATTGGTCACCGCTTGAAAATCTAGTCGCCCCAATTACACGTGATGTCACTCAGGCATTGGCAGATATTGGGTTGAAGCCAGCTGATATTGACTATATCAGTTATGACCACCTACATACTCAAGACGTGCGTCAATGGCTTGGAAGTACGGATAGAGCAGCTTACTTTCCTAATGCCAAAATTTTGGTACACGAAAAAGAGTGGCAAAGCGTACAAGGATTATTGCCAGTGCAAGCTGAATGGTATTGTCCTAATGGAATTGAGGGAGTCGATCCAAATAAGGTCATTACCTTTACTAGCAGCCTACATTTGGGTAGAGGCTTAGCCTTGATTCATACGCCAGGTCATACTGAAGGCAACCATTCGTTGGTGGCTAGAGTGCCCGATGGTATCCGTGTAACTTCAGAAAATGGTGTCGGTGCTGATGCTTATGCGCCTATGAACTCCAAAGTTAATGCGATTCGTCGTTATGCCAAAAGCACTAATATGGAAGTGATCCTAAACGGTAATACGTTGGAGGATAGCACCGATCAGTATATTTCTATGGTAATTGAGAAAACCATTGCTGGCCCATCGATCAACCCTGATTTTCCTAACTGTGCTTCGAGTAGCGAGGCTACCCCATTTTGGTTAATTCCTAGCCATAAAGTCAGCCACTTGATTGGTGAAGCCAAATTTGGTTCTCTGCAAAAAAGCACATCAACAACGACTTCTTTAGCAAACCACAATGGACAAAAGAAAGCCAAACAGATGAGGTCAGCTTGATGAGTTACTTTACCAACAAAACAATTTATATTACGGGTGCTGCCTCCGGTATTGGTTTTGAAACTGCAAAACAGCTGATTAAATTGGGCTCAAATTTAGTGCTATTTGACTTGCAACCTCTCAATGACACCTTAACTGCTTTGCAACGCCTGAATACCAATAACGCGTCAATTAGCATCTACAAGCTAGACGTTACCGATGCGGCCATGACCATTCAGCAGGTTGCCATAGCATCAAGTGCTGCTCCTCCTGATATTCTGATGCATTTCGCAGGTATAACGGGTCCTTGGACTTTTGATGATATGAGTCAAGAGCAATTTGAACGCGTCATTAGTATCAACCTATTTGGTACGCGCAATGTATTAGCGGCTGTCCGACCCTTCTTATCGCGTGGCAAACAAGTGATGGTCACAGCTTCGATGGCATCGCTTATAGGCAGCTATGGCTATAGCTCTTACAGCGCGTCAAAATTTGCTGTCTGGGGTATGATGCAATCCATCAGTTACGAGTGGAAACTCGCAGGTATAGACATTACTGTGTTTGCACCACCTCCAATCGACACGCCTCTTACTCAGGCTGAGGTAGGTATAATGGCAAAAGCAGGTGTCGGAATGAAAAAGCTGGCAGGCGAGCTAAAAATTGAGGATGCCGTCGAATCTATGCTCAAAGGCGTAGAAAACAGAGAGTTCCTTGTCGTGCCTGGCGTTATGGCGAATATAATCCGACTGCAACTGCGGTTCTTTCCAGTCAGCTGGGTCAATTGGATAGGTCACAAAACCGTGGCTTTTTCACTAAAAAAATAACATCCTCAAAAAATTTAGGTAAGCAAAATATAAATCATGATCCCTATGCCTGTCACCGTACCTGCCATTAATAAAATTCATGCCCGCAATCCTAATGAGCAACATCGAGCATCTAGTACGCTTGAGTTATTATTTGATCTTGTCTATGTCATTGCTGTTGCTGCAGCAGCAAGCGGGCTTCATCACCGCTTACTTGAGCATAATTTTTCTGGATTTTTAACTTTTATCGTGGCTTTTTTTATATTGTGGAATGCTTGGACAAGCTTTACTTGGTTTGCCTCAGAGTATGACCCTGATGATTGGTATTACCGTCTCTCAGTAATGCTGCAAATGTTTGGCTCCTTAATGATTGCCGCCAACATCAATCAGTTTTTTGAGCAAGGACTCACATGGATAGGCGTCACTGGTTACGCGATCATGCGATTGGCCAGCTGTAGTCAGTGGTGGCGCGTTTATCAACAAGTAGAAGGCCACAAACAAGTGGCTGGGCGCAGTATTATTGGACTATTAACGTTACAAAGCGTTTGGATTATTTGGCTGTTTCTACCGACTTCAATACAAATGCCTGCCTTGCTCTTATTTATTTCCGCTGAATTACTGATGCCAATGTGGGCGCGCGTGGCGCAGAGCAATAACTGGCATCCTAAGCATATCGCCGAGCGTTATGGTCTTTTGACCATTATCGTTTTAGGCGAAGGTGTATTAGGGGTCAGCAACAGCATACAATACTTTTTAGTCAACTCTGACTCTGCTACCAGCACTATGATAATGCTAGGCTCTAGCTTAGTCGCATTGGTTTTTTCTTTATGGTGGCTCTATTTCACTATCCCTTTCGATACTATTTTAGATAAAGAGCGTCGGCGCTATGATTTATTTTTATTTGGTTACGGTCATTTTTTCGTATTTGCTTCATTAGCTGCCTTAGGCAGTGCGCTTAATTTGGTTACTGATGCTAGTGCGAATACTATTGAGCATAGCATTTCAGAAATTTATGCTATGAACATATTAATGATAATGTTAATCATATTTTTAACGACATTAACCTTGTTACGCACACTCATGTGCCGAAAATCGAAGCACAATATTTTAGCGATAATCATTGCAGCAATCATTATCGGGCTAAGTTGTCTTGCAGTGCATCAGGGTTTGCCCATTACTTATGGCATCTGGTTGAGCGTTCTTGCCCCTATAGCAATGACGTGGTATTTCAATCAAGACAACAAAAAGTGGCAAAATAAAACGGCATCTTAGTTGATGTTAATTAAAAACAACAATACGAGTAATGTTTTGCGTTAATATATGGCGCTTAATAGCTACCACCATTGTAGCTATGCAAATAAAACTATAATTTATAGAGAAGAAATATGAAAAAAATTCTAGTAGTGACACCAGTCATTTTGTTATTAGCAGCTTGTGCCTCTAATCCTACTGTGGATAGCAATCCAGAAAGTGCCTTTACTTGTAAAGATAATGGACAAGTAATGGCAACATATTCAGACAATGGGCAAGTTGCCAACTTGAACGTTAATTTACCAAAGATTGGCTTGAATAATAAGAGTGTTACGCTCAATCAAGCGGTCTCAGGCTCAGGGGCTCGTTATACTAATAACTCTGATCCAAAAATGAGTTATGACTGGCACACTAAGGCTGATTATGGAATCATGAAAGTAAGTATGCATAATGGTCAAGAATATAGTGTGAACTGTAAGCTATAGGTATTGACGCTATTTACGTAAAAGACCTCGCTACTGACAAACACAGTAGCGAGGTCTTTTTTGTTATGCAATTTTAATTTTAAATGTCGGTTCAAGATATTTCTTAGTCAGTACTGCCGTATAGGCTTGCATATCCTACTCAAGACTCGCCATAGGTCTTATGTTTTTTGTAGAACTATTAAAAAGGTTGTTAGGGTAATTGTTGACATCGATCGTGTCTTTATCGCCAAAGAAGCTTGCATATTGATACCAAAATTTTCCTCAACTATTATAAGCCACCACCGCCCATACAAATAAACCCATGTTAATAAGTATGATACATACCCATCTGACATTAACTTCCCAATTTCTACCGTCAAAGGCTAATTTGGCTTCATCATTTATGGGCTGAATAGGATAAGGGTTGTCTTGACCGTCCCATGTAAGTAGCTTTTGAACGTCAGGATGTAAGATGGCTCGCTTAGTACATTGGTAATGATTAGCCTGAAATAGATTACCTAAAGCTATTATTGAGCCTATTATAAAGACCATGATCTGACCACCGCCAGAATGATCACTCGGCAGTATACCGTTTTTGCGATAAATAATATCAGCGCAAGCAAAAAGTGATTGACTGGTATCCGCAGGGTATGCTTGGCAGAGTTCGTTGTCTATTGGCAGCTCATCAGCAGGGCTTTCCATATAGGTGCGAATAAATGCCCATTGCACTCGTGGGTTGACTCTATAATCCTCAAGCTTTAAATGATGGGTAATGTCTCCTGTCTCAGGATCAGCGACGTAGAGATTGAGTGGTGTGTAAGCTTGATTATATTTGTCCAGATGCAAGTCTGGATGTACGTTTTTATAGTCGACTACTTTAAGCTCATAAGGCTGTCTAAACTTCATCAGTGGGCGGTAATAATAAGCTATTTTCTGTTCTTTTTTTAAAAAATAATACTGGGTGCGAATGAAGTGTTTTCTAATAAGTTGATAGAGAAATAAAATTAGTGGCGTACCAAATACAACAATCCATAAGAAGCTGAATACTATATCAAAAATACTAAATTCACCATCTATAAAGACAACCTCTCCAATATCTTGAAGAAAATAATTACCTAACCAGAATGAAGAAAAATAAACCCACCCAATAGCAAAATAAAACATCCAAAAATATGCTGGCAAGAAGGTCAGATAATCAGGATTAACATCATGAATTTCTTTGTTGAGATGTTCAATATCTTCAGAGTTCTCTAATAAGTTTTTGCCTATGCTAGCGGTATAAGGACGCTCTATAGGATTATGAAGTTCACTGATATGTTTGGCAAAGTCGTCGCGTAGTTGCATTCACAGCCTTCTTGTTTTTATTTAAGCTATCTCACATATCAATAAATCTGTGCATTAATGATAGCTCTATATTAACTACCTGTACCTGCTCTTTTTGCTAAAAACATAAAAAGCATACTACCAAAGAACCAGAATAAGGCCAGCCCTAAAGATATAACATTTAGCACTAACCATTGATGATGATCCTTAATCAATAAAAGTGTATTTTTTTCATCTAAGCTATTGTGCATGGTACTATTACCATTTTTGAAAATGGGAAAGTATCCTTTTCTTTTATATATGAAGTAATATTGAATAAATATAGGAGTTGCGATGAAAGTCATAAATAACATTTCATACATATTCAACTTTCCTTTGTAATAACTTTCATTACCGTAAAGATACTTGCATAAAGATCTTAAATTATTCTGGGTGTAACGAATAACTAGTTGCTGTGAAATCATCCATAGAATCATACCTAATACAAAAATAAGAGTGCCAATATCTACTAATAAGTCATAATATATCATTCACCTTGTTTCCAATATGTCTAACTACTTACCTCTCTCTTCAACCATGTAAAAAAGAAAACTCCAAACATCCAAAACAAACCAAAAAATAAAGATAAAATATTTAAAACTAGCCATTTATAATGTTTCTTAACTAATAATAGAGCGTTTTTTTCATCTAAGTTAGTATGCATGATACTAGTGCCTCTACCGCCTCTAAACATTGGTAGACACCCTTTCCTTTTGTATACAAAATGATATTGAATAAAAATAGGTGTAGCTATAAAAGTCATAAAAAACATGTCATACATGTTTAGCTTACCTTTGTAATAGTGCTCATCCCCATAGAGGTAATAACATAATGACTTTAGGTTTTTTTGTGTATAATGAATAACCATTTGACGTAATATCATTGAAACAACTATTCCGCCTAACCCTGAAATGATAACAAGCCAACCTAAAGTATTCTCCCAGTTCATTATATTCTCTCATTAATTTCATCTGCTAGTAAGTTTCCAGATTCAGCACCCGCGAAACTTCCAACTGCACCACCTATGACTGCTCCAGCACCCAATACAACAAACCCTAATCCACCAGTAGTTACTCCAAACGCTACTGCTAAAATGGCTGTTCCCGCCATAGCACCATAATATCCTCCGTAGACAGTACCACCAAGTTTAAGAGTTTCTGTTACAGTTATTTTTGTCATATGATTTAGATCTCCTGTATCAGAAGCTTCCTTTATGTTTATGACAGCTCCAGCAAAACTCATTCCAATAAGAACATGGCATTAAATGCCGTCGCCACAAACACTTTAAAGTCACCACTGACTCTAATCACAATAAGCTAGTTTATCCAAACATACTTGATCAGTAGTTCGATTGCTAAGCGTTATCATGAGTCTTGGGTCAGTGATATCACCTATGTCTAGACAAGCGAGGGTTGGCTATACTTGGCTGGTGTTGAAGACTTATATACCAAGGAGCTAGTCGGCTACGCCATTAATAAACACATGACCGCAGATTTGGTATGCTGTGCACTCAATATGGCTATCAAGAACAAGCGGCCAAGCAAAGGGCTAATCGTTCACTCTGATAGGGAAATCAGTACTACAGCCAAACGAGAATTCAAAAGGGTTTGGGCCATAAACCGCCAAGATAGGTGTGGTTTAACTTTTATTGTCAGAATGCGTGACTAAAGCTTCCCAAGGTAATGTCCATGGATTTGACGGCAAGGTTCAATCATCTAACTGTATTAGCGCAACTACTTTGAGCAACTCTTCTACTACTACTGCGATTAAAAAAACACTCAAAGCGATACAAACTAGGCACATGACAATGTAAGCCAAAAAATCTTGATTACTGTCCAAAATAATTCTAGCAGATATTAAAGGGTTGCCACCGAAGAAACCTATTATAAGTACAGGAACTGTCAAAATAAGAAGTATATACATAGATATGCCACTGCCCAAGTTCACAGATGAGCTCTTTAAAGCTGTAATCCAAATATCAAATGAGAAAACAGAGGTTTTTTTATCAACACCTGTAACTGATTTTTCTATTAGTTGTCGGTACACCTTAATTTTATTTCTGAACTGATACAACTCTATACTGAATATAGAAATATATATAATTATTGTACTCAGCACTAACATGGGCATTGCTATATCAATACCTATACTAATAAAAAAAAGCCAGCCAATATAATAAAATACTAATGAAGTAGATAAAACACCAATAAAAGAGCCAATAAAAAACCGATAGACATTCTGCATATACCATTTAGTAGGAATCATTGTATATGTAAAGAAAAAACCTAATACAGTAAGTGTCCACAATTGACTACTACCAACTAAATAATGAGCGAATGCTAAAAACCCTGACAATAAAATTATAAAAAAAACGGCTATTTTTCCTTTAAAATGCATATACAGCTTTTCTGGAAACGCTACTGGATCAGGTAGTTGACAAGGTATGTTTTTCAAGATAATACTCCTAGTTTAGTAGCCAAGCTCATTCATATAACCTTTGACTCTGTTAGTTATTTGAAACCTTGAATCTAGTGCTTCGAGACCAAATGATACAAGTATTGTCACTCCAACACCTACAGCGATAACAGCAATAGCTGGAGCAGCCGCTGCCGTTAAAGCAATTGCAAAAGCTCCAACAGCCAATCCTGCTGCTGTAGCGACAACCGCTTTAATGGCACTACTACCAAGTCCCATCCACAAATCTGACCAGTTGTTAAATGGATCATCTGAAGTGAGCCATTCTGCTATTTCGAAAACGGCAACTATACCAAACCCTATACCGCCTAAACTTTTGCCTGCTGTAGATGCTGTCGTCTTAGCTGCTGCTCCTAAACCTACTGATGTTGCCGCTGCATAAACGCTAGATGCAGAAGCAGTCATACCGACTTTCATATTATCAATACCGTATCTTGTACCTGTTAAAAAACCTCTAAGCCCAGAGTAGCCTTTAAACACAATCATATTGGCTCCAGTTTTAGACTTTTTAATATAAAATCTTAATCTATCTTGCTTATCTTTACCGACTTTGAGTTTTCTAAATGCGTCATAGATAAAACTTCTGTTGTTAGCTTTTAGTGCATTTTGCGCTTCCCCGACTGTAGGTAGTAAAACGCCATCAAAAGCTATTGAACCAAAGACAGTATTAGCAATTTTTTTTAGATCATTGGTTGAGCCTTTACTTTTTTCATCAAATTCATAGAGCCCTTCTGCTAGTGATTCTTTTGTCTGAAAATGCCACATCATAGGCTCTGTTTCATCGATACCATTTGTCGATACTTTCCGTTTTGGTATACTAGTCGACTTATTGCTTAAACAGAACACAACAGGTGCGTTTGTATCATTCGGGTCTAAGGCTTCTAATGGAAAAGTCGCAATAGTCTTACTGCCTCTTTTAAGTAGTACTTTTCCATTGTACTTATTAGGAATATAGACAATATGCGGTGTACCATCTTTAAAGACAGATTTTTTCGTTTCCGCTAACTTATTGTCGAAGAATTTTTTTTCATCTTCTCGAGTTACCGTATACGTTGCTCCCGCTGTTATATCTACATCAAGTATTATTGTTCTTCGCTGCTTTTGTTCTTGCAGTTGAACTGTACTTTTTTCGCTATAAACCTTTGTAGTGCTTGGAGTTAGTTGAATCTGAAACTCACGATATTTTTTATCAGACCCTATAGGAATAACGCGTTTAGAGTCAGTAAACCTTTCGCCTGTAATAGGTTCAATAAATACTATTTCAACATTGGGTTGACTGCTTATAGCCAGTTCTTCAAATCTTGCTATTGCTGTATACTCGTGGTTCTTAGCCATTGGCATCTTTTGTGAATCATAAACCTTAGTCTTACCTTCTTTATCTAATGTACCTTTCAATGTGATTTTTTTGTTATTGTCTCCTTGAAATACCACTTCATAACGCCAAGGTTTTTTAAAATTGACCCATTTGTTAGCCATTAGCTTAGCTTGAAAATAGCAGTTGGAAACCAAAACAGTAGCGCTTTGTCCTGATTTAGTTGGTGTGTAACCCATTTTTTTTCGAGGACTTGCAGACTCCCATGTGTTTGTAGATAAATCTCTTAATTCTATATAGATTGGTTCGCCTTTCTTTATAGTGGCTGGTTCAGTCTTTCCATCTTCATTAGTTTTACCGGTTCTTAATACTCTTCCTCTTTTATCTACTATTCTATAATGAGCGTCGACAAAATCATGTCTACCATTTGAGTTCTTATATTCAAGCTTAAAAGTGCTGCTTACAGTTTGTTCACTCACATTTAATCTCCCGACCTTGTAACTTCAACACCACTCAATAATTCAGTAGAAAAATGTACTGCTATTTCTTCTGGATTTTCGGTTTGGAATTGCTGAGTTTCTCCACTAGCATTAGTAATACCTGATACAACTTCTCCGTCTTCTAAGAATGCTACATACTTTATGTTTGGTTGAGGCTTTTTATCTGAGTCTAATAATTTGAACTGTGTAGTATATAAAAGACTATGGGATATTTTTGCCTGCATTAGATTAACCTTACTTAACGAAAGCCCACCCCCACTCTCCCAATCCACTTTACTCGCTTTATAGCCAACTTGAGCAGGCGTGATAAACGTCACATTGCCACCTGATATCTCAATACCGCTGCCTGCGGCTTTCAGCGTTAGCGTATCAGGCGCGATGATATCAATACTATCTCGACTATAGAGTCGCAGGACTTGCTCACTATCGAGGCGCATCTCATTCTGATGGGCTTGTATGGTCACATCACCATGCGCGGCGGTATGGGTTTGGGCTTTATTACTGTAATAATGAATATCACCTGACACCAACTGATTCATCTGTGTTTGGCTATGATGATGGGTGCTATCTGTAGCATGGCTGTGCGTGTTTTGGGTACTGGTATGCTGGCTATGTTGTCCGGTCATAATAGCTAGGTGACGCTGAGAGTCGATCAGCAGATGCGCTTGTTGCCATTGTCCGGACTCGCTTAAGGTTGCGTCATTGGTGTCTTTGCTAAATTGGGCAAATGGCGTTTGGGATTCTTCCTTGTTACTCTTATCTTTGTTTTGCTTATTATTAGTACTACCCTCTAGTCCCACTGGCTGATGTGTGTCAGCTAGCTGCGCGTGAGCTTGCTGGTGTTGGTCAGCAGTTTGTAGTTTGCTGTGGCTGTCATGACTCATATGAGATTTTGATAAGGGGTCTGATGCTTGGCTACTGATATGAATACCCGTACTACCTTGCACATTAGCGGCGGCTTGGGTCTCGATACTGATGCCTTTTCCACGTGCTTGCCCACGAGT
Source organism: Psychrobacter sp. W2-37-MNA-CIBAN-0211 (assembly GCF_040309405.1). Classification (NCBI taxonomy): domain Bacteria; kingdom Pseudomonadati; phylum Pseudomonadota; class Gammaproteobacteria; order Moraxellales; family Moraxellaceae; genus Psychrobacter; species Psychrobacter sp. W2-37-MNA-CIBAN-0211. Next base: position 54,691 of record NZ_JBEOOU010000005.1, read on the forward strand.
GTGCCCTGAGCCGTAATACAACTGATTGATGACTTTGCCGTCAGGTAAGGTGGTGGCTGTACGATTGCCTAGCTCATCGTATTGATACTGTAGCGCTAAGCTATACTCATGTTGTAAGCCTGCGATGTTAAGGGTGCTGGTTTGACGCTCTTTGATGAGTTGTCCATTGGCATCGTAAGCGAAATCGATTCGACTGTGCGGGTTGGTTGCGCTCAGCAGTTTGCCTGCTTTATCATATTGATATTGTACTTGTGCAGACTGCTCTGCGCTTGTACTGATTTGAGTCACTATCTGTCCTATCAAGTCTCGCTCATAACTGATACGGCGCTGTTGGTTTGAGGGCAGATGCGGATTATCAGTTTGGCTTATTAAGTTGCCAAGCGCGTCAAAGCGATATCGACTTTAATGACCATCAAAACGGGTTTCACCAACAAGATTATCACCTTTATCATACTCAAATATCCATGTCTCACCATTCTCATTGGTGAGCTGGCTTAGACAACGATAGTCATCATAAGCATAAGCAGTACTATTGCCTGATGCGTCTACTTGTTTGATGACTAGACCATCAACATCATAGTGAGTTGAAGTAGTAATGCCTAACGTATCATCATATTTATCAGTCAGCTGACCGATATCATCGTAGCGCATCTCGATGCTATTGCCATCTGGATAATCGACTCGTTTAACGAGGGTACTTAGCCAAGATTTACTATCGTCATAATGATAGTGAACAGCATTACCTTCAGCATCAATGATCTGTTCTGTACGCTGCTTATCATCGTATAGATACTAAGTTTGATAGCTCCTATAATCTGTCAGAAATCTTCATTGAGTATTATCTTTTTATCACACAACCCTTCACCTAGCCCTCTAACCTCAGTATGAGTATCATAAATATCGATTTCGTAGCTACAAAAACCTTTTTCTGTATCTGATACATTAAAGACCTCTCCCTGATTTTTGTACGAAGGCTTTCCCTCACTGTTCTTATCGGTAACATGCCACATAATATCAATATTAACTAGAGAATCCGCTAATAGAGCATAATCACTAACATAATAAAGATTTTTTTCATTGACATCTAAAACTATACGTTTTTCCGACTCCATCTCTTCTAAGGTAATCTCAGTATCACTATCTTCGGTCTCAAACTTCGAAGTATAAAGCGTAAAGCTTGTTTTATTATTCAAAAAAATCTTGTTTGAAGAATTTGCATGCATACATCCTAATAGGCTATTTATAGCAAATAGCATATTTAGAATTACTATGTATTTTATTAAATTTTTCTTTAAATGCATTATGATTCCTGTTTATTCTATAAATAACATACATGGGCCTGTTTAGAATATGGCAAGTTTGAATCAGCTGTAGAATCTAATATTTTCAATATCAAATATTCAGTGACATATGTTGCAGGATAAAAATTTTCAAACAAATCTATACCTATTTGCATGGCTGTAATATCGTCTTTGGTATCTGCTTTAAGCTCCATATCTTTGAAAACTTTTTCACTATTTTTAACCTTCATCACCTCATCAATTGCTTCCTTGCCAAATTGTTGTAGATAAGAACCCGTTAGCAAAGTATTTGCGTCAAACCCTACATACCTGCCTACATAGCCATAATGAATGTTTGACCAAACATCATAAAAATAATCGTAATTTTTATATTTATGAAAAAATGAATTGGACATTCTACCCGATTCAAGTTTTCTCTGAACAGCTAGATATTTAAGACTCGGATGATCTTTAATTTTAGGCTTATGATCCCATGATTTGCCGGGGGCAACTTGCATATACCAATTATAAAACCCTAAAGCTTTTCTCGGTGCTATTATAGATGATAACTGAGACTTTATTTTTGCAGCCTCACTAGATCTAACGTTTTTCTGTATTTCCTTAACAATATATTCCGCTACTTGAATCGCACCATCAGGATATTTGCAGGTCTGCGCATTCACTTTTCTTTGGGCTTCTCGATTATCTATAGTTACTTCAACTGTCGACCTAATATGAAGCTGATTGACATTATTATTTATTATCTGAGCTTTACTGCTACTTGAAGCATTTAGAGTACCCTCATCTACTTTTAACTCTCCAATAAATAGTTTATAACCTATAATTATTTTATTGACATCTACCTTACCGCTATCGTAGCTAAAATCTATTCTTTTGATTCCTTTATTGCCCACTATATCTTTGGCACCTATTAGTCCAATAATTGGGGTTTTAGAAAGTATAGCGCTACTATTGATTTTTATTTCATACCTACAGCTTGTTACGAAAACACTACCTGAAATAGATAAATGAATATACCCTGTTTTCTTAGCCATTATCTTGTCCCTCTACAACATGTATTTCAATATTTTCTGGTTCTTCAGTAATAAACTGCTCGGTGTATCCTAAGTTATCTGTCTTACCTATGATCGTCTCTTCAGTCGCATGATTATAGGCGATATAATCGCGATTCCTAAGTATGTTGCCTTCTTCATCTTCAGCTTTATATTTCAGGTAATACTTTTTACCTTCTATAATCTTTGCTTGTCTTAAGGATATAGATCTAGCAAGCCCTCCACCCCCACTGCCCCAATCCACCTTACTCGCCTTGTAGCCCACTTGAGCAGGCGTGATAAACGTCACATTGCCACCCGATATTTCAATGCCACTGCCTGCCGCTTTTAGCGTCAGCGTATCAGGCGCGATAATCTCAATACTATCGCGACTGTGCAGGCGTAGTACTTGTTCACTATCGAGTCGCATTTGCTCTTGATGCGCTTGTATGATCACATCGCCATGAGCGGCGGTATGGGTTTGCGCTTTATTGCTGTAGTAATGTATATCGCCTGCTACCAACTGATTCATTTGGGTTTGACTGTGATGATGGGTGCTATCGGTGGCATGACTATGCGTGCTTTGGGTACTGGTGTGCTGGCTATGTTGTCCGCTGAGCATCGCTAGATGACGCTGGGAGTCGATCAGCAGATTAGGTTGTTGCCATTGTCCAGCTTCGCTAAGCGTACTATCGTTAGTGTCTTTGCTAAATTGGGCAAATGGCGTTTGGGATTCTTCCTTGTTACTCTTATCTTTGCTTTGCTTATTATTAGTACTACCCTCTAGTCCCACTGGCTGATGGGTATCAGCCAGCTGGGTGTAGGCTTGCTGGTGTTGATCGGCTGTTTGTAGTTTGCCGTGGCTGTCATGACTCATGTGAGATTTTGATGAGGGGTCTGACTGACTGCTACTGATATGAATACCTGTACTGCCTTGCACGTTGGCAGCGGCTTGAGTCTCGATGCTGATACCTTTGCCCCGTGCTTGACCACGAGTATGGTCGCTATGCTGATACAGATGACCGATGGTTAGGCTGGACTGGAAGCTGCTGCTATAGACGTTAATCTGTGGACTGTCAGGATGGGCGTCAAACATCAGCTGGTTATAGCCGTTAATAAGGCTGTCTTTAGTGGCATCGCCTGTGCGACTGCTGTCGATACTTTGAGTCTTAATCCCATCTATGGGATAAGTATGGCTTTGATTGATGAACCAAGCGGGACTGGTGGCGTCAATAGTGTCGGTATCACTGACGATGCTATTATGCTGAGCATCAGTATTGCCTTGCCCGTTATGGGTACTGCCAATGATGATGGGATGAGTGATGTCACCACCGATGAAGTCGATAAGGACATGCTGTCCATGACGCAGAGGATGAGTCTGTCCCATGTGGTCGGCAACGAGGTGACTAGCAATGGGTATCCAGTGCGCGCTATCGTCTCCTTCGCTTTGCCAGTGATATCTGATATGCGCACGGTGGTTACGGTCATGGGTGATGGCGCTGCTATCTGTATCAATAATACTGGCACTCATGAGACCTGTCAGACTGGGATGCGGTTGTCCAAGTGTAGCAAACTGCTCCCCATAGGGAATGTGGTGATGATGTGGAAACGGTAGGTAGCAGGCAGTGATATGATGGACGTTGTTGTCATTGTCGTCATCATTGTAATGCTTCGCATTGGGCTGTAAAGTAATGGGATCAAAGGGCGCAGCGCCGAGCCAGTCTGCTGGTATATGATTGTTAATGTGCTGATGAATAGAGACGAGACTGATCGGATCAGTCAAATAAGGGTTGCCATCGATATAGTGGCTACTTGGCAAATTCAGATGACGGATGTTGCCGGTTAGGCTGCCTAGATTGGCCAGCTGCTCAGCGTTCTGCTGATAGCGGGTGGCAAGTGCGGTGAGTCCATCATCGTTTAAATAACTATGACTGTGCAAAAAGCGCTGATGCGTGCTGCTTGATGAATCGATAGGTTGCGCGCTACTGCTACTGCCGGTATAGGTACTCATCAAGCGACTGTCATAACGATGTAGATCGCTTTGCTGAATATGCTGGGCAATACGGGGACGAATGGCGGTGATGCGATCTTGTCTATCAGCGAGATTGGCAGGGTTTTGACTGAGAATGCTTTGAATGTCATTGGCATCAGGGCGCAGTATTTCGCCATTATGAGGAAGTAACACTAGCGTGTGACTATCCGCTTCATGACGGTAGTAGCCAGTAATACCGTAAAGGGTGAGATACTGCGTTAAGTAAGCGAGATCGGTTTGGTTGTATTGGACGCTATGCTGAATATGATAGCTGCTGTCATCACTGAGACGCTCGTCAATCTCAACGTCTATATCATATGGGCTAATAATATCTTTGATAAGCTCGCTTAAACTTAGATGATGATGACGGCGGTTATGACTGTTCAGGCGTAATTGGCTTAAGATAGGTTCGCAGATAATACGGTAGGCAGCCATACCACTGTTGCTACCAAGGGCAACGGCTTCGGTGATGATGCCGTGACGGATTTGGCTGGGTAGTATGGCGTCACCCGTGTGCCAGTGCATGGCTAGTTTTTGGCCTAACCATTGTTGTATATCCAGTTCTGCTTGTGGGTGCAGTAACGTAATGCTAATACGGTAGCCACTGAATAGAGCGAGCTGACGTTGCTGATAGGACTGCGCGCGTTGGTCGTGATGATAAGGGCTTGGGTAGGCATCAGGCGCTGGCATCAGCGCGGGCTTACGCCAAACGCTGTCAGGTAATGGCATACCTAACAAACTCTCAACCAAGTCAGCCTGTTGAATAATACTGGTGGCAATATCAGGATGGGCACTGCTAAGTTGCACATGCCGCTTTGTTTGAGTCCATACCATGACAAGCCCTTCTCTATCTAAAGGTTTAGCGATCAAAATTGCAAAGTAAAAAGTAATGCAAGCATTGCAATTTAACCAACAGTTCTATCAATCCAACTTTAATTTAATGATCATCGTCAGAGGAATCACGTTTGGGCTGAATACCAATCATGTCAGACAGCATCGATAATTGATCTTCGTTTTTGATGATATGAGTGAGCCATTGATCCAGTGGCATATCGGCCCAATCAATCGCCCGACCGAGTAAAAAAGTCACTGGGCTGTGCGGCTCATTGGTTGCAAAGTAGTCTTGAATTTGAGCTAGCAATTTAAGCGCTTGCCGACGATTGCTTTGATGATCGCGGTTACTAGGATTAAAACTGGTTGAGCTAATATTATTTGTGCTGGCTGATTGTCCATTACCATCCGACATTAAAGGTTCATTGGGATCAATCAGGTCGACATTATCGGCTTGGCTCTCTTGACCCATACTATGAGCAGTATCAGAATATGCTGGTATCAATGGACGCAAATGCTGCGTCAGTGCAATCAATAAATCCGTCACTGGTGCGAAGACTGGTGCATCCATACCCATCAGATTATTGAGCTGATCGGTCAGTGTCTGCCACTGCTCAGTGACTTTATTCAGATTGCTCATCAGTGCTTGTTGCCAAGTCTCACTACTGGTCTTGATGGCTTGGTTATAATCACTAAGCGTCAATTGGCTGGACGATTCGCTATCAGGATTTTGCTGACGCTGCTTGTCATGGTCACGAGCGGTTAGATAATAGTTATAATTATATTTTTCTGTTTTTGTATCAGAGAGTGATAGCTGTTTTAGGTCATCAGTGAGCGCTTTTACAAACCATGACAATAGCCCTGCCCTAATATCCATGCTGTCTTCTTCACCGTCTAATGGTGGATACATGGTGAGCCAGTACTCGTCATTGAATGCTTGCAATACGCTTAGCCCATGACTAATACCTGCCAGATGATCTGTATGACTCAAGGCATCAACGTACCAAAGCGCCAACTTCATGTCCTTACTGGTATGGCTCAGCAACTCTGCACACTGGTTTTTGACAAAATCCCAATCAGCGACTTTTAATTCAGTGACCCAGTTGCCTTGTGCCAGCAGTGGATCGTCCTCTTGACGAGCAGCAACGATGGCATCGATACGTAAATCAAAAGTCAGGTCTTCGCCGACACCATGATGACTGCCATCAATAGGAGCGATAAGGGCATTGATATCGGTTAGTAAGGAATTACCCATATTCATTATAATAAATCCTTCTTAACAGATTTTTTACTGATGGTTTTTTTTACTGATGGCTTTTTCACGGCAGCCTCTTTAGTAGCAGGCTCTTTTTTAGTAGAAGATTTTTTGGTAGCTGGCTTTTTGGCTGAAACTGGTTTGCTTGCCGACTTTTTAACCTTATCCTCAGTCTCACTTTCACTGTATTGCGCCATCTGATTCAGTGGCACAACCGCATCGGTATCAAGACGATACGCAAAATTATCTTCATCATCGACGAATACAGTAATTTTCTTGAGGACACTTTGACTGTCATCGTGAGCCAATAATTGACCTGCCAGCTGCGGTAGCAAGGTATGACTGATAATAGCATCGGCGTTACGTGCACCAGAGTCGACCTCATGACAACGTGATAAAATCAGCTCGATCACTTCAGGATCAATGACACAAGGGACATCATAATTGTCATGAATACGGCCAGTGATTTTATCCAGTTTCAGGCGAATGATTTCTGCGAGCGCGTCATCCGTTAACGGATAATAAGGAATGACCGTTAAGCGACCCAAAAACGCGGGTTTAAAGGCTTTATACAAATGCGGATTAATAACTTGTTTTAGGCTATCACTGTCTGGCAGGCTAAAATCAGTAACGGCTGGATCAGTATTGATGCATGCCTGCATAATCGCAGACGAACCAACATTACTGGTCAATAAGATCAGGGTGTTTTTGAAGTCAATCAAACGTCCCTCGCTGTCTTCCATCACCCCTTTATCAAAGACCTGATAAAACAAATCCAACACGTCTGGATGGGCTTTTTCGACTTCATCGAGCAAGAGCACGCTGTAAGGACGACGGCGAATCGCTTCGGTCAACACACCACCTTCACCATAGCCAACATAACCTGGCGGCGAGCCTTTTAACGAGGCAACGCTGTGCGCTTCTTGATACTCTGACAAGTTAATGGTGATAAGGTTACGCTCACCCCCATACAGTACCTCTGATAGCGCCAATGCGGTTTCCGTCTTGCCCACACCGCTTGGCCCGACTAGCATAAACACCCCTTGCGGGCGATTGGGGTCATCTAGGCGCGCTTTTGCGGTATGAATCCGCTTAACGATAGCGGCCACAGAATGATCTTGCCCAATGACACGTGCTTGCAAGGTATCAGCCAAATTTAAGATATGGTCTTTCTCATTCCCTGCCATATCGTTAAGTGGAATCCCTGTCCAATCCGAGATAATCTGTTTAATCACTTGTCTGTCTAATACAGGATGAATGAGGCGATGTGTCTCTTGTACTTGTTTTAGTGACTGCTCAATACTTTGATATTCAGACTGTTTGTCTAAGCGCTCTTTTGCACTAAGTATATTTTTATTAGAGGCATTATCAGCCTTACCATTCAACTGCTGATTGAGTGCATCAAGCTGATCATTAAGCTGACGTTGCTCCTGCCAGCGAGCTGTCATGTCAATAATGCTTTGTTGATTCGACTGACGCTGCTCATCAAGCACGGCAATTTTTTGGCTGACTTTCTCTTTTTCATCCACACCGCCGATACGCTCAAGCTGTTGACTGAGATTGTTGATATGCTGCTCTAATTGCACACCTTTGGCTTGTAGCCTATCTAGCTGATTGGGCATGGCTGTCTTTGATAAACTCACCCGTGCCGCTGCCGTATCTAATACGCTGACCGCTTTATCAGGTAGTTGTCGATCACTGATATAACGTGCGGATAATTCAACCGCCGCTTGTAGCGCATCATCGTCTATTAAAATACCGAAATGCGCCTGCATCTTGGCACTCAACCCACGAATCATCGCTACAGCCGTCTCGATATCAGGTTCATCGACTTTGACGACTTGGAAGCGACGTGATAATGCCGCGTCTTTTTCGAAGTATTTTTTGTACTCTGACCACGTCGTCGCAGCAATGGTTCTCAGCTCACCACGAGCCAGCGCCGGTTTCAGTAAATTCGCTGCATCGTTTTGACCTGCCTGCCCACCAGCACCGATAAGGGTATGTGCTTCATCAATGAACAAAATAATCGGCTGTAGCGAGGCTTGTACTTCTTCGATGACTTGCTTGAGACGATTCTCAAACTCCCCTTTGACGCTCGCCCCTGCTTGTAGTAAGCCCATGTCGAGACTCCGTATCGTCACGTCTTTTAGCTGATCTGGCACTTGACCGGCGACTATTTTTTGCGCCAAGCCTTCTACCACAGCGGTCTTACCCACACCTGCTTCACCCGTCAAAATAGGGTTGTTTTGACGACGACGAACCAAAATATCGATCAGCTGATGAATCTCAAACTCACGGCCGATGACCGGATCTATTTGCTCGGCACTGGCCTTTGCAGTCAAATCGTAAGTATATTTATCCAACGCAGGGGTCGACTGAGTCGTGGGTTGCTCTGTTGAAGACACCTGACTGGCTGTATTCTTATCTGCACTATCCTCAGTGTCTTTATTGATGCCTCTGTTATTGGTACTTTTATTACTGCTTGATCCACTGCCCTCGGTACTACCGAGACACTGGCGCTCATAGTCATCTTTTAAGGTAAAACGATCGATATACTGTAGCTGCTCAGGAAGGGTTTTGAGTAGCGACTGATAACGCTCATATGCCAATAGCACGAGCAATATGTGCCCAGAGCGGATTTCTAGTGCGCTATTATTATCAGCACTCTGACCATGTTGGCTACTGGCTAGCTCCCATGCGTCCTCTAACAACGCCATCAATCCTTGACTAAACACAGGGGTAGAGCCTGTTGCTTGACCAAAGGTATTCAGCAAATCGGTCATGTCTGCTAAAAGCGATGGCTGAGCAATCTTATTGAACTTAAGTATCTGAGCCACATCATTGTGCGGCGTAGCAATCAGTTCACGTAGCAGATGGACAGTATCAACTTCACGATGCCCGTTATTGATACAAAGCCTAGCTGCCTGCTGCAAACACTGTCGACAGCTTGGGCTTAAGCGGGTAATTACAGCTTTTAACTGGCTCATAAATCTTTTCCTTTGGCATGTTCAATAGACTTAATATTATTTTTATAAAACCGATGTATGGCTCTTAGTAATAGATAAAACCTATCTATATATAAAACTCAGTATTTCTCATAAATGAGCAAGCAACTTATCTATCTATTAACCATAAAATCTTTACTGAATAGGCAACGCATAGCGGGTGTCATCATGATGCTGAGTCGCAGGCTTCGATACCAAAAACCCACCCTGCCCTAAGCCACCAAAGCTGCTTTCTGATAATGACAAAGGGGTAATATATTGCTTGTCTAGCTCCAGCTGCATTTCGACCGCCAAGCTCACACCGCACCATTTACGAATAAAATCGATAATGACGCGATACATATCCCCTGCAGGCAACAGTCTTAAATAGCGTTTGGCATCCAACTGATGAAAGACGATTCTAATTTTGCTATCGAACTGTACAGCCCGCGCGCCGCAAAATGTAGATATCCCAAGTGCCGCATGCTGACCACCGAGTGCGGTCTGCTCGCTAGCGGGCAGATCAAACCACTCAGGCACGAACTGCTGAACGCTGACCGTGCTATCTAAGAAGTGCGACAGTACATGTGCTAACTGATCAGCGGTCAGACGTCCGGGGGCAATCATGCCAGCATAAGCAATCAAGCTATCGATTGCCGTTAGCTTTTTCGGCTGCCGTGCCAGCGCTCGCAAGCTCAACAGGTAGCTGTCTTTCTTATTATTTAATTCATACTGTAATGGCAAATTATAAAACCAGCTCGCTTGTACGTACAAATCCGTCAATCGATGGTTAAATAAGTCCAAAAAAGCGGGGGCTGCTTTGTCTTTTGCATGATTGACTCGCGATGCTAAATGGTCGGTATACATCGCGGGCAAAGCTGATAATGGGCCTGTGAGTCCGATAACTGCTGGACAAACCTCTATCTGCCTGGCCATTAACGAACTGACATTTAATGAATTGTCCTTTATTTGGTCATCCTTTACTGAACGGCCACTGTCTTCCATATTGTCTTGAGCAATGAGCGCCATCGACTCAATTTCAGCTTGCGGATACGCCAATGACAACGAGGCACGGTAGCGCACCTCAATAGGGGCATGCCCCATACCGAATTCATGCTGAACCAAACGCAGTGCTTGCAATAGCTCATAGGATTGCGGTGCCGCCAGTAAATCCGTTAAATAAGAGGACTGAGACCGCTGCGTGGCTGACATCTGTATATCTCCTCTTTGGTAACGGCATCACTGATGGCAACCTCAACGAAGCTGTTTAAGCTGGCGTGATAGCCAAAAACATGGGCCAATAAATGGGCAAATTGGCGGATACTCACTCCAGCAAAATTCTTTTGGTTAATCTGAATATCAATGACCGTACCGCGTACAAACCCAGGTTGCGGCAAGCGCTGAATTCGCTGAGCTTTGATACTGGTGGTGACAGAGACGATGCCTTCTACCAGCAGTTTATTCGAGGCAGACTGGGTAATGTCATAGAGCGACAGATACTCTTTCATCAGCTCAGCGTCTTGGGCAGCAAGTGATAAAAAATTCAAACTGATCAGCGATATTAGTCGCCAACGCTCCTCACCAGTGTATTCAAAACGTGCCGTTCTGGTAGGCTGCTTTAATAATGACAGACTACTAAAGCCCGTCATCCCCTCACTAAACAAATCACCTCGGCTTTGACCGAACACTACTTGCGCGGGCAAGTCTCTATTGGTGCATAGCAGAGCAGCACTTATGCTCACCGCACCTGACACATCCTCACGCTGCTTTTCTACAAACATAATCTGATATTCAAAGCCCTGCTTAAATTCAGCCATATCCTTATCGCGTTTGATATGATAATAACGACCATCATCTTGCTGCTCATAGTGATTGAGCGCATAAAACGGATGATACTCACGTTGTATCAAACGATTATTACTTTGCTTGGACTCTATGACTTTATTGACCTCATAAATCTCATGTTGAAAAAGCGCACGAGTATCGGGCACCAAATCATAATAGATAGAGCGATGAGTGACTTGAATGGGCTTGGCGGCTGCCTTGAATAGATTGACCACGGGCGTACAAAACAGCTTAATACTGCTGGCACTCAGTTGCTGCAAGTTTTTTAAATGGATGGTGTTTTTTTTATCAAACTTAAAATAACAGCGAATCTCAAAACCAGTGCTATCAATTTTTAAATTGGGACAAACACGGCCAAGATTGAGGCGTAAGAAATTGAATTTTTCAGGGAAATAAAAGTACTCTTTTAATAATGCAGAGGCAGCGTTACTCACTCGATGACTAGGAAGAATTTGCTGCTCCGGATCGAAGCCTATAATCTCAAACGGACTACCCGTTATCTTATTGACCTGCCTACCATGAAGGTGTGTTTGTTTCACATCACACCCTAGCAGATCCCACAAGCTGGTGCCTTGACTGGCATCCTCATCTATATATAAATCTAGCGGATGATTTAACAAAGCCTGATAGTCAAAGCTCGGATTAAGGCCTTTAAATTTAATGCTAATGCAGCCGTTAAGCAGTCCATGCTGATTATCGTATACTTCTTGGCGCGTCTCAAAATCGACGCTATCTATCTGTAGCGGTAGCAACGTCACGTCTTGGGTTGACTGAAACTGGCAAGGCGTGCCGTTGATTTTTTGACTAGCAAACATACTTTTTTTAGGCACTAAAACAGGCTCACTCATCGCATTGCCCTGCACGCCTAGGTTAAACTGTGCAATAGAGACTGATGGAAAAGGCTTAAGATAATCGGGATAAACGACTTCTAATAGAGATTCGGTAAAGTCGGCATACGAATCGTCTAGCTTTTTATTGATGCGCGCACTAATCAGTGAAAAAGCCTGTATCAATCGCTCAATATGCGGATCATCTACCGTATCGTGACCCATCAATAACCGATTGGCAATTTTGGGATACTTTTTGGCAAATTCTTTTGATTGCTTATTAAATAAACTAAGCTCATGCTCAAAATAAGGAAGTAGACTGTCCATGATGCCTCAATATAGTGATCGCTGTTAACTGTAAAGATTGAGCGGTAACACTGGTTATTTCATTAAATTAATAATGACTATTTTATTAAATAACGCTGAGAGCTTGGCTCAAAGAACGCATCGAAACTGACCAACTCTTGGGCAGGATAAACTTTCAGTAACGCTTCAATTGAAAAACACAGCTGATTGACATCAACAGCGCCAATATCTAGCGATACTCTGACATTCTGCAGACGACTGTCTTGCTGCTCGACTGTCTGCGCGATTTGTCGGCAGATATAATCACAGTCTGCAGGATTGGCACTACTCAGTCCCACAAAGTCCAATATGCCAAAGTTTAGTATCGATGAGCGTACATGTTGATAGGCTTGCAGCTTACTCGACACCACACAGCGAGTATTTAATAACGCTTCTAGGTCTTGGGCTACTGAAGACTTTAACTCATCAATATTAAGCCTGCGAACCACGAGTTCATGCGCTAAATGACGAGGCTGGTCATCGAATAGTTGCTCAAATAAATTTGGGCGAAACCCAACTTTATGATTAGAGACGTTAGCGGCGTAATTCATGGATATAGTCATCCTCATTTAAAAAAATAAAAAAGAAAGGCCTAGATATAAACCTTTCTTCATTGACACAATAAATGAATAACACTTAACACCAGTTTAGGCAGTATAAGTAGCAGTGTTATTGGCTAATGACCACTTCTTCGTCACAGCACCTTTAGCAGTACCATCGATATCTTGCTGGGTGTAAGTCCACTCAACAGCAGCATACTTGATACCGACTTTTTCGATTGGTACGCCTTCAGAGCGGACAGTTGGCTCAACACTAGCAATGAGCGCATGCTTAAGCTTTACTTCAAGATATTTAACGCGCTTATCACCGTTGGCACGATAAAAGTCAATTTGAATTTCATCAAAAGTATAGCCAGCAGAACATGCTTCCCATAGCTTAGGACTGGTCGAGTCCAAATCTTTCATAAAGGTCATATCGGCATGTTCACAGCGCTCAGAAGTGTGACCACCAACGCTGCTGGCTGTCGCTGATTTTGGCTGACGAATCAAGTGATCCCAAGTATTTACTTCAAGCCAACCTTTATGCTCGCTGTCACGAGACTCACCGTCAATTTTGTACTTACCACGGAACTGAATATAAATATCTTTCATATCACACACCTTATATTTAAAAATTTAAATTTAACGTTGGGTTTTAATAAACGATCAGCTGTTGCTAGACTGCGGCAGTTGAGTGACCAGACGCAAAGAAACAGACAATTCGTCAAGCTGAAAGTGTGGTCTCAAAAAGACCACGGACTTGTAGACACCAGGTTTGCCTGGCACTTCTACAACTTGTACAGAAGCTTCGCGCAGTGGGTACTGGGCTTTTGCTTCTTGTGAGGCTCCATCATCTAGCAAGACATAGCGAGAAATCCAATCATTCAAGAACGACTCAACATTACCAGGTGCTAAGAAACTACCTACCTTATCGCGCATCATTGCCTTTAGATAATGGGCAATACGTGATACTGCCATGATGTATTGCAACTGAGTCGACAGTACCGCATTGGCGTTGGCATCATCGTTTTGATACGTTTTGGCTTTTTGAACTGATTGCGCACCAAAGAAGGCTGCATAATTGGTATTTTTGCAATGGACTAATGGAATGAAACCCAAGTCACTTAACTCTTTTTCACGGCGATCGGTAATAGAGATTTCCGTTGGGCATTTAAGCGCTAAGTCCCCTTCATCAGTCTTAAAGGTATGGACCGGTAAACCTTCAACCAAGCCGCCACCTTCCACACCGCGAATAGCCGCACACCAACGATAGTCAGAAAAGGCAGAAGTCAATCGTGAAGCAAAAGCATAAGCGGCATTCACCCATAGATAATCACTGTGATCATTACCAGAGACTTCTTCAGTGAAGTTAAAACCCTCTACCACTGTGCCATCTTTGGGATCATAAGGCAGACGACCTAAAAAGCTAGGCACTGTCAGCGCCACATAGCGAGCATCCTCTGACTGTCTAAAGGCGCGCCAGCGTATATATTCAGCCGTTTCAAATATCTTTGATAAATCGCGTGGGCGACCAATATCAGTAAAGGAATCAAGTCCGAACATCTCAGCGGAAGCCGCCGACACAAACGGTGCATGGGAAGCGGCCGCAACATGAGACAACTGCTCAAGCAGATACATATCAGAGTTTTGGCGAGTAAATTCAAAGTCGCCAACGATTGCTGCATATGGTTCACCACCGAAACTACCGAACTCTTCTTCATATATTTTTTTGAACAGCGTGCTTTGGTCAAAGTCTATTGAAGATTGAAAGTCTTTGGTAAGCTCGCGCTTCGTAGTATTCATCATGCGTATCTTAAGCATGGATTCAGACGGGGTTTGGCTACATAGATAATGCAGACCGCGCCAGCTAGATTCTAGCTTCTGAAACTCAGGTGCGTGCATGACCGTCGTCAGCTGCTTAGAGATCAGCGCATCAATTTGCGCAATTCGTGCATCAATAGATGAGGCTAAATTGTCTGATAATGTCACCGTGCCTTGCATGACTTCATTGGCCAGCTCGGCGATTTGCGACTTCGCGCGGTTTTTTTCATCATCGGACTTGGCAACATTACTTTTATTGACGATTTCTTCGAGTAAGTCATAGCTTTCACTATTCAATGGATCCGTTGCTATCTGCTGCTGGGCTTGAGCATTCATCGTTTAATCCTCACCGTCAGTTTGATTTTGTTCCGCCATTTTCTTGACTTGTTCAGTGTTCTTAAGCACATCATCCAATAGGTCTTCAAGTTTTTCGTTGGCCGATATTTTGTTGCGTAAATCTGCCAAGCGATCTCGTGCTTGTACCAGTTGCTTTAATGGCTCAATTTGATCAGCAACCGCTTCAGGGCGAAAATCGTTGATACTATTGAATGCCAAATCAACCGCGAACTCGCCGCCTTTGTCACTCAAGTCATTGCTTACTCGGAACGTCGCACGTGGTGCTAGACCTGACATCACCTCATCAAAGGTATCCAAATCTACTTCGACAAATTTCTTGTCTTTAAAGCGTGGTTGCTCAAGGGTAGAATCTCCTGAAAACTCTCCCAACACCCCAACGACAAACGGAATTTCTTTCGTTTCGATCGCATCGCCCACTTCAACGTCATAAGTCAAATGCACCCGAGGCGCACGTACTTTTGCGAGTTTCTTTTGCACACTATCTTGATTAGCCATAATAAGTTGCCTCAGCAGTTTCTGGTTTCAACGTAATATACTGAATGGATCAGTAGATTTGGTGTTGCTACTTCTAGGGGATGATGGTTTAGCCGGTCTCTGAACGGGCTTCGCTTTTGGCAATGGACGTGACTTCTGTTTCACTGCTGCTTTTCTTTTAACAGGGGCGGCTTGTCTTTTGACGGCTGCGCGGCGCTTCGCGTTGGACACGTTTTTGCTTCTAGTCGATCGAGCCTTCACCACAGGCGCAGGTGGTTTTGGCAAAGACTCATCATAGTTAAAACCGTAGACTTCACCATATATCTTGCTAAGCGCGTGCTGATACTCAGTTAAAAATGCCGTATCCATATCATCCGTCAAGTAATCTGACTGTAATTGGCTCTGTGAGACAAGAGCACTGCTATTTATAAGGATGCTTTTGAGCGTGGTGGTGCTTTGACCTAAATCAATTGCTTCGCTCGCGGCGTAGACAGCATAAGCATGATAGCCATTGTTGGCGTAAATCTGAGCCAACAGCTCCCAAGCCAAAGAATCCTTCGGATTACGAGTTAGCCTCTGATTTAAGTCGGCAATCAATTGATGCAACTGCGGTGATTTTGCATCCGCATTTTTAAGGGCAGCATATTGATTGATGATGCTTGACCCTGGATCTTGCTCTTGTATCGAAAGCTCACTATGGGCTGTACTCATAACCGATCCCATGATAAGTAGACCGGTCAAGATCGTCTTGGATATTTTATTAGTGACTTTGATAGCGTTTTTAATAATTGTCATCGTAAATCGGTGCTCGCTATTATTAATATGAGATGTATGCATCTGTTGACTCGATAATGATTAATCAGCCGTATTAACCAAAGTCGTTATATTGGTTAAAGTACCTTTGAATCTCGCTTTATCATTATCGTTCATCACCGCATTGTCACTATAAGCGTCAATATTACTCTCCGTTACTTTGACCGCAGAGAGCATAGCAAGTTGACGTGCTCCTACCAGCTGATCATCGAGACTCAATGCTTCGGTTGCAGCTCTTAATGAACGGGCGTACTTTTTTGATTGATAGTTGCTTTGAGCAATGGTCAGCCATTGCTGGGCTGTCACTGCACGCCCATCATCGACTTTTATGGCATCAGAAAGATAAGAGAGTGAAGGCTCATCCAACTGCTTAGCCACTGTTGGCTTAGAAACCGTTAAGGGCTGTGTGTTCTTCTTCGCGGCGCCACCGCACGCCGTCAGTAACACACTGGCACTGAAAATCACAGATAGCAGACCTACCCCTTTCAGCTTAGTACAATCAATAGAGTTCATAAGCAAATCATCATCATTAAAACAAAAAGAATAAGAGAAAGTATGACGTTATAATAGAATATATTTAGAACTAAAGTTCTTTAATGAAAAACTTATTGCAAATCGATTATACAGATACTTGACAATATTTCAATAAACTCTATACTTTTCTTAGTATATATTTTAGCAGTGCTTATTTTTAAGCGACCGACTGTACCCTTAAATCTGCAGTCACGGGAACCTCCCTTATGCCTTCGCAAACCGCTCGTCTACACCAGATTACCGTTGAAACCAATAATATACCCATTACTACCTTATATCCTGCTGCATTCTCTTGGTCAAGCGCCATTGATAAAGTGGATACTAGTCAGCTATTGTTCTACTCGCATGCTTTTTTAGATTTAAACTCTTGTTTATCTTTGGTAAATACATTTGTCTGCTTAAACACCCTTTCGGTTTCCCGTGAACCCAGTCATCGCACTGGGCTTATTAAAGCCGTCAACTACCAGCATTCAGATGGGGCAATGCATTTTTACACTTTAGATATCGTCAGCCCCGATTGGCAATTAACCCAGTGCATTCATACCCGCAGTTTCATCAATCAATCTACGCTCGATATCGTCACTACCCTCTTTGCCGACTATGAATTTGATTGGCAGTTATCTGAGACTTTGCAGGCATCAGAGCGCTTGTCTTCTCAGCTTCCTATACGCACCCAGTCGGATGTCAGTGATTGGGAGTTTATAACCGGGCTACTTGCTGATAGTGGTGTCAGTACCCTATGGATATCGGGTGATTCATTAGATAATTTAGGCTGTCTGATGCTACTAAGCAGTTTTGATGAGACAGAGTTACGACCATTAGACTATCGTTATGCCCAGTCTTCTATCCAGTCAGGACAAGATACGGTTAATGAGCTACAAATGAGGTCGCAGCAACTGGGTAGTCAGACGGTGATGGTAAGAGCAGATGGCTTAAGCGCGGATACTATTTATGAAGGCCAAGCCGCTGATGAGTCAGCACTAGCAACAGATGACACGACTGTGCTCTTAGGTGCGCCTTCACGCGTCGATAGCGATAGTGCAGCGACGGTGTTGGCACAGCAATGGGTGAATGCCAATCGCTGTCAGCGTGAACATTACCAAGCGACTGGTGCGATGCGAGGCATGGTGGTCGGTAGTCCTGTGAGTATTCATAATTTACCTACTATCGGTCGTTTGACTAGCTACTGTATCAGTACGCAGATGGTTGGGATTGAGCCGGACAGCGACAGCGTGTCTTATCACAACCAAGCCTATATCAAAGCGTGGTTACAACATACGACGCAACAGAGCGGAATGTTCATCCCCGATCATGGCTACGATATTGCTCGTGACACTGGGATTTGGGTATCAGCGACTTTGCTTGACGCTGCTATTCCTTATTGCCCTTATCCCAGTTCTTTATCCTTTGCCAGTAGCACTTACACGGGTCTCACCCAAGCGCGCACTGGTGATACCAGTTTATCAGCCTCCCCCAGCTATGACTCCAGTGTCACCGATGACAACCTACAACAAACCATCACGACCCCCGTCTACTCAGGCATCAGCCCTCACGACGATGGCACTACCCCGCCCCTGCGCGCATTGCAACTCTCCTTAGGCGCAACCCATGGCTGGCAATTTGCCCCACGGCTTGGACAATCCGTCCTGCTTAACCATTGGTACGGCGATATTGACAGTCCAGTGATTAGCAGATCGCTCTATGACGGTATCGGTATGGGCGATGTGGACGCAACAGACATCACTACTCGCGATGCAGGCTTATCTAATAGACACAACCTACAAGGCGGTGCCTCTCCTAGATGGCATGGCGGTGGTATGGGTCACTCACAGATCAATGACGATGATGGACACAGCGGCTGGCTATCGGGTATTGCTCAATATGGACTGACCTGCGACTCTGAAGTGACCATGAGCTTTGATGACACGCCAAACAAGATCGGTCTACAGTGGACGGTGAATACTGGGGCGCGTGCCAATGCTGATATGCCAACGATTACAGATCAAGCGACCTTTGCCCCTGATGAGCATGTATTAGAGCTTGGCGTGCTGCGTCATCGCTTTAGCAATCATCAATCTAGCGATAGTGGTCAAGGGATCAATCTAGCAACCGACCATGGTTTACAAATCACAGGTGATACAGGCTTATTACTCTCCACTTTCGGACTAAGACACAGCCAGTCAGAGCACGAGTCCGCTTGGGTCAATGATGCAGGACAACGTCAGTTAAAAATGGGCACTGAGCTGAGTGAAACCTTTAAAGAGGCAAAGCAAGCACACTTGCAATCAACTGAAGCACTTAGTAATGCCCGACAGTCGATAGAAGGGTTTAAGAGTACGGCACAAATCATCGATGAGACGTTAAATACGGAAGTCTTAGGCGCGGCGGATGTGCTACTGGTCAGTAAAGACAGTATATTAGCCTCAGCAAGCAATACGCTATGGACGGCGAAAACGATCGTCAAACAGTCAGGCAGCACGCAGTCGGATGTGGTGGCGGGCAATTATACGCTGACGGCAGATAGTATTGATTCGCTCTCAGGAGTGGGTGGTCAAGCGAGCGTATCGGGCTTACATATCAGTGCGAATACAAAGCCGGTAGCGATACAAGCCCAAGGTGGTGAGTTGCAATTGCACAGTCAACAAAGCATGACGATTGGTAGTGAGGCTGGACAAGTGAATGTGTCGAGTCCGAAGCGGATTAAGCTGCAAACCAGTGCAGGAGCATCCATCACGATCGATGAGAGTGGGATTAAGCTGGTGTGCCCGGGGGTGATTAAGATTCAGGCGGTGAAGAAGGGGCTTGTTGCGGGGGCGAAGGTTAGTGCGCCAGTAATTGCTTTGCCGACTTCAGGGTTGTTTAGTAAAGCGTTTGATCTCAAGAAATTGCTACCGCAAGATTTAATAGACCAAGGTATCAGCTATAAGCTTATCAACCACACAAGAGGTACAGAGATCAAAGGAAGGCTTGATGAAGATGGTCAGACGCTAAGAGTGTTTGGTGATAAAGCTGAGAAAGTTGAGTTAGAACTTATTGGCAACGTGAACCATAAAGGAGAGATTAAAGCTATTGACGTATCAAATCAGATAAAGAGCGATCATTGCTCTATTGAAGATCTATTTGAAGATTGTGGTGATAATCATGCACATGATGAAGACGACTTTGGCTGTTAAACTTCTTAATAGGATAATTTATGTACTTATTTAAAGATAAAAATCTATGCTTTTTTTCAATGTTCCTCTTCACGACACCATTCATCAGTGTAGCTCAAACCACAAACGAAGAAGATTATCAAAGTTATATAGATAGCATACCACGCGTTCAGCTCAAAATGATTGGTCGTTCACAAGATGAAGAGAACGAACCTTTAGAGCAAGCATATACTTCAGATTCTTTAAGCTATACAGATAAGCTTAATATCAAGCTGGCATTGGATAACGTTTCTTTTCGATATTTAACCTACGAATACGGCAGTGGAAAATTTACCACCTATCCATTTGAACTAGTGAATGAAGTATTGCCAACCATAGAAGGTAGTAACCCTAATTACGACAGTAGATATGATAAAGCCTTTCAAAAAATGATTTCTAAACTTATCAGCCCTATCGATTTGGCTGACAAGGAGCTTTATGCCTTAGGATCGCAGCGAGAAGGAGTATATATACAAGATATAAATACTGATGAAAAATATGTATTTAATAAAATTTGCTTTGATAATAAATGTGCTATAGGTCAAGTATTCTACATTTTTGACCCAAAAGATTATGATATGACAGGTATGCTATATGATGGTTGTTCATTTATCATTGATAACGTAACGGGTAATAATCAGCGTACTAGAGAGCTGTTAAAAAAATATATTAGTACACAGAATCCTCTACATTATAGCTATGCTCCTGGTGCTTGTAAAAAACGCTTGTCGATAGTTAAGGAAAAATAATATGAGCCAACTAATAAAGCCAGTTAAAGGAGCAATGTATACCCCTGATAGAGTAGGATACATCGGAGCGGTTTCTAGGCAAGAATCATCTTCAGATCTACGATATTCTTACACCTATAAAGGAAAAAATAAAGAAGGTGAATATGTAGACAATCCAGCATCTGTTAGAAGACTGAATCCTTGGGACTATGTAGGGCTATTCCAGTTCTCTGAGATAGCATTAGAAGACGTAGGATGTTATATAAAAGATGAAACTAGAGACAGGAAACATCAGGATTGGGGAAACAAAAATAAAAAATATTGGACAAACAAATATAGTGCTTCATCGTTTGATGTTTTTAGAAACAGTGGTGAAATACAAATGAAAGCAATCCAATATTGGATTGATCGTTTGTGTGGCTATATGAGGAATATAAATGTAAATGAATTTTATGGTAAGACTATTACAGGAGCAAAAGATCTTAGTTCCTTCGAAGTTACAGAATCAGGAGTCATTGCAGCTAGACACTTGAAAGGAGATGATGCAGTAAAAGATTTTTTAACATCGAATGGAAAGATTAACGAAGTTGATGGCAATAAGACTAGTGTTGGTAAATATATGAGTTTATTTGCTCATTACAACGTCCAAACTTGTTGTAAAAGGAAGATATACGTAAAGATTGTAGATGCCAAAAAAATTGGCATTCCCAACAAAGAAGTTGAAATCAGCTCTGAATATAAAGGTACATTTAATTTGGGCAGAATCGTAGTTACTCATAAAACAGATAAAAACGGTAATTTACCCATAATAGTCAGACATCCAGAAGCGAAAATTCAGTTAAAAATAAATGGGAATCTTGTTGAAACAATAATTCAAAAAGCAGATCAGATACAAGGTTATGAAATACTTTATCTAGGTGAAAATAACTACTCATCCTTACTATCAGAACATAAAAAAGTGGAAGCTACACAAAAGCCTAATGATAGCAATAGTAGTACCAATAATGATAAAACAAGTAGTTCAGAACAAAAGGACGACGGTACTACTAATATTACCATTGATGAAGTAATTTTTAATATAAAACTAGTCGAAGGCGACACAGGTAAGCCTTTACCAAACACAACCTATCACCTTGAGTACAAGAACAATATCAAACCCCATAAAACCGATAGCTCAGGTGTTGAATCAGGTATAACAGCTGATGTGAGTCAATCTATTGGCGTTTATCTTGATGATGACGGTGGCAAAAAACAATCTATTTACAGCATGGCGTTTCCTGTTACTGGAGACTTAAACGGACAAACCAAAGTACTCAAAGTCCCTGTTGTCTCCTTTAACATTAAGTTTGTCGATAATAATCATCAACCCATACCTCATTACGAGTTTAAAACCCTGTATCGTGGCAGACACTCTGCTATAAAAAGAGCTAACCGACAAGGTATTAGCACTATAAAAGCCCTTGCTGGTGAAAAGCTTACTGTTATTGATGGACAAGGTAGAGCGCAAACAACCGCCATTGTTACCTATGGCTCTAAAGAATGGGCTATGATCATAGGCACAGACATCACTGAAGAAAATATTAGCGATGCCTCAGATGCTTTGAATCAAGAAGCAGCGACTACTCCAGAGACCAGTGAACCAAATAACACACCACAACCTCAAACAGAGCAAGATCCTGTTATCAAAGTAGAAAAGCCAAAGGTAACTGAGGTTGAAAAAGATACAGAAACAGGGCCGACACTTGAGGTTTCCTCAGATGAGGCTAAAATTACCATAAAGTTCGTTGATGAAGCAACAAATAAGCCACTATCAGGGCTTTCATACATTACTCAGTCTACTAAATATGGTAAGAACACTTCTGTGACAGGAAAAGATGGTACAAGAGGTCGAACACATGATTCGCTAGTAGGTATTGATATAACCGTACTGGTGTATGAAGACGGTAAGGAAGTTGAGAAAGATGTTATTACAGCAAGTGCTGATCGAAATGATATTCCTTATATCTATAAGGCTAAGAAGTCCAAAGCTAAATGGCATAATCCCTTGTCAAGAATGGAACTCAGAGGATGGTACTCTAATACACAGTGGACTCCAAACAAAAGCGACTACAAAGGAAGAACGGGCGGTAAACATGATGGTTTAGACTTATATGCACCAGAAGGTACAACCTTATTTGCTTGTGTTAGTGGAATAGTTTATGAATACTACACATCAGATACCTATGGTCATGTAATTGGCATAAAAGGAGATTACAATGGTAAAACATATTATTTCTTCTATGCACATTTATCGGAAAGATTGTTTAAGGAAGATGAAGAAGTAACTGCTGGAAATCCTATAGGTAAGACTGGTAAGACTGGTAATGTAGATAAAAAATTAACAAAAGGGCATCATCTTCATTTTGAAGTCCGCACTACTCCTAATAGAGTAGGTGGACGAATTAACCCTTACACAATTAAAGAGTTGAAAACTATTAATAAATCTCCGAGCAAGTCTTCACAAAGGTAGTAATATGAGAACGATTTTTTTAACAGCTTTTTTCTTTCTTTTAGTTGGTTGTACAGACGTTGATACAAATAGTATAGCGTCGTCTACTAGTACATCCTATAAGGGAGTAAATAATTCTTCAGAGAGCGTAGTCTTATCTGTTAGTACCTCTGAAAAAAAAGTAAATAGCGTTTCAGACACTACGGAGTCGCACTTTATTACTTATGATAAAAAATCAAGTAATTCTTTTATCTTACCGGAGGGTTTTGTTATTGAGAGAACCATTCGTGAAGATTTTAACAACAACCTAATAGATGACTATATATATCTTGCTTACTCTGAAGAACTATCAGATTTTAGAGAATTTTGGGTTCAAGATAATGGTCGACTATTTCTCACATTGAGTGATCTACCTAGCCAAAACTATCACTTTTTTATAGATGTAGATAATGACAACCAAAAAGAACTAATTAGTATAAGAGGTTATGAAGACGGCAGTGATGCACAAATTGCAAAGATAAATTTTGATAAGAAGTCGTTAGATACACTATTTTATTTTAATCCTATTATTTATAGTAACGATAAATATTATTGGGGTTACGCTTGGGATATTGATAGTCTCATAATCAATAACCAGAAAGGAATTTATAGCTCATTTACTCGTATCGAAAGAGATGATAATTTTGTGATGGCTGAAAATCAAGTAAACTTGCCTATTCTAATATTCTCACCAAACAAAGATTTTGAACCATTTATTGAAAAAACGATTCAAGATGCTAGATATCACTCTATAAGAGATATAGCAGAATTCAGTGTAAGTAATACACAGGAGATGTACCTTAATCCAAGATCGGTTAGAACTTATTAACGAGTAAACAAAGTTGATAATAAGAAGGTTTAGTAGTACCCGCAGATAGCCATTTATATATCAGCTACGCTACTTGACGCCTCAATTGCCTACACCCCTTATCCAAGCAGCTTATCCCTAGTAAGCAGCACCTATCAAGGTCTCACCCAAGCGCGTACTGGCAGCGCTACCGCACCAAGTTATGACTCCAGTGTCACCGATGACAACCTACAACAAACCATCACGACCCCCGTCTACTCAGGCATCAGCCCTCACGACGACGGCACTACCCCGCCCCTGCGCGCATTGCAACTGTCATCCGGTAGCAGTCATGGCTGGCAATTCGCCCCACGGCTTGGACAATCCGTCCTGCTTAACCATTGGTACGGCGATATCGACAGTCCAGTGATTAGCAGATCGCTCTATGACGGTATCGGTATGGGCGATGTCGACGCAACAAACATCACTACTTGCGATGCGGGCTTATCTAATAGACACAACCTACAAGGCGGTGCCTCTCCTAGATGGCATGGCGGTGGTATGGGTCACTCACAGATAAGTGAAGATGATGGACACAGTGGCTGGTTATCAGGTATCGCCCAGTATGGGCTGACCTGCGACTCTGAAGTGGCCATGAACTTTGATGACACGCCAAACAAGATCGGTCTACAGTGGACGGTTAATACGGGCAGTAAAGCCAATGCTGATATGCCAACGATTATAGATCAAGCGACCTTTGCCCCTGATGAGCATGTATTAGAGCTTGGCGTGCTGCGGCATCGCTTTAGCAATCATCAATCATCAGATAGTGGTCAAGGGATCAATCTAGCAACCGACCATGGCTTGCAAATCACCGGCGATACAGGCGTTCTACTCTCCACCTTTGGTATCAGACACAGCCAGTCAGAGCATGAATCGGCTTGGGTCAATGATGCAGGACAACGCCAGTTAACAATGGGCACTGAGCTGAGTGAAACCTTTAAAGAGGCAAAGCAGGCACACTTGCAATCAACCGAGGCACTTAGTAATGCCCGACAGTCGATAGAAGCCTTTAAAACCAGTGCGCAAATTATCGATGAGACGCTAAATACCGAAGTGTTGGGCGCAGCCGATGTGCTACTGGTTAGCAAAGACAGCATCCTCGCATCAGCAAGCAATACGCTATGGACGGCGAAAACAATCGTCAGACAATCAGGCGCTACTCAGTCGGATGTGGTGGCAGGTAGTTATACGCTGACGGCAGATAGTATTGATTCGCTCTCTGGGGTTGGTGGTGAAGCGAGCGCATCGGGATTACATGTGAGTGCGAACACTAAACCACTAGCGATACAGGCACAAGGCGGTGAGTTGCAGCTGCACAGTCAACAAAGCATGACGATTGGTAGTGAGTCAGGACAGGTGAATGTATCGAGTCCAAAACGCATTAAGCTGCAAACCAGTGCAGGAGCATCCATTACGATCGATGAAAGTGGTATTAAGCTGGTGTGTCCGGGAACGATTAAAGTTAAGGCCGTGAGGAAGAGTTTGGTGGCGGGGGCAAGAGTTAATTACAAGCCTTTAGAGTTTTTAAACTCTCCTCCTTTTGCAGTTCAGTTTAGTTTTATGAGTTTACTAGGTAAAGGGATTGAACAAGCTAAAGTTATTCTTTTTAACCCAGACACTCATGAGATTATTTCTGAATCAGAAACAGACAACTCAGGTATGACTATGCTATTACAAGATGATAATCATATGCAATATGATTCCTTAATTGGATTTGATCAGTGGTCAAGTCATTTTGAAGATGAAGATAGTGAAGGCGAAGATGAGGATGAAGATATTATTTTAGGTGAACATGGTTCTCAAGAATCCTAATTAAGGCTGTATAATGACTAAAAAAACACATATTGTAAAAAAAGGTGACACACTCTGGGGCATAGGTCAATTTTATGGCGTTAGTGTCAAACAGTTAGCTGATTGGAATAATATTAAGGGTAAGAAAATACATCAATTAAGTATTGGTCAAAAAATATTTTTACACCTTGACGAAAGTGAAAGTTATGATACGACTTTAAGAATAAAACTTTTAGACTCTGCTTTTAAACCTATCAATGAAGCTACTCTTCAACTCGAATATGATAGTAAATGCGAAACTATCGCAATTACTAACAGTATAACAAAAGATATTTTGATCAAAGATAGACATGCAGGTATCAAGATCTATTTTTTAAATGTCCATAAAAAGTTTCAATTAATTGCTCATCACACTATTCTTCCTTTAGGAAAAAAAAGTTTGACTTTAACTTCAAGAATGATGAAAGTTTCTGGGAGTAATCTTCCAGAAAAAGGGCATCAATTAGAAAAGCTCAAAGACTTAAGTAAAGTCTTGGAAAAAGAAAACCAACAACCAACTCCTCCTGTTCAAAAAGAAGTTGAAAGTCAGTCGGATGGCAATAAAAGCACTCAAACTGATAAGTCCAAAACATCAAGTAAAGCTCCAACAAAGACTAATAATCAAAACTCTTCTGTAAAAGATCACAATGAAGTAATTCGTACAGATGGCGGCACTCCAACCCATGTAGTAGCAGATTTTTATAATGACGAAAATTTAAAACTTCATCCAAATAATGAAATATATCGTCAATTTATAATTAGTGCAGCTAAAAGGCATGGCTTTGATGCTCCTACTACAGCTGCAATAATTAATGCAGAATCAGCAAAAATAGGCAGTGGTTCGTTGAAAGGTCGTTGGAAAGCAGATTCTCAGAATAGTACAACATCAGCAGGCGGTATGACTCAAATGTTAGATGGTACTTGGCGTGACATTTCCAAAAGGTCTGACTCACTGCTTTATAAGTACAAACAAAAGCATCCTAAGCTTACAGATGCGAAATTGCTAAAACTTAAATATAATCCTGAACTTTCGATTGATGCAGGAATGGTCTACGCTAAAATGAATCTTGAGACTCTAGGAAAACGTTTACCTATTAATAAAATCACTAGTAAAGCTGATTTAGCTAAGATAGCTTATCTTGCTCATCATGATGGACCATCAGGTTCTGAAAGACTAATAAAAAATGAGTACACAAGTAGTAGCTTAATGAGAAAAAAACTCATTATACAAATAGGGGAAAAAGACAAGTTTAAAAAGTATATGAAAGAAGCTAATCAAAATGGTGTGAAAGCTTATCAAACTTGGATTAGAGATTATATTGATTCGTACATAAATGTTAAAAATTTTATGCATAAAATTCCTGATAATATCTGTATAAATAGTCTTGACGCTATTATTGTCATTTTGGAAGGTGTTTCATATAAAAGTAAGAGTAATGAAAAATGTATTCCTGCTCCTGCTCCTGCTCCTGCTCCTGCTCCTGCTCCTGCTCCTGCTCCTGCTCCTGCAAAAAACACTACTAATGTGGGTGGAGGGAATCAATGGCGAAATCCACTTGATACCTGCCAAGTTAGACGTTTCGGTTATGGTTCTGCTCCATTAACTTATAAAAGCAATAAATATAGCAAAGAAAATTTAGCATTAGCTACAAATGAAATATCAAGACACGGTAGAACTTCCAAGCGTCATTCAAAGTTACATCAGGGAAATGATTTAGAAGCAGCTCTCAACAGTCCCGTATACGCAGTTTGTAAGGGACGTATCGTATTTGCCACTTCATATAGTAGCTATGGTAATTCGATAATTTTACAGTGTAATGTTGATGATCTACCAGTAAGTAAAAAGAATATACTAAGAAATAAACTCGATTTTAAAAAAGATATTGTATATTTCATATATTGCCATTTAAACAAAATTAAAGTTGACAAAGATGAGTTAGTTGAAGATATTTCCCAGCCGATTGGTCTTAGTGGTAATTCAGGCAATGCAGGAAGTATGACCTCAATATCTAAGGGTTCTCACCTTCACTTTGAAGTCAGAGATGAAGTAAGTAAATCGTTAGGCGCAACAGGACTTAAATATCGTTATGATCCTTTTCCCTTATTAGATAATTGTTCGACTATTGAAAACGGAGTCCAATAAAATGAATATTAAATTACTTTTTTTATCAATGAGTATTTGCCTCAGCGTCACTGCTTGTAGTTTTGGTGAAGCGAAGCAAAATAGTGAAGAATTATCAGATAGAAAATCTGAAAGTAATCTTATAAATCAGAATAAAAGTCAGAATAAAAACTCTATAGCACAATCATACAATGATGTTCACAAGACTGTTAGCAATGAAGTTACCAATATACTTGATATTGATCCTTTATCAGATAATGTTAATCTTGAAGTAACTGATGACATTTTTATTCGTGCAATAGACTATCCTCTTAGTCAATATAATAAGAAACTACTAGTTAAAATACATTCAGAAGATCCTTCAAATAAAAACTCTAAACCAATTGCCATTGTAACCAATTCAGATAATATTAAAGTTACTCAAGTCCCTACAATTAACGAAGACCAAAAAGAACTTAGAAAAGTATTTAATAATAACTTCGATGTATATTTTTTATCAGGGAAAAATAAAAAGAAACTTAACGTTAGTTTTAAGAACAAAGAATATATTCACATAAGCTCAAGTTATTCTGACACTAATATCTCATTACTCCATATTGAAAGTGAGGGTTCTACTTTGCGTCCTGAAGAATATGCATGGAGTTCTTGTTTGTTTATTTATAATAAAAAGGTAAATAAATTTGTGGAATTTTTTCCTGAAGGTTGCGTCAGACAAGATATCAAGCGTACTGGAGTTACGAAAAAAAATGATTATGAAAGAGATGAAGTGTATTTAGATGAAGTAAAAGTAAAAAATGGAATTTATACAATAAGTTTCAATAATTTACCCAGATTAAAAAATTCTCAATTTAATTTTAGTGAAGAAAAAATTCTAACATACAAGTTTAAGTTAGATTTAGAGAATGATAATACTCAATTTCAACTAGTAGATTGTGACTATCGTTATAAAAAAAATAATCAGCTGGTGAAAGAACATAGAGAATGCGATTATTATTTAGAGTAAGTTATATTTTCTTATAATTAACTATAGTCAGTTCAAAATAAAACTGTTATGGCCAGGACAAATATCATAAAAAAATTTAGATAAGTCATTTTGCATCTAGCCTTGACGTAGAAACTTCACCTGTGCCCATTTCTTTTCGATAGGGTTCAAGTCTGGGCTGTACGGCGGCAGCCAAAGAATACGATAACCATACCTGTTCAATAGCTTTTGAATGCGTTTATTTTTATGAAACTTGGCATTATCCATGACGATCACGCATTTGGTTTTAAGGCTTGGAATAAGTGTGAACTTGCACCAATCATAAAATATATTGCTGTTAATGTTCTGTTCAAAGTAATTCAGTGCAAACAACATCTTTTCATACAGAGCACCAATGACGTTGGTTCGTTTTTTTGCTTGCCAGTTGTAGCTATCAATACAAGGTTTGCCTATCGGTGCATAGCCATAAGGACGAATAGTTTCAGCCTCAAAGCCACTTTCATCCATGTACACAATGGGGTAGCCTTGCTGCGTAAAGCTATTAAGCTTACTCTGATACTTCGCTCTTTTTATCAGACACGCTTTTGGATCTTCTAAGGTCTTTTTTTTGGCTGATACCAAGGCGCTTTAAGGCATGATAAATGCCTGTTTTACTACAGTTTAAACGACGTGCTCGCTCATACTGGTAATCATCAGGATGTTCTTTGACATCATTAAGTAGCACGTCATCTAGTATTTTATAGGGTTTGGTTTGCCTAGTCGTTCTGCTATGAACAAGTCTCTTCCAGTTTTGTATGGTGGTTGGGCTGAGATTATAGAAAATAGCAGCTTCAGCAAAGGTCATGCCGTCATCTATACTTTTAAGAACTTGTTTACGAAAATCTAGTGAGTAAGTCATGGTCTTTATAATAATGTCATTTTCTTTATTTATTGTAGGATGTAACTTTGATATCTCACAGCCTCAAGCAATTAGTGGAAAGACAATAGTTAATAATGAAGATAAAAATAAATATTCAAAACTCATAGAGGAAGTAGATAAAGAAGTTAGTTATATTAAAATGGAAGCATCCAATTCGGACGAAAGTAAGATAATCAAAGAAACAAAACTTCCGTTAACGCTTAATAGTTACACAAATTGCAATATGGAAAATGATAATACTTTTTGTAAAAATAGGTTTCCAACTTATGATATTAAGGTTTTGCCTATTAATTTAAAGCAAGGCTACGCTGATATCAAATATATAGACACTATATTAAAACTTCCAAATATAAATGACATAGAAGTCTATATTTTAGCTAGAAATATGACAGATGTTGAAGAATATACGATAGTTACTTATAATAAAAAAATAATTGATAAACTATTGATCGGAAAGATAGGTTCAGCTGATAATTCTGATAGAAGATTTTCTATTAGCGAAAATTATAAAAATATAGAAATTAATTTTAATGACAAATCTAAAAATTATAAAGTGAACAATTCAGGAAACATTTTAGGAATCTAAACTATTAAATCTTTTTCGAATATTAGCACAGCTCAATAAGGCAGCTATAGTTAATTCTTTATTAAACATATTTTTAAACTACTTGCAGTGCATTGATATACTGAATCAACCAAAATTCTCACTAAATTAAAGATAAAAGAAAAACAGTCTATGAACTTATCAAAGAATATTTATAAGACTGTAAGTGCATTATTAATCACTCTGTGTTTACCTGCATGTCAGGAGGATACAGAAGTTTACCAAACCTTATGCGTTGACTCAGATACTACAATTAAGAACGATATACCTAAAAAGGGTATCTTGTGGTCATTAGCTAAGGATGATATCAAACATTTGATTCCAATGCTCACCAAAGAGTCACCTCGAAACATTTACGTCATGAATTCTATTACAACCTGCGAAATGACATTTGAAGATATTGAAGTAGATAAAAGCATTTGTAATGTTACCTTAAATGCTGGAGCTTACGGTCATGCAGAATGTAATAATGGCTCTAAATTCAGCTTTGGATGTTACGAAAAGGATTGTGATCAATACTTCCTATTTCCTTTCAAAGATGAAGGAGGAGTTGATTTAGAGCCTCGTCATTTAGATTTGCGTGAACCTATTAGTGGTAAAACTCATGTTGAAAACTATAAAAAATATCTTGATACAATGAATAAGAAATCAGTCAAAAATAAACTAGCTGTAAAAGTTTATTTTGAGAATTCAAACTTAGATAAATCAAGCTATGTTATTCGATATGTAGATAAAGCATCGCCACTCAAAAACAGCATCCAAGAATATTTGAACGGCTTAACGCCAGAAGAACAAAAACTAGGATTTGAGTCAAGTAATTTTGGCAACAATAGCTCCATAGTCAAAATTGAGGACAATATCGCTAAAATTCACTTTACTGCTGATAACTTGGCCACAGATTTGCGCTCGCCCCAACAGGTTATAGACTTTAGCCATTCTATATATATGATCGCAGATCAGTTTGAAACTGTTAACGAAACAGAGATATGTGTTAATGATACCTATAACTACCAAATGGCTTTTTTAGCTAATGAAGAGCCGATTGACTGTCCCTTCTAATTTCAGAGCTTATTTTTCTTGAACCGCCCCGAATATATCGGAGACAGATTTACTTGAGTCAGGCTGCAATGCCTGACAAAGTCAAATTCTCACAATACCGTCTTTCAAATTCAGCTGGCTTTAAACTTACCAACCTTTCAATACAGGCGCTAAACCCAACCTTTTTCACGAAATTCTTTTAACACCTTTATAAACACCTCCATCTCATCAGGGGTGCCAAGCGTCAAGCGATTGAAGCCTATGACAGGTGGAAACTCGCGACCAACCTTAATGCCACTCTCTCGCATTCTATCGATATAAGTTTTTAAATCGCCTTTTATTTCATGAAAGATAAAGTTAGTTTGTGATGGTAAGTAGCGAAGTCCAAGTTCATCTAACACTGTTTCGATCATTTGACGTGATTGATTGGTATTGCGCAAACTTAGCGCTAAAAACGCTGCATCATTCAACGTCGTAATGGCAGCAACCGCACCTGATAAGTTGGTATTGTCCATAGACATAAACGCTTCGACAGTCTCAATAGCTTGCGGGTTAGAAATCGCGTAGCCCACTCGCATACCGGCTAAGGCACATAACTTTGAAAAAGTATGAATAACAATGAGGTTGTCGGATATTCCTTGTTTTAACCACTCAATCCCACTCTCGAAGCTTGGATCTGTCACGTACTCTAAATAAGCTTGATCTAATAAAAAGTAATGGTTATCTGGTGCATTACTTACCCAATTTTTGAGTTTTTCCGTTGATGTAATGATGCCAGTTGGATTATTTGGATTGCAAATATAAAGTAGGCTGATGCCATCAAAATCGTCAGCAGCCCTTTGTAGTTCATCAAAATCATAATCATAGTTTTCAGCGGTCAATGGTATCTTAACTACCGGCACGCCAATAGAATTTGCATACATCTCTGCACAATCAAACGTTGGTACCGGAATGACCATCTGGAATGCTTTACCTTCTTTTAAGGCTTTGTGTTGCAGCATTTGTATGACCGCTCGCATATTTTCAGTCGAGCCATTGCCTAATGAGATTTGGTTTTCTGCCACACCATGGATGGTGGCAATTTTGCTAATGAGCGCAGCGCGTGGATTATCTGGATAACGAAAGCCCTCACCTAAAGACTCTATAATGGCTTGTTTGGCAGAGTCTGACATGCCTAGTGAGTTTTCATTCGCATTTAATTCTAAGAATTTGTTATTTTGCATGATGGATTATGTGCCTCAACGTCCGTTGTTATAAGTTCATATTGCTCATTGATATCATATTAAGGGGCATTTGGTATAAACACAAGTTTTGTTACAACCAAATTTTAGTTATTAATAGCAATATATAAAAACCATCTTTTTGCAGCTCTAAAAACCATAAAAAAAGGTGAGCTGCCCTACTTGCAACTCACCTTTTTGTCCAACATACGTATTCAACACACATCATTCAATCACGTTCAAGTTGAACACTAGATCAAATGCGCCTTTAATTCAAGCACTTTATCACGCGTTTTCGCGGCATCTTCAAACTTCAAGTCACGAGACATCTGTTTCATAAGCTTTTCAAGACGATTGATTTCTTTGGCCAGCAAATCAGGACTGCGTAAGATGCTAATATCCACATCAGGCAGATTGCTCTTGATGGGAATCACTTGATTGTCATTGGCATTCTGATCGTCACCCGTATCGATTTTATCGGTGATACTGCGACGTGCCCCTTTTGGTGTGATGTTGTGCTCAAGGTTAAATGCCACTTGTTTTTCACGGCGACGATCCGTCTCGTCTATCGCCTTTTGCATACTGTTGGTAATGCGATCTGCGTAAAGAATGGCTTTACCATTGATATGACGCGCAGCACGACCAATGGTCTGAATAAGCGCACGCTCAGAACGCAAAAAGCCTTCTTTATCGGCATCAAATATCGCGACCAATGATACTTCTGGCATATCTAACCCTTCACGCAATAGATTAATGCCGACCAACACATCATGCACGCCTGTACGCAACTCATGGATAATCTGCATACGCTCAACGGTATCAATGTCAGAATGCAAATACGCGACTTTGACATCGTACTCTTTAAGATAACTGGTCAAATCCTCTGACATGCGTTTGGTCAATGTGGTAATTAATACGCGCTCATCTTTTTCTCGGCGCTTAGTAATCTCTGATAACACATCATCGACCTGCGTCAATACAGGACGAATTTCAATCTCAGGATCAATCAAACCCGTCGGGCGTACGACCTGCTCAACGACTTGCTCGCTATGCTCAAGCTCATACAATGCAGGCGTGGCACTGACATAAATGGTCTTAGGCTTGATACGCTCCCACTCTTCAAACTTCATCGGGCGATTATTCATGGCACTTGGCAAACGAAAGCCATAATTGACCAAGTTCTCTTTACGTGATCTATCGCCTTTATACATCGCGCCAATTTGCGATACCGTCACGTGCGACTCATCAAGAAATAACAAGGCATCTTCTGGAATATAATCAAACAACGTCGGTGGTGCTTCCCCTGATGGACGACCAGAGAGATGCTGTGAGTAGTTCTCGATACCATTACAGTAACCCAGCTGTTGAATCATCTCAAGATCATACTGGGTACGCTCTTTGAGACGTTGCGCTTCTATCAGCTTATTGTTATCACGGAAGTATTCTAAACGCGGCTCTAGCTCAGCGCGAATCGTATGAC
Organism: Psychrobacter sp. W2-37-MNA-CIBAN-0211; assembly: GCF_040309405.1. NCBI lineage: Bacteria > Pseudomonadati > Pseudomonadota > Gammaproteobacteria > Moraxellales > Moraxellaceae > Psychrobacter > Psychrobacter sp. W2-37-MNA-CIBAN-0211. The sequence continues at coordinate 89,171 of NZ_JBEOOU010000005.1, forward strand.
TGGCAGCTTCTAGTTTATTGCGCGGCGTCACATAGTGCGATTTTGGATAAATAGTAATACGCGGCACGCTACGTACCGTCTTACCTGTCAATGGATCAAACCACGTGATCTTCTCCACTTCATTATCAAATAAATGCACACGAACGGCTAATTGCTCAGACTCAGCAGGATAAATATCGAGCAGCTCGCCACGCAAGCGATACGTCCCACGGCCAAAGTCTAACTCATTGCGCGTATATTGCATTTCAACCAAACGCTTGATGGTAGCAGTACGATCGATTTTGTCACCAACGACGACGTGCAGTAGCATTTTTAGATAACTTTCAGGATCACCCAAACCATAGATACACGATACAGAAGCTACAATAATCGCATCACGACGCTCTAATAGAGCACGCGTCGCTGACAGACGCATCTGATCGATATGATCATTGATGGCGCTGTCTTTTTCGATAAAGGTATCACTCGCTGCGACATAAGCTTCAGGTTGGTAATAGTCATAATAACTGACGAAGTATTCCACCGCGTTGTTAGGAAAAAACGACTTAAATTCACCATACAGCTGAGCGGCAAGGGTTTTGTTGTGCGCCATGATAATCGTCGGACGCTGAGTCTCAGAGATAACCTTGGCCATGGTATAAGTCTTACCAGAACCCGTTACCCCCAATAGCAACTGCTCATTCATACCAGAATTAATACCATTGACCAGCTTTTTGATCGCTTGTGGCTGATCCCCTGCTGGTTCAAAATCGGTGACCATCTCAAAGGCACGACTCGATATTTGCGTCCCTGACGCATTAACACCACTAATTTCAGCTTCGCCTTGGAGCTGAGTGGCCAATTGGTTTAACTGACGCGATGAGCGCGGTTCGGGCATACGCATAATGGCTTTCTTCCTAATTTTTATAATGAGGTAAGGTTTAAAACAATATGGGGTCTGAGTAGCGGTTTTTAAAGGCTTTTTAACGGATAGTGACGAGGCTTATCTTATGATTACAGCGATATTCCACAGCCCGAAATGCAAGTGTATAAAGATATTTTTTATCAAAGAATCAACTTTTTATCAGGTGATAAATCTTATTTTGTTATAAAAAACTCACACAATCTTGAATAAATTTACAAAGATTTTCATGGTTAACAAACTCCTTACACGACCACCTCATAAAGCCTAACACTGAAGGGTTCCATCACAGATTTAAGCTGCTATTATTCATAACGAATCAACGAGCACTACCAATACAAAAACCAAATAAGAACAAGTGACCTATTTAATTCAATAAAACAAAATACACAATGGAGTAAGATATGAGAGAACGTTACGCAAGTGGAATTTCCGATGAAACCGCCAAAAAAATGATCAATGTGTTAAACGCTAACTTAGCAAATGTCATTGATTTAACTTTAGATGGCAAACAATGCCATTGGAATTTACAAGGTACTGGCTTTATCGGTGTGCATCAACTATTAGATGACACGTCAGATCGTCTCCTTGAAGTATCAGATACTATCGCCGAACGTATCGTAATCTTAGGTGGTCAGCCAAATGGATTGGCCAGTCGCGTGGTAAAAGAATCTATTTTAGACGATTACCCTACTGACATTACCGAAGTAGATCAACATGTTCGCGAGCTGACGAGCCGCTACAAGAAAGTCGCGGAAGCTTTGAGAGAAGCGATCGCTACTGCTGGTGATGCAGGCGATGAAGACACAGCTGATCTATTTACAGAAGCCAGCCGTATTATTGATAAAGATGCATGGTTCATCGGTGCAAATGCGCCAAAGAAATAATACCGTTACAAATTTAGTTGATTATTAACGTTATTATATTAAGTGCAAAGTATTATATGAAGTAAAAACAGAAAAGGTCACCTGATTGGGTGACCTTTTTTTATGCACGCATATTCTATTATTTTCTATTTCAGGGCTTTTAGTTCTTCTATCATAATGGGTAAAGCTTTCTTTAGCTCGGCTGAAACATTCTGTGTCATAATAGCTCTGACATCTTTCGCATATTCTTGCATCATAATAGGCTGTTTTTCTATTATGCTAGCCCCTAAGTCGCTTTCGTAAAAATCGATTTGAGCGTCAACTTCTTCTTGAGTAAAATACTTTTTTACAGCACTAACGTAAGCTTGAATTTGTGCCTCATTGATAGTTTCAATATACTCATCATCAAATATACTACTACTATAATTAGAAAAAACTTTGATTAGTTTTTGACGTTGGGCAGCACTCATGTCATCAGTCACAAGGCTAGACAACATAGAGTCATTAACTATCTTTTGTAAACTATCTTTCGAGGACATCTGTTTAATTGTTTCATTCAAATGTGTGACATTTACTAACTCTCTCACTGACTTGTCAGTAGGTACCGCAGCCTGTGCAAACAGCGTCGGTACTGCCAGCATAGTAGCGACGCTTAGACCAAACGTCAGGGACACCAGGGTATTTTTCAAAATATATGTCATATTATCACCTTATTTTAGTATCTAGTTTTTACTGCTAATTATCGTTGTTATCTTAGCCTAATTTTTAGAATTAGATCCGTATAGTTATTAGACCCGTATAATTAATAGTAACTGGAGTCTATTGAACCTTCAAATATTAGGACTGCTGATAGATAAAATCTTACCAAACTAGGCATCCACCGACGATAATGTCTAACCTAGAATGACTAACCTAGAATGACTAGGACGTGTCCTCAGTTTGAAAATGGTGATGCAAATGAGATAAATTGCAGCTAAACAAGGAAAAGAGCGCTGATAATATCAGGATATTGACCAGCTATTTGACGCAGTTTGGCAAGATTTAGCCATAGTAGTTGTTAATAGCACCGTCATCTAGACTGTCATGCGAAATCTTGTTCATTAGCCAAATAATTTTCCGGCAAAGATAGCGTTTTGGCATTGGGTACAGACAGTGTCAAAATAGCTTCTTGAAAGATAGGATTACATCGAAACAAGTTTTCAATGTCTTCAAATTTTTGCGCGATTTCTTTTTCTTTTTGATTGCCAGCGATGTCTACTGCCGCCACCATAAATATTTTCTTGGGTCCCACCCACTCTAGGTGTAAGTAAGAAACACTATCAATATCTGCATGATTAAGCAGCTCGCTCAACGCATAGGAATGCATCCTATCAGACACCTTGTAGCCAATCAAAAAATCCCGATTACGGCTGATCAAAAAGATAGCGACCACGCCTAATAATAGCCCGACGACGATAGAACCTAGCGCATCCCAAAAGGGCTGTCCGGTATAAGCATGCATACCCATCGCAGCCGCAGCGATAACCAAGCCAATCACAGCCGCTAAATCTTCGAAAAATACACCGCGTAAAGTGGGGTTCGACGTATCGACCACATAACCAATAGCGCTGACATTAATCGCTTCACCATGTTTTTTACTTTGCAGGTACGCCTGCACCAACGAAAAGCCTTCTAGCACGAAGGCGACTGCTAATATAATAAAACCGATGGTATAGTCGGTCTCGCTCTCAGCCGCATTCCACTCGGTGATACCAGTATAAATGGACACAATGGAACCCGCCATAAAGACGCCAAATGCCGCAATCATCGACCAGACGTATGACTCTTTACCGTAGCCGAGCGGATGACTTTCATCAGCAGGTTTGACGGATTTTTTTTCGGCGACAATTAATAAGGTGCCGTTACCTGCATCTGCCCAAGAATGTGCTGACTCTGCAATCATAGAAGCAGAACCTGTCATAAACGCCGCTACAGTTTTGGCAATAGCAATGATGAGGTTGGCCCCGACGGCAATCAAAACCGTCGTCAATGAGGCAGAATGCTGTTCTTCTTTGTTGGTTGCTGACTTAGAAGAACCATCGAAGCCAGAACGAGAATTACCATCAGAAGTGGCGTCGTTAATGGGCATACCAGCACCTCGAGCACGACTATTGCGGCGTACTGACTGATTAGGAGTAGGAATATTTGAATGGGTTTTTGATGGCTTCAAACTCATAATAGTCTCAGTAAAATAGCGAATATTTAACCACTAAGCTGGAAACCCTTAGCTACTGTGTCATGTTACTTAGCTTGATTGTCATGACTGCTGGCTAGCTCACCAATCATATTCTCAATATCACAGCTAGGACGGTGTGAGCTTTGCATACGTAGGTTCTTACGTTCTAAGCCTGCATCAAAACGACACTGCTGCATCAAATTTTTGATATCAAGTGGCGGCGCAGGAGTTGGCTTGCCATTGTCATCGATGGCGACCATCGTAAAGTAGCAGCTATTGGTATGACGAACTGTACGCGCCCGCACATCTTCTGCTTCGACACGTATGCCCACTTCCATCGACGTTCTACCCACGTAGTTGACGCTCGCGGCAAAGGTCACTAGCTCACCCACATAGATTGGCTCACGGAACATCACCTGATCAACCGATAGCGTCACCACATAGTTGCCGCTATAGCGACTGGCACAGGCATAAGCGACCTGATCGAGCATTTTGAGTAAATCACCACCGTGTACATTGCCGATGAAATTTGCCATATCAGGGGTCATTAGCACCGTCATATAAAGCTCATGGTTTAAAGGGGCTTTTTTGGCAGTTGAGGTAGTATTGTACTGGGGCATAACATTCCTTACGGTTTTCTAAAAATTTATTGGTTTTAAGCGACTCAGCAGGTTCTGATAATAGACGCTAAGTAATTTTTTATAAACATAACCATTTTCATAGTCTATTAGAACTGGTTCCATTATAGCAGTCTATTTTAGGTGGTTTACAAATAGGATTAAAGGGTGAAATAACTGGTTCCCTTAGGGTATACCCTAAATTATTTGACTACTACAAACAAAGAATCTATTAAAAATTATTTCATTTAAAAATAATAAAGAGAATATTGTTTTAGATTACTCACCGTATCATGTATCGAATTTACTCTTTGCCTTAATAGATGACTCATTCAAACGAAGCTGTACCTATTTTCTTTGTGAAGACGGAACACCATCGCAATAGGCAGTGCCCGTTAAAAAAGTAGAAGTCACACAACAGGAAGTAAGGTTTTAGCCTACTTCTTTTATAAAAACTGCAAGAAAAATTAAAATTTGCTATTCGCGTCGACGTAGTAGACCTCTTACAAAAGCACCAGTTCATTGACATCCAATGACGGAGTCACAAGGGCTAGCGATGACTTATGCAAGAGGTCTAGTAAAAAACTGTTTATATATTAATTTTATTGCATACTGTATGATATATATTCGTTTATATGTATATAACCTAGGAATGGATGAAACATAAAATGTATAACGAATTGAGAGGCAGTGACCTAACGCGCGCAATGCTAGCGCGTGGGGACGAGAAGGTATGGTGTGCTATTGCTGATGAGAGCGACGAACAAGCGATGACCGACCTAAACGGCAATGATTTTATGGCGCATATCGTAGCGTTTGAAGACGGTTTTTTCTACTGTACAGGTGGTATGCAATGGCTATATGCTGTTCCAATTAAGATAAAAGAGATCTTTCAGCATGAAACAATATATTAATAAACCTGCTAATTACGGTGGGTTTTTTATTGCCTAAAAATTCTGATTAGCGATGTATCGCAAACAACCCCATTAAGGATTAAATCAAGTCAAAAAATCTTCGAGTTAGTGGTACCAAGTACACCCACAAGTACACTGAGCGAACCTATAAAGTAAAATTACTTTACAAGTAAATAACTTACGTGCTGACTTCGAGTCCTCACTAGGGACTTGAGTATTAGGCGCTCTCTACCCAAGAAAACTCTTCCATGATACGCAGCCATTGATCGTCTAATCCTGCTTTTATCAATAATGGCTCACCGGTGACTGGATGACTAAGCGCTAAAGTCTGAGCATGCAACAGCATGCGCGTACAGTCGTATTGAGTACGAAAAAATCGGTTGTGCCGTCCGTCGCCGTGGCTCGTATCACCCACTATGTGATGAAATAAATGTCTCATGTGTCGACGCAGCTGATGCTTGCGACCAGTCTCAGGTGTTAGGCGCACTAGACTGTAGCGGCTCGTATCATGCTTTTTTGATACCGCGAATGGCAGCTCAACTCGTGCCAAACTTTGCCAATGAGTCACCGCCTCTTGAGCGGGTTTGTCCAAGTTGGCAAACTTATCGGCAATGGCGTCGGGCTTAAAACTCAACGCATAATCAACAGTACCCTGCTCTGACATAAAACCGCGCACCACAGCTAAATACTGCTTGGTAACGTTGTGGGCAGTAAAAGCCTCAGTAAGGCTGCGTGCCACGGCTGAGCTCTTGGCAAACAACAACACGCCTGATGTCGGCTTGTCTAACCTATGTACCGGAAATACATGGCAACCTACCGCATCACGGGTGAGTTGCATGGCAAAGCGGGTCTCGCCTTTATCCAGCCAACTGCGATGCACCAATAGACCCGCCTCTTTATTGATTGCCACCAGAAATTCATCTTCATAGATAATTTCTATTGGGTTAGCGATTTGATTGGCGGTGTCACTTTCGATATCTATGTTTTCAATGCTCATACTTTAGTTACTATTGTTTTAAATATGGTAATTATATATCTACTGTCTTTTATATATACCCTTTTTATTGCCCTTTGACTAGCCTAATAAATTTGGACTGTATTTTAGAGAGATAGGATGTATATAAATGATGGTTAGCTCAACCAATGAAAACGGTACGCCAACCAAGCAACGATAGCGCTCACTGAGCCAGTTAAAATTCCACCCCACGCAAAATCTACTAACGCGGTATCTAAGGTAAACCCTTTATACAAAGCTAAGTTGGTAAAGTCATAAGTTCCATATGCCATCAGTCCTATCAGACCACCCAGTAAGAAGATATGGCCGACCGATGCCTGTGCTTTGATTTGCGGATACAGAACCAATATACAGAGTGCCAATATATAAAACATATAAAACACGCCAGCGGCCATCATATTGGGCTCATCAGCCAATAGATGACCGATACGTGACTCATAAAAAGCCCCTTTCATGGTCGTAAGCCAAACCGCATCAACGCCCAAAAATATGACAACAGCAGCCAGATAGATAAATACGTAAGCCATAATAATATCCTTTTATAAGGGTTGCTCAGCATTAGACGCTTTTGCACCAACACGCAACCTCAGGTCAAACAATGCGTTAAGCGGATACCTTGTCTGCCGCTGGCAAATCAGAAAAATGCAGCGTATCGATGTTATTTGGTTTGACCGCTGTTACTTGTACCACGCCGATGGTGCGCTCCAAAAAGCCGCCTTCACAGTAGCAGAAATAAAACTCCCACAAGCGGATAAAGGCTTCATCGTAACCAAGTGCTTTGATTTCGTTGCGCTGCGCCATAAAAGCTGTGCGCCAATCACGCAGGGTATAAGCATAATCAAAACCATAATCATGCAATTGCTTGATAACCATATCGGTCTGCTCAGTAAACTGGGTATTGAGCTCTTGGTTGGACAACAGACAACCACCTGGAAAAATATGGGTCTGGATAAAGTCGACCGAATCGATATAATCTTGATAGTTCTGATCATTAAAGGTAATCGCTTGCAGCACCATCAGCCCTGTTGGCTTAAGCAAGCTATTACACTTAGCAAAAAACGTCGGCAAGAATTCATGCCCGACCGCTTCAATCATCTCGATACTGACCAATTTGTCATACTGCCCAGTCAGCTCACGATAATCCTGCTTGAGAAGGGTAATTTTATCAGATAGTCCAGCAGCTTCGACCCGCTGCTGCGCCTCGTTATACTGCGCATCTGAAATGGTCGTTGTCGTTATATGACAGCCGTAATGCTTGGCGGCATAAATAGCGAAACCGCCCCAGCCAGTACCGATTTCAATGACATGGTCGTCAGCACTCAGTTGTAGACGCTGACAGATAAGCGCCAGCTTATGCTGCTGGGCATCGCTCAATGTCGTATCAGGCGACTGATATACTGCCGACGAATACATCATAGTATCGTCTAAAAACCGCTCATACATATCATTGCCCAAATCATAATGCGCTAAGATGTTAGATTTTGAGCCAGATTTATCATTACTACGCAGTCGGTGCTTGGCTTTTTCAAAAGTTTTGCTGACCGCAGCGAAGCGGTTTTCTAACTGGTTAAGCACGGCTAAGTTGCGCGCTGCCAACCGAATCAGGCCAGTCAGATCGTCCGTATCCCACTCACCATTGATATAACTGTCCGCTAGGGCAATCGAGCCACCAAATAGCAGCTGACGATAGACGGCACTATCATGAATCATCAACGTCACATTTAAAGGATGGCGACCCACTGCTGAGCTGCTCATCCCTTCAGCGGCTTTGCTACCAAAGCTTTGCTCTTTAGGCGCGTGCTCATCGAATGCTTCGATCAACGTAATACTGCCGAACTGCACGTGCTTTAACGCGCGAAAGATTAACTTTCTTGCCAAATTATTAATACGGTCATTGACTGGTCGCAATATGGCACTGTCATTGACGGTTTTATTGATACGTGCGGTAAATCTTCCTAATGTCGAAGCTGGATTTCTGTTGGTCGGTCGTGCTGACATCGTCTACTTATCCTTATCTAAAGGCCTTATGTTTGGACATTAGGCTCTTGAAGTCGCGTGGCTTAATTTTTAAAATTGATTTCAATTCTGTACTGAGTTTTACATTTATACTGAATATTAACTTTGCGCTGGTTAAACACTGTCTTTTTTATTAGCCGCTTGCTGCTGTTTGCTATCGGCTAGCTTTTCATCATAATTAATATAAGGCACTTTTTTAATCGCATAGAGCTTAAAAGCATGCGAATAAATACGCGTTAGCGACGTCATATTCATCAGCGGATTTTTGCACAAGCTATCACGCACCGTTGCCTCGGTCATTGGTACACCAGACACTTTTATCCCAGTCCTTAGCACCTCTCCCCGCTCGTCGCTAATATCGATGGCAATGCGCACTTGTAAGCAGTTATCTGGCTGTTGTTTAACTTTAACCTGCCAGCGATAGAGCTGGTCGATAGGATTAAATGGCGAGACATGAAAGTCTTTGTCATGGCAGAATTCAGTATCTGTCCCATCTAATAAAAACCCATAATAGTGACGTTTATTCCATGGTGTATTAGAGACCTCAGCCAATAAATGCGTTGGCTGTTGCTGCTCATTAAAGCCCAGATAAAAATTTACGGGGCTAAAGTATAGGCCAGCATTGCGGCAAACGACCAAGCCCAGCATGTCACCACTTGGCGCGCTACCAGCATGGGTCATAAAAGCCTGATGCAGTCTTTGCTCAAGGTCTTGGTAGCTAGTTAAATTAGGTACTCTATTGTTAGATTTTTCACTGGTTTTAGCGTTTACATCCAGCGATTTTTTGGCATCATTTGGATCATTACTTTTACTTAGGCTATTTGGCTCTTGCGAAGTTAATTCTTGTGATATGCCTTGTAAATAATCATCAGGATAAAACTGCTGTAATGCCTTTTTTCCTGTGGAAAATAATGGCAGTCCTTTTAAGTGCTTACGTTTACCAAAGCCTGCTGTATCGACTTTAGGAAGTGCCTGCCCTGCTGCTAACGCGCTAATATTGACACCCCAATAGCGATACGGATACACAAACTTATGCACATTTGGCAGTAGCCGACTGTGCCACGTAGTCCCATGAAATAACTGGTGCGGCAAGCTGTCAGAGGTACAAGGTAACTCATGCTCTGGCATTGCGTTAGACGGATGCGCTGGGGTCGTCATAAGACTCTCTTTTATTTCACTCATTACTATGCTGCTTGGTACTATGTTGCTTAGTACTATGCTGTTCGGCTTTACGTCGACCAAATAAGCCACGTTTTTTCTTTTGTGTCGAGTCAATAGCGGCAGACTGTAAACGGTGAACGTAATCAACCAATTCCTGATTGGTCGTCGCTGTCACTACCTGACGCTTCGTCAGTTTACGTGACTGTTTATCCGCTTTTACTGGCAAGTCTTTGTAACGAAACGGCGTGTGTGCGCTATCGCTATCCGGCAAGTGACTTGGGTCAACTTCATCTTTTATAGTAACATTATGACCGAGCGCCTGACACACACGTAGACCACTGCGTACACCATCTTCATGAAAGCCATTGAACCAATACGCGCCGCAAAAATGCGTATGGAGACCACTGCCAGAGATGTCTGACCAGTTACTTTGAGCATCAATCATCGCTAGATCAAACACGGGGTGGCTGTAATCAATGCGTTTAACAACCTGCCTATCGTCAATATTTTCATTAGCTGCGGTTGGATTCAGTGTGACCAAATAATTATGCTTTTTGGTCAGACGTTGCAGAATATTCATATGATAAGTTAGTACAGGTTTCGAGGCGGCCTCTACGCGCTCAGTCTTTGTAGAATCAGTCTTATCATCTATCAGATAATTCCAGCTTGCCCACGCTAGAGGTTTTTTGGGCAACACTTGGGTATCGGTATGCAGGACAGCCGTATTTTTGGTAAAGCGGAAATGACTCAACACGTCAGCTTCATCCGTACTGGCATCTTTTAGAATCTTGAACGCGGTATCTGCATGACAAGCAAAAATAACCTCATCAAACACAAAATTACCGATACGGTTATCAGCATTATCTTTGTTCTGAACCGTCAATAATACTTTATCACCATCACGAACCACAGACTGCACCGGGCAATTTACCCTTACCTTGCCGCCAGCTTTAACGAAGCGTGGAATCAATTTATTAACATACTGCTTAGAGCCACCTTTGATGGTGAACCATTGCGGGCGGTTAACCACATCGAGCAGGCCGTGATTGTCAAAAAACTGGGCAAAAAACACCAATGGAAAATCTTGTACTTCGTCCAGACTGGTTGACCAAATAGCAGACACCATCGGCAGTAGATAGTTATCGGTAAACAGCTGACCATAGCGTTTTTGCGCTAGATAATCGCCCAATGTTTGCGCAGTAAAGCCGCTGACATCTTGCCCCTGTGTGCGCGCCGCATCATAATCTTGGCGCAGCTGCTTGATATGCTTATTAAACTGTAGGATATCTTTGATAAATTGCCAAAATTTAGGGTTAAGGACATTTTTGCGCTGCGATAATAATGTGTTGAGCGTGTGACCGTTATACTCAAAATGGCGCGCGGTATTTTTTACTGAAAAGCTCATATCCGTTGCTTGAAACGGCACTTGTAACTCATGAAGCAAGCGAAAAAAGTTGGGATAAGTACGCTCGTTAAAGACAATAAAGCCGGTGTCTATCGCGCTGTTTTCTACTTTACTGTTTTTTGCTTTTTTGCCATCTTGTAGCGCCACATCGATGGTGTTTACATGCCCACCAATATAATCATTGGCCTCAAATATCGTCACATCATGCTCTGCTATCAGATAATGAGCACAAGTCAGTCCTGATACCCCCGATCCGATAATAGCGATACGCTTTTTCACAGGCACATTAGCTGAATCTTTGAAGGCATTAAGTTGTTTTTTATTGGTTGACACTGTATTCGTACTAGCACGCTTACGACGATTGAACAGCATAAAAGCATTCCTTTCTATATTTTTATTTTTGCTATTTTTGGATAAGCGATATTTTATAAATCTCAAAGTCTTATTTTTTATTCATTTTTTCACTGACCCGTTGCCAGACTAGATCTGGCAATGTACCCAGCACTTTTAATGGCAAGGTAAGTTTTTTGGGAAATTCGATTACATCATGCCCACTGGCAATACCATCGCGTATCGCTTGGCTTGCCTGCTTTGGTGTCTGTATAAATGGCATAGGAAAATCATTTTGTTTGGTCATCGGTGTTTCGACAAAGCCCGGAACCACTAAGCTCACCGATACATCCTGCGGTGCGAGACTAATCTGCAAGGTTTTCATTAAATAATGGATAGCAGCCTTTGAGCTACCATAGGCTTCGGCACGAGCAAAAGGCACATAAGCAGAGGCTGAGCCAATACCGACCAAGCGACCTTTTGAGGCAATCAGCTTTGGCAATACGCCTTCGATGGCGTGCGATAACGTGCCCATATTGACTGACATGACTTTCATAAACACACTACTGTCAAAGTTTGGCATGTCTAAATATTCACACATGCCAGCACCGCAAATCGCCACATCAATCTGGCTAATCTTGTCAAAGGCTGCAATGACTTTTTCTCGATCCATGAGATCCAAATCGATCGTCTCTGCCCCTAGTGCTTTCAGCTCAGCCAGCGCTTCATCATCACGTCCAACGGCATGGACATGATGACCGTCTAACAGATAATCTTTGACCAGCTGCTTACCAATGCCTGAGGTCGCGCCAGTGATAAGTATGTGTTGTTTTTCGGGAGCGTTTGTCATCGTTAATATCCTTTTTAACCAGTTTTATCATATAGAAATCTTAACCGCCATGATGCATTAATCGCTCATTTTTTATGTTTATTGATAGTGAGTATTAGTAGAATTTACATTAACCAAGCATAGCGCTTATTTACCAAATCTAAATAATTATAGTATAAGGCTGCATCTCTATTGTTGTGACTTCGCAATCAATGACGCACAAGTCATGGTATCAATGTGACATATACTTGATAAAACAAAGGTTAATACTCTCTGCAAAAGCGTCATTTTCTGTTACCGCCTCTATGAGACAGCATAATAGCAGCATGCTACAATGCCAAAACTGGCAACCTTTATACTGAGCGCTAACGACTTATTATTCAGTAATAGCCATGTATTATTCGGCGATGCATGATATGCATAATAAAATGACGCTAAAAACGCTTAAACCATCTTATAACGTGTCCTGATAACGCTTAAAACGTTATATAATTACCAGCAGATTTTCACCAACCCACTCCCATACAAAAAGGAGCTCTCATGAGCGAATTGCAATTGTCTGACCGTGTCAACAACATCAAACCATCCCCTACCTTAGCAATCACCAATAAAGCCAAAGAGCTAAAAGCCTCAGGCAAAGACATTATTGGTCTAGGTGCTGGCGAACCTGATTTTGATACACCAGAACATGTCAAAAAAGCAGCAATCGATGCCATCAATGACGGCTTCACCAAGTACACTGCTGTCGATGGCACCCCAGAGCTCAAAAAAGCCATCATTGAGAAATTCAAGCGTGATAACGACATCAGCTATGAGCCAAACGAAATCTTGGTATCGGTCGGTGGTAAGCAGTCCTTCTTTAACCTTGCCCAAGCTTTTATCAATCCTGGTGATGAAGTGATCATTCCAGCACCATACTGGGTCAGCTATCCTGACATGGTCATCATCGCAGAAGGCGTGCCAGTTATTGTTAAATGCCCAGCTGAGCAGGACTTCAAAATTACCCCAGAGCAATTAGAAGCTGCCATCACTGACAAAACCAAAATGCTGGTATTGAACAGTCCTTCTAACCCAACGGGTATGATTTATACGTTAGATGAGCTAAAAGCCCTTGCTGAAGTGCTTAAAAAGCACCCACAAGTCTATGTGGCCTCTGACGACATGTACGAGCACATTCGCTGGACGGGTGATAAGTTCTACAATATCTTGAATGCCGCGCCTGAGCTTAAAGACCGCGCGATTATCCTAAATGGCGTGTCAAAAGCATATGCGATGACTGGCTGGCGTATCGGCTATGCTGGTGGCCCTGCTAAATTGATCGGTGCGATGAAAAAAGTACAATCACAATCAACCTCATGCCCAACCTCTATCAGTCAAGTCGCTGCCGAAGCCGCTATCAGTGGTGATCAAAGCGTACTAGAGCCTATGGTCGCGGCATTTGAAAAGCGTTGTGATTTGGTCGTTGATGGTCTAAACGCGATCAAAGGTATTACTTGCCTACGTCCTGATGGCGCATTTTATGTCTATCCTGACATCAAACCACTCATCAAAGCCGTTGGTCTATCGTCATGTACTGAATTCTCAGAATGGTTGTTAGAGAAAGTTGGCGTTGCGGTCGTTCCTGGCGATGCCTTCGGTCTGGGTGGTTATATGCGCATCTCTTACGCCACTGATGAAGCGACGCTAAAAGACGCCTTATCGCGTATCGAAAAAGCGGTTGCTGATTTAGACGTTGCTGAATAACGATTATAGTTAAATCTACTATAAACAGTAATAAGCATTAGAAATATGTAAATAAAAAAGACGCCCGCATAAAAAATATGTGGGCGTCTTTTTTACTGTGGTTTTAACCACTATCGGTAATGAAAAACGTCTTAAAAGCCTTCATCATCCTATTAAAAATCATTAATGTTGTTAATTATGCAAAAAAAGCTTGACGTATTTTTTATCTTTGCTAGAATACGCCCCACTTAGCAAGAACTCGTTAGAGACTTTCTAAGCTCGTTGTAAGCCATTAAACACTTACAGCTTATTCTCCAATAGCTCAGTTGGTAGAGCAACGGACTGTTAATCCGTGTGTCCCTGGTTCGAGCCCAGGTTGGAGAGCCATATTTTAGTAGTAAATTTTTTGAGTCATCTTTGATTCGATTATGGCATTTGCCAAGACCCTCATCACTTTGATGGGGGTTTTTTTATGGTTGTTATTTATTGCTTTATGTTTTAGATATTACTAAAAATATTTTACTACCGACTCATGAAAACGACCGTCAGTACTTATAGTCAGTCCAATATTAAAAAGATACAGCTGGACTGGGATGAATTTTTTGCAGCCTCTGTCGGCATAGGCACAGCAAGCCAGAAAAATTCATCCCAGTTTCGCGTTATTAAACAACGTATCCATTTACTTAATATTAACTATAACTAACGGCCGTATTTTAAATTATTATCGGTAACTATCTCTCGGTAGATATAAGGTAAATATCCCTCATTAAATATCTCTCGGTAAATACAAGCAGTTACGGCAAGAAAATTGAAATATGCGCTTGTTCTTTATTTTCTTGGATGACGTTATCATAAGCTGAGAGTTGATGATCCGTGAAGCTATTGGTCAGATACCACATGGTCGTGAATATCGCGGTCAATAGCACTGCCATTACGGCAACGATGATCCATAGCGGTGTCTCACTGGTCAGTGTGTGCTTAATCTGATCAGGAATCGCCCAAAATGGCGAAAACTCGTTTTTATTACCACGCAAATGCTCAATCTCATCACCCAAACGCGAGATAAGATAGCGAATCTTTTCTGGCGCCTCTAAACGATACTTTCCTTGAAAGCCAAGCAACATCGCATAGTGATAGACCTCCAGAGCAGGCAGACGCCTCTCCCCTTGTTCACGCAGACCATCTAAACGCTCAAAGAACTCATTGCCAGCGATTTGCGAACCAAACAAATCTAACTGTAAAGGGTTTAGCTCCCAAGCGTCCTTTAACGTTTGAAACTCTAGCTCTTGCGACGTCATGATTGTTTCATCAATCAGCGCACAATAAGCGTACTTGGCTTCGTGAATATCTTCTGACAAAAAGCCTTTTTTACGAGCGTTCATTTCGAACTTATCTAAAAACTCGTATATTTTTTGACGGAACTTACGCGGTTCGGTACTAAAATAATGATTACGCAATAAAAAAACCAAGTAAAAGCCGTCATACATAATATCAACCAGCGACTGGCTGTTGATGCGTCTATCAAGGCCATTCGTTGATACTTTTGATGCCACCTCGCCTGAATCTAGCAATGAAGGCGCAGAACCCATTGAATTGTTTACTGACATGATGGTTCCTAATACTTATTAGTTAAAAATGCTATTTGATACAAGTAATACACAACGCTACTGCACGATGGCCATCAGCTCTATTTTTAAGTCATCAAAGCCGTTCGGTACATAAATACAGATAGACTCAGACTTAATCATCTCATCATACAGCTCCCCGACCGGTTCAATAGTGAAGTAGCTAAAGCCTGGTCTTACCGGTATCGCACTAGGTACTTGGGTGACATGCGAGACTGGTGACCCCGGCAACGCAGAGAGTACACGTTTTTCTACTGAGTCAGGGGTGGCAACCTTGAAGCGGCGTGGCACGATATCAATGAGTTCGTGCATCGGTAGCGATGAGCTAACAGACAGATACAGCTGTGAGCTACGAGTAATCTTGTCACTGCTTAGCTCCCCTGTGTAGTAAGACGGTTTATTCTGACGTAGAGGAATAGAGATAAAGTTGCTAGCAATCACTGTATTGAGCAGCTCACGAATGATCAAAATGATATTAATAAAAGACTCATTGGCACTGTTATGCTGATAAGAGGGCAAATCACCCACTTTATATAATGAGCTAAAGGTCGCCAATTGACTGGCAACATTCAATAGCGCCTCATAAAGCCGTTCTGGATGTAGCTTGGCATTATTGTATAAATGGCTGAGCTGAGAGTATGCGGTATTCAGCGTATGTAAAAGCCAAAAAGACGCAATGTCTGATGAGCGAAACTCTAGCAAATCATTGTTAGATTGACGATGATGGTCATAGAGAGAGGTGGACTTGGTATTAATCATCGTCATCAAGCGATAGACTTGGTTGACCAATGCAGGATTACTGGTGATATGGACGCTAGGTACAATATAATCCTCGTCCACTTGGTAGACACCTTGGGTGGTACGCAGCAACTTAGCAACTAGTAAAGAGACGGTATCTTGACTGGGCGCTTGAGCAGAATGGCTCAGCTGCAAGCTTGGCGACAGTTGAATAACATCGATCATCGCTTCGGCAGCTTGACTGTACAGATCTTGTGCCTCGACCGTATTTCTCACATAGCGTGCTGGGTTATCGCTTTGTTCTGTCTGTATATTGCTACCGCCACTATGAACAATCTCAAGGCTCAAAAACACGAATATCTCATCGTCGTTACTGTGAGTATCAAGCGTGATTGGCTTTGGCAGCGCATCGGTACGTGGCGCTTGATAGATAGTGCCGTCTGGTAGCACACCGTAGATGCTTTGGAAGCTTAATAAATTGCTCTCTAGTAATTGCTTATCAATTTGCACGTCTGCTATGCCATAAGCATAAGGGTGCATCAGTGTCATACTTAGTGCACGTTGCGAGTTATGATAGCTGTCTTGAATCTGAAAATGCTGGGGTCTTAAAAACAGCCCCTCTCCCCATAATACTCTATGTTTACTCAAGGCTATCTCCTACAGGCAGCTAACCAGCGGTTGCTGATAATATTTAAGTTTGGTGGTAAAGTCAGGCACTAACTCTGGATCGACGCCTTCTTTGATATTGATATCACAAGCGCCAACATTTAAAACCAGTGCTTGGTCAAAATCGATACTATCAAGTGGTATCAATACCTGCGAGCGTTTTTGCGTATGTCTCAGTCCAACTTTGATGGCAATAAACTGCGCATCCTGTGGAATACTTAGCTTAAGACTCGTGGCACGATTGGGAATGACGCTAACTTCTTTAGCAGCCCGCTCCTCTACCTCGGCGAATTGATTCTCTTCTTCTAAAAATCCAATATAAGCCGTGCTCGCGGTGCCTTGTTTGGCACGTCCAGCATTGGCATTAGCCGCAGGAAGAATTTGCAGAGTAATACTTTGACGTTTTAGCTGTTCTTGTAATGCTTTTTGTTCGTCATTCATTGACTCAAGCCGTTGCTGCTGCTGCTCTAGTTGCGCTTTTAGGTTTTGCAAATCTTCATTCATTGCCGTGCTTTTATGGCTAATAACGTCTTTCATGCTATCGATGACG
Source organism: Psychrobacter sp. W2-37-MNA-CIBAN-0211 (assembly GCF_040309405.1). Taxonomy (NCBI): domain Bacteria; kingdom Pseudomonadati; phylum Pseudomonadota; class Gammaproteobacteria; order Moraxellales; family Moraxellaceae; genus Psychrobacter; species Psychrobacter sp. W2-37-MNA-CIBAN-0211. Next base: position 106,741 of record NZ_JBEOOU010000005.1, read on the forward strand.
GAGGCTTCGTTATTGTTGCCTGACTTGCCTGCCAGTACAGACACAGTACTATCAGACTTACTAGCGCCACTGAGGCTACATCCTGATAGCGTGGTCGTTAATACCCAACCAAGAGCCACTGCCGCTATAGATAATTTCATACATTTGTCCATATTATTTCTGTATTTTGCTTTGTTATTGTCGTTATTGACTGGTCAAAATTTCTGCCATTTGCGGGCGACCAAGCACGCCTTTTTTGCGCAGCTCAACATGGCCCAAATCCATCATACGCCAGTCACCACCCCACACTAGTCCAGCCGATTTTGCTACTTTACCATATAACTTGTAGCCCTGCATCGCCCATGGATCCTTTTCAGTAATCACAATTTTACCATTTCTAATAAAGGCGCTATCGCCTGCTAGACCAAACTGATGATAGCTCTTATAAGATCCTGCCTTGGTGACATTTGGGCCTTTTTTGAGCAAGCGTGCTTGCCTTCCCGGACTACGATAGCCCTCTAACAGCACCATGTCATAACCATACTGATCACTCATCACCTTATAGACAGTCAACAGCCGTTGGACAAAATCAGAGTTCATCTTATTCCAATTACGGTCAGCATTTCTGATGTTAATGTGCCCATTGCTGATATGCGATGCCAAAATATCACCCGAGTAGCCCGTACTATGGTCTTGAGTATTTAAATCAGACAGGTCAGGTTCAGGTAGCATTAAAGGCCTTTGTACTGGTGACGCGTCCGTCGCCACCTCTGGCCAATAGCCCTCGTCAGTTTGCGTGGCTTGATAGCTGGCAATCTCTGCTTCTAGCTCAGCGAAAAGCTCGGCGGGCGGCTCAGGTGGCGGTCGCAAACGCTCCCCGACCAGTAGTTGACTGATTTGCGAATTGGCGGTATTCAATGAGTCATCTTGAGCATGATAAACCTCAAGAGAGTTATGCGTAATCAGAAAATAACACCCCGCTGTCGTCGTGAGAATGGCTAAGACAGATAAAACAGGAACGATAGGAATGCTGTGATACGAGATACGTGGCACAACTGGCAGCTTGAGCGTGGGGCGTCGAAATTTAATCGCTGAGACGCCTTGCCAAGCAGTGCTCACCTTATTAAACAGTCGCTCATACAGCTGACGATCAAAAAGCATGATAATCACTGTAATGGAGACAAGCGTAAAAAGGATAACGACCAAATAAATCATAAGGAAAACAATGGCACAGTGAGGCATAAAGAAAAACAGCGGGCAAAGTATTGGAAAATACTAATGTTCAGCCATCAGCATGTCGTAGCTGGCTATTATATAGACAGATGAGATGTTTTTTTATAAAAAACCCAACTTAATTGTATTTTTTATTAACTGGCTATATTGACTAGCGCTATAGCATGGCGATGAGCAAAAATCGAGAATAAAGACCATCTTATGCTAATTAACCAAGCAAAGTAATGATACATGGTAGCGAGAAATCTTCAAATACCATAAACTACCTCTAATAAAATTATGTAGATAAGGGGTATGGCAAGTGGGCGTAAAAAAGCTAATAACTTACGGGCGCTATGCTCTTGCACTTTTTTTAGTCATTTATCTGTTATTGATTTGGATGTACTTTAAAGATAATACGCTGCAACTTACCTCTGCAAGACTTCTCTTATGGTTTGTGATTATTCCAATAACTTTGTTTGGCTTTATCATGTTTATCAGATGGCGACAAAAAAAATCAGAAGCAGAAGAACTAGCGCCAACTCAGAAAATAAGCAAAAAAATGAAGGTTCCACCTATCGATTCCTATCAATTGTTTATAGATAGCAGTATCTGTCTACCCGAAGGGACTGATTGGTCTGAGATCACAGACAATGATGACGATCTCACAGTATTGAGTGAGGCGCTATCAGACTTTGACGGCTTACCAATATTAACCAAGCCGATTGAGGGGGTCATCACCGAGCAAGTAGCGCTCTACGCTCATGAGGATGAGCTAGATAACGAGGCATATCCTGGAGATGCGGCTGAAAGCCTAAATGAGCTAACAGTGCGTCTATGGGCATTGATTGATAATCAACTTACCGCAAGTGATGATGCACTAAGTGTACTGGCTCAGCATTTCGAGCGCATTATGCAACAAAATATCCATGAGCCAGATTCCGCTCTCAGTATCCACCCAGAATGGCAGCAACACTATATCGCGAGCGCACAGGAAGACCCTTCTGCAGAGGATAGCCTCCCCATTATTTCATTGTCTACGCTGTCTGTTTATTTGTCTATTCCTGAACTGGCTGATGCTAATTATCTGGTTGAAAAGCTAAAACAGCAATTGGCAACCTATGGCATTCCCGAGCAGCTACTCACTATTCAGACCATCATCGCTGATGAAGACCCAAATCTTCCTAATAAGAATGCTCGTCATACAGACTCTTTTCATAATAGCCATGACGGTGCTGATAGCGAGTCCTATCAGCCGCTGCAATTTATTCATGAGCAGCTTATTACCCTAACCAAAGCTGCGACCCCCGAGATTTGTCTTTTTATCACTGTCGACTCGCAGATTAATGAGCAATGGCTTGAAACAAATTTATATGCAGACAACGCCTCCAATCTCTTGCCTACCGAAGCCAGTATATTGCTGATTTTTTACAACAAAGCCGCCAAAGACCTTCTCGATCTAGATCACAAGGTCCGTTTTTCCATGACTGAAATTGGCGAGGCGCTACCCAATGACGCCAGTAGTATGGCCGCTGAGGTGCCGAAGCAGGCTAATAGCAATACTCGCCAGCATTATTTAGCAAATTTAAAGACGATAAAACAGCTGTTACTAGATAATTCATTTGCTCTATTAGATCGCCATGACGACAAAACCAAGGCAGAAGAAAAAAAGTCAGCGCAGGCCATTGACAATAAAACAACAATGACAGATGCGTTAAGCGAAAATAGCATCACCCTCTTGTCAGACATTAATCCAGCATCACAACCTTATGACTTATCCATACTTATGACATTTATCGATGAATTTATAGCGCAAGGGGCGCTAGTAAATGACCACCATTTAGGGCATTATATGCCTCTGAACTCGTGGTTACAGCCTTTTTTAAGTCTCGCACTGTTGGTCAGCGCCGCCAAAGACCAGCCACAGGAGTCTGACATTAAACTCCTTATTACCCAACATAAGCGCTGCTGCGTAGTATGGCTTGCGGAATCCAACCAAACACTTTAGCCACTTTTAGTTCAGTTAATATTGCTCGTTTTATCACTTATATCAGTCATTGTTTATGATGAAATGATGACTCTCTATTATTTCAAGATCACATTAGGTAGCAGGCATGTTCTCAAGGTTTTTTCATCTCATCTACAATCCAAGAGTGTTATTGGTCTTAGCTATCATAGTCGCTCTGGTCTTACTCTATGATTATGTCGCGCTACAAACCTTCTTCGTCATTATCGGTGTCTCCATAACCTGTCTGCTACTAGCATGGTTTGGCTACTACTGGTGGAAAAAGCGTAAGAAGGCGGCCGCTGAGCTCGCAGATTTAGTAGAAGACAATAACGATGAAGGCGCTAATAGTGTCAATAATAGTGCCGCTAAAGACGAGAATGCACAGGAAGTACAGGCCTTACGTCAGCAAATGCAAGACGCCATTAAGACCATTCGCAAGTCAAAAATTGGCGATCAAACTGGCAAAGCTGCATTGTACGAGTTGCCATGGTATATGGTCATTGGTAACCCAGCAGCGGGTAAAAGCTCGGCGGTACTTCACTCTGGGCTAAAATTTCCATTTATGGACAAAACCAACAAGCTGTCGGTACAAGGTGTCGGCGGTACTCGTAACTGTGATTGGTTTTTTTCTACCGAAGGCATACTACTCGATACCGCAGGACGCTACTCTGCCTACGAAGATGACCGCTCAGAATGGCTGTCATTTTTAAACCTATTGAAGAAGAACCGCCCCAAAGCGCCTATCAACGGTATTATTATCGCCGTTAGTATCGCTGAGCTTACCAAAAATGACCCCAGTTACGCGCTGGACTTGGCTAAAAACCTGCGTAGCCGTGTGCAAGACTTAACAGAGCAATTAGAAGTTTATGCCCCCGTTTATGTGGTTTTCACAAAAATGGATTTGGTATCAGGCTTCCGTGACTTTTTTAATGATTACGAGCAAGAAGAACGCGGGCAAGTATGGGGCGCGACGATTCCCTACCCCGAAGACCCTGATAGCATCAATATCAGCGATGTGTTTGAAGAGCATTTTGGCGTGCTGGTCAACGGTCTAAAAGATCTTAGCACCACTAAGTTGTCTCTGCGTCACCAACGTACGGTGTCTCCGAGTCTGATGACTTTTCCCATGGAGTTCCAGTCACTGCGTCCGATGATTAGAACACTGATGCACGCCTTATTCGAAGACAACCCTTTTCAGTTTAAGCCCATACTACGCGGATTTTATTTCACCAGTGCCTTACAAGAAGGGCAAGTCAGCAGTCAAATGACCTTGCAGATGGTGCAAAATTACGACTTGCAACCACCTGCAGTGCCTTTAAGTGCTCAGCAAGAAGCTGCTGACAAGCCTTACTTCTTGCATGATTTATTTTCTAAAGTCATCTTAAAAGACAAGCATTTGGTCAAACAACATAAAAACCGCAACAAGCGTAGCCATCGCGCGCTAGCCACCCTAGCCTCTGTGGTGGTGTTATGTACAGCGGTTGGTTTATGGACTTGGTCTTATGCCAATAACAAGCAATTGACTGAACGTGTAGAGGCTGACTTACAGCAAGTCGCGCTGATGCAAAAAAATGCTAATGGTGATTTGCAGTCGCAACTTGAGTCGCTTACTATCCTGCAAAGCCGAATAGAGCAACTCGAAGGCTACGACGAGGATCGTCCGTTGTCGCTGAGCTTTGGGTTATATCAAGGAGATAAGCTCAAGAAAAAACTGCTATCTGAATACTATAATGGTGTAGACATTATCGTGTTAGCGCCTACCAAACAAAACATTGAAAGGTTTCTGACCGACGTCAATACGAATGCGGCAGATCTAAAAGTACAGGAGGCAGCAACCTCAGCAGTCGAATCCGAAACCGTGAGTAACGACGCTTATATACAATCTGACCCTACCGACGTAGAGGATGCTTATAATGCGCTGAAAGCTTATCTGATGCTGGGCAATCATGAGCACTTAGAAACCAGCCATTTGAGCGATCAGATGACACGTTTTTGGCGCACTTGGCTTGAGTCCAACCGTGCTGATATGCCACGTGACAAGATGATTCGTCAGGCTGAGCGCATCTTAAGCTTTACGCTTGCTCATGTCGACGACCCCGCCTTTCCATTGATTCAAAATGACTTGGGGCTGGTGGATAAAACCCGTACGACGTTGTCTAAAGCCAGTAAAGGCCAGCCTGCCCGTGAGCGTGTCTATTCTGAGATTAAAATGCGCTCCTCTGCTCGCTTTCCATCGGTGACTGTCGCACAAATTACCCAAGACAGTGCCAATGAAGTACTGCTAGGCAGTTATGTGATCTCCGGTACCTTTACCAAGCAAGCATGGGAATCGTTCGTGAGTGATGAGATCGATAGAGCTGCTACCAATAGAGTGGTTGCCGACGACTGGGTACTTGCGACCAGTAGCAAAGATGATTTGACGCTGACAGGCAGCCCTGAGCAAATACGTCAATATCTGGTCAATCGCTACAAGCAAGAGTACATCATTGAGTGGAAGCGCTTTTTATCACAGGTCTACATCCGTGATAGTAAAGGCTTCGACGATCATGCGCTCTTATTAAATCAGCTGTCTAACACCACCGAATCACCGCTAAAAACACTATTTGAGACGGTAGATCGTCAGACCCAGTGGGACAATAAAGCCGCAAACCAACCCGCAGCGAATGGCTCCAACTCTCGGCGCTCATTTGTCAATTGGTTCAAGCAAACGATCCTGCGTCAAAGCCCAGCTGAGCTTCGTCAAGCAGAAGCGGCAATGAATAATGGTAATAATAACAGTACTAATGAGGCGGCGGCCATCCCTGCCAGCACCGGCATGGTAGCGCAGGAGTTCTCCTCAATACACAACCTAGTCACCCCAAGAGAGGACAATCAAGACTTATCGCTATTAGACAACTATTTGGCAAGCTTAGGAGATATTAGAACGCGGTTCAATAACATAGCCCGTAGCGATGATATCGGTCCTGATGCCTTGTTATTTGCTTCGCAAACTCTCAGCACTGAAGGCTCAGAGATGACCAAGTCCTTGCAGATATTAGATGAGCAAATACTTAGCCAAGCCAACTCTGAAATAAAACAGCTGGTACGTCCATTGCTAAGTGAACCACTAACTCGCTCATTTACGATGCTCCTCACCCCGACTAAGGCTGAGATTAATAAAGTCTGGCAAGCACAAGTATACAAGCCCTTCTTGGATAACTTGGGCAATAAATATCCATTTACCGCCAATGCTAACTTGGAGGCAACCCCTGCTGAGATTGGACAATTCTTCGGGGAAGATGGCTATGTCGCCAAGTTCGTCAACGAAACCTTATCGCCTTTTATCATCCGCCGAGGCGACCAAATCTCAAGTAAAATTTGGAATAGTGCAGGCTTAGGTCTGAATCCTAAGTTCGTCGCTGATTTTGGCAGATATTTTGTCAACTATACCGGTGGCAATGCTGGAAGTTCGACAGGTGCCAGTGCTGGCACTGCGACGGCTAATCAAACCACATTCCAAATCATGCCTTTACCGGTTAGCGGTTTGACCGAATATACGATCGTCGTTGATGGACAGCAGCTGCGTTATCGTATGGGTACGCAAGCATGGACGACGTTTGTATGGCCAAATCCAAGTAGTCAACCAGGGGCCAGTATCAGAGCCAAAAACTACGATGGCAAGGATTACACCATATTTGAAGAAGCTGGTAGCTTTGGCGTTGAAAGACTGATCAATAGTGCTCGCCGCACTGAGCTTGGCGACAATATCTTTGAGATGGCATGGTCAGGTGATGGCATCACTATTCCGGTACGTTTTAGAATCATCAGTGGTAGCAGTAGCACAGCCAGTCAAGGGCGCTCTAACAACCCCTTTACTAGTATGAAACTCCCTAACGAGGTGATTGCCCTTGGGGTCACACGTACGGCAAGACCTGTTGCGGACAACAGTGCAGCGGCTAATACCCCTAATAGCAATAATGCTCGTGAATCAACCGGTCAAAATACTGAGCAAACGAGCACAGCCCCTCCAGTAGCAGGCGTGTTGAACTTGGCTCCTAGTACAGACGCCAATACAGGTGTCAATACAGATGTCAACACCAGTGCTACCACGAGTAACGCTCAGAACACTGAGGACAATAGTGGCAATGGCACACAAACTGCCTCGTCTCCAACTACGGCTACCTCTGCGCCGCAGGAGCCAACGCCATGACTCCTGAATCACTACCCTTAGTTTATTTTGGCAAATTGCCAGCTCGTGGAGATTTTATCAGGGCGCGTGCTCATATCGCTGAGACCAATGCGATTGATCAATGGGTCAGTCAAGCCTTGGCGATATCAGAAAACTTATTCAGTGACGCGAGTGACTCGTTGATAGACAGCCCACCGACGAACAACATTGCTTTTTTGAACTTTAGTCACGTAGATACGGTATCTAACGAGATTATTACTGGCGTCCTGCTTCCTAGTCATGACAGTAGCCATAGAAACTATCCGCTTATCGGTTTTGGTGTGCTTCATCTCGATAAACCAAAAAGCTGGATGAACTACCTACCCGTTAAGTCATTAACGCTGTGGAATGAGACTTATGAAGTCCTGAGCGTGGCTAAATCTAAAATCGATAGCGCTGAGGTTATGGCGGGTCTGAACGACGGTCAGCTTACCGTCAATAAAAACGCCAGTACCCACTATTACGATTTTATCAATACCACCACATTGCACGACATCGCGATATTGATGAACATCAGTAAATCACAACTGATACAACAAATCATAGCCACAGGCTTGTTATTCTTACCGACTTATAGCAAAGGCTTTAGCGGTCTGAATAAAGCCATATACTGGACTCTGACCTCCGATAGAGAAAACGCCATACATATGGCGACTTTTTGGCATGATCTTATTAGCGGTTTTTATCAGCCACACCAGCTCTATCTGAATACGTATCTGTACCGAGTTTCGAGCTGCTACCGCCTACTACTGAGCTTTACCAAGCCGGACGGTCGCATGCTTAGCCAGCTGGCAAGTAGTGAGGACAGTCATCCCGATGATTGGGTAATCATTGCTCATAGTGACTGGACACAAAGCTATATCGATGAAGATATCGGCTTGACTCGGTTTAACAAAGTATTGTTGCAAGATGACCTTTATTTATACGATACTAGACAACTGTTTAAAAAAACCTTCTTGGCACAGTAGCTATTCGATAATTGGTCGTTAACAAGCATGCTCTCAATAACAGTAAGATTAGAAAAGGTATTTTTATGCTAGCCCAAGTCTCAACCACAATACCTAAATTAACACGTCGTAAAAAAAGCCTATTATTCGCTGCTGTTACTTTGTCTATGAGTGCTGCGGTGTTTGCGGCTCATAATGATGCTCATATTAATAATAGCCCTGAAGATGTGCCTGTGGTCATTAAAGGTGTCGTGGCTACCAGCTCGGATAAGCAGCAACTCCTTGAAAAGCTAAAGGCGCAATACCCTAACAAGCCCGTCAGAGATGAGATCGAAGTGCGTTCTAACATTAGCATACCGACCAACTGGCAACAGGTAGCGACCGCTATTATCGATAGTGATATCTCCAATATCCGTCAGGGTCGTATTGATATTCATGGGACTACCATTAGCTTGCATGGCAAGGTGAGCAGCATTGAGCAAAAGCAAGCCATCCAAAACCGGATACACACGCGTCTCACCGATCTTTACCAATTAGAAAATCAATTGGTCGTCGTAGAAGGTGAGCAGCGACTTATCGATGACACCTTGGGCAACCGTATTGTCGAGTTTGAATCCGGCAGCGCGAAATTGACCTCAATGGGTCTTGGTATCTTAGACGATATGGCTGGCGTCCTGCAGCGAGTTGGCGATAAGCCAGTGACCATCATTGGACATACTGATAATGTGGGCAACCCAAGCGCCAATCTGGTCTTATCTAACAAGCGTGCCGAAGCAGTTAAGCAGTACCTCATCGGTCGTAACATTGATGCGGCCCGTCTAAGTACCGCTGGTAAAGGTGACGCTGATCCTATCGCGAGTAATGACAATGAAGAAGGACGCACTCGTAACCGCCGGATCGAATTTACCCTTGGTGAATAACGCTGCTATATACGTTGATTGTGGCAGCTAAGCACTGATGCTTATGATGCCGTCTCTGACACAAGAGGGACTACCCCTATGTTACGCTTGACCAACACCGTGCTTCCGATGCACCCTGATAGGCTGTATGCGATTGAAGGCAATAGCCAAGCCCATTACGCCAGTGCTCGACAAGATATGGCTGCTCACCAAGCGTGGCTTCAGAAACTGACTCACGCTCATGAGGAAGCGCACATCATCGCTCAGCTAAACCCGAACGGCTGTCACCAGCACGAGCAGCACGGTATTGATACCTATTTATTACACGTCTATATCCATGAGCGCCATCATCCCCCTTTCACACCGTTAACGGCTTTAATCGGTAGCCCATTAACCTTGAGCTTTGATACTCCAAGCGGATTGACCTATCGTCATCTCCATATCACAGCCATTCGTCAATTGGATCATGATGGCAGTTATGGCTATTACCGTCTGCTGGCACAGCCGATTACCTATCGCTTGCATCAGCATCTACATAGTCAAATAGACACCAACCTATCTGTTTTTAATATGGTCTCAAAGCGCCTCAGCACACTAGATGTGGACGTGGTCGATGACAGCAGCAACGGTGAAAATGATACGAACTGGATACCCGCTCGTATGACTCAGTGGCAAATGAGTCACTGGTCGCATATTTGTGAGCGACTCGCGCGTCAAGGGCTGACGGCTTATCTGCGCCATGAGCAAACGGACGATCACAGCCCGCCAAAGCTCATTATCACCTCCGCTCATCCCAGCGATAGCGATGGTATCAGTGTGAACATTGGCGCATTACGCTATCAACAAATATTACACGACCGTGTCCATGCGCCTGTCTTGGCCATCAGTGAGCAGGTCATCACCCAACCAAACTCAGTAACGATGCAGCGTTTCAATGCAGCAAATGTCGCACATCCAACCCAGTCAGCCGATATTGCGACGAGCAATAATGGGGATAAAGAAAACAATCAAACGAGTAGTCATTCACTCACTTTAGACAGCCCAGCCGCCTTTGCACCAGTAACCGATACCGAAACTATAGATGAGGCAAGCATAGTCGCTAACAGCCATCAAAGCAGATATAGCGTCTATCACGCCCTCGCCCATGCTACGGATTTGTGTGTTGCTGATACTTTTATGCTTATTGATCACAGTGCGCTCAATCAACACTACCGTGCTACCCATATCGTTCATTTGGCACGCAATAGTCTGGCGCATGTGACTGGACTCACCATAAGCCGCCGCCATCATCAGCGTCATGCTTCCAGTTTAGAAGCTGGCATTCACTTAACCCAGCTGCGCCTCATTACCGCTGATACTCCATGGGTCGGTCCTCTATACAGCAGACAAGCTCTACCGCCGATGACAGGCATTACGGACAGTCAAAGCGATACAGACAGTCGCAATCATATGACCCCGACCAAAAACTACTTATTGGATAGTCCAGCCCAATCTATCAATCGCCTTGAGGCACAAGCTGGCGCTAACTATGGCACACACTTCACCCATCGAGCGGACGACCAAACCCTGATGCAATCTATCGGTGACGGCGAGCATCTGATCAATACTGGCAGTCTACTGTCATCGAGTCGCCCTAGCTTATTTGCCACGGACAACGAACAAGCCATTGAAAGCGGCTATCGCAACACGGACAACGGTTTATCGGAATGGATCACTGATCACCGTACAGAAAAAGCGTACTCTCAGCTAAAAGTAGACAGTGCTGGGATATCTGCCAGTCTAAAAATGGGCATTATCAATCCATCAGATACCGCCAAACGTCAAGGCATCAATGCGGCTACTAACGCTCAAATCAATATAAAATCAGGTGAAGCACTCGTTCTCTCCACTCAACCGCAAACCCACGCACAATCTGGACAGCACAACTATCAACAGCATACCCCGACTCTGACCCAAACTGCATTAGGTGGTCAGCACTTAACTGAGCGTTTAACCCAGCTGGCTACAGGACTAGGCAGAAACGTCAAAGACCATGCCAATACTAAGACTCAGTTAGAGAGTATCGCCAAGGAACAAGACACTAAAAACCATCAAACAACGCCATTCACGCTAATCGACAGCGCAGCGGATAGCGCTTATATCAGTGACGATACGCTAATCCAGCGGTCAATGGGTGAGATGATTAGCACTACTCAGCAAAATATGAATATCAGTAGTGGCGATAGTCATAGTCAAGTCAGTAGCGAGTCACTCAATATAGTAACCGATGGTCAGTTTAGTATGACCAATGCGAAAGAGAATATTATCCTCTCCGCCCATACAGGCAAGCTTGAAGCCACGGCAAAGCAAGATGTAAATATCGCTTCCTCGACCAAAGAGGTTGAGATAGTAGCGACGAATAAGATTACGCTGACGGCTGGTGGTGCGAATATCACTCTGGATGGCGCAAATATTACGATATCGGCTAAGCAGTTTACGGAGAAGGCGGGTAAGCATAGTAAGGCTGGGGGTGGGGTTGATAGTAGTTATTTATCGCGCTTACCTGTTGATAAGCTAATGAAAAAAGAATTCTTTGATGAGCAGGTGCAGTTTCTAAACACGGCAGGACTACCTATAAAAAATATTGATTACCATTTACTTGGTAAGAATCTAAATATGAAAGCTAAGGTAGACGACGCAGGTAAGACCGTTAGAGCAGATACGGATACCAAATCAGAAAAGCTAGAAACTAAAATACTATTTAAATCTATCGAGGGTTTAAAAGACTTATAGCGAGTATGAAATGGCAACACTTAAGTTCGATACTAATACAGTAAAAAATAGCTGTACCACTAAAACAATGCCGTGTAGCTACACATGGTCAATAGCTCAATATCATTGCTTTGAAAAGCTAACGACAAGTGATGATAAAAAGTCTTCTACTATTCATTTGAGAGTCGTGCAAGATGGCGAAGCAAGAGCGCGGCGAATAGCCGCTGTGTATGCTAAGTTCTACCTAGAACACAGTGATGTTAATGGTAATTCACAATATAAAGGGCGACATTTTTGGATGGGTCTTGGCGCATTTGCTAGTAAGACTGTGGCTGATGCGTTGGGACATTGGTCAAGTGCAGCAGATGGTGGAGTTTTTGGTGTCGTCTATAACTTTAAGCTCGGTAACTTTTGGCTATATCAAGATATCGCTGGATGGCACTTTGAATATAATCAATGTAGTACTAACTTTAGTAGTTGTATAAGCCAACGCAATACGAACAACTATATCCCAGAAATCAAAACGATGGTTTATGATTCGCATGGCGCATACAACGTATTACCTCAGATACGCAACCTTGGGGCAAGCCAATATATTAGGCCTGCTTTTGATGCGACTAAAGAATTTGAAAAAATTCCTTCTAATAGAACAATCAAAAGAAAAGCACAGCAAAAAACAAATCTTATGCAACTTGCCAATCATGAACAACGTGAAGTCCTACAAAAGATAATCTATCAAAAGACTAATTTTAAAATAGGTCTATTCCTAGCAGAAACCTTTCGAGGACTTACTGTAACTAAAGCCAGTTTAATCAAATCCTCAGCAGATCCTCGTGGAGCAGTTCCTTTGACCGCGATGCCTGTGCTCCTTACTCTTCCTTCTAACTTTAAAGTTGATATTCCTGAGCTACAAATGGTCTATACCTCTGGAGCAGATAGTGATGATCCCGATCTAAAGAACGTAGCACCAGATGATATTAAATTGGCTGACATTACTAAGAGAATGGATTGGATTGAAGATGTCGCTGAACAATTTATCAAACTTATGAACAATGATATTACGAAAGTAAAAGTAGAGACAGAGATTGTCAAAATAGCAGGGTGGATTAATAAGACTTAGGAACAATTATGTTTAAATATAGATTTTTTAAAACAGCATTGCTAGCAGTCTCGCTATCACTATCTACAGTAGCTTGCAGTGAAAATAATAAAGGAAATATTATGCCGCCTCATGCTTATGTTTCAGTAGAAGAAAGTCCTGAAACCTTTAAGAAAAATAATGAGGGCATTAAACAGTATTGGAGTTTTGATGATAATCCTCTCAATATTGGTAGCTTAGGCGTTACTTTTTATAAATTACGTTTTCCTAGCGATAATTATGCCACTGTTACGTTTACTTACCCTGATGTTCCGTCGTTTACTATCCAAAATGTTAGTAGTACTTCAGGATTCTACAGTCACGATAGACCAGAACGAGGCATAGAGTCTTCTGCAGTTCGTTTCTTTATCGAAAATGCGCAAGGTAGTTATGGTGTTACAAAAAAAGATGCCTATGTCGCCATGCAAAAGTTGTTCAAACAGCTAGAAGAGCAAGGTTGGCAGGATGATCATCGAATTGATGACCCTCGTATATCTGTTCAAGATAGTTATACTTACGGTACTAGTGAAAATGTCTCAGATAACTTTATAAACTATCAATACCCTTTAACCTTAGATCAGTTCAAGAAACTACCTAGCTTGCAATTTTGGGATCTACGAAATGGTAATGATGTTTTTTTAGATATTACTATGCAATACAACTTTGAAGAAGAGATCAATAATTATGTCTATATGATCAGTTTAGATTTTATGTCTGAGCAGAGCTTTCTTAATAGTTATGTTGAATACGAAAATCCAGATGATACTATGGAAACACTCTTTACAAAGGCTTATCCAGACTTACCTACGTCTAGGTTATACGCTGAAACCCAAGCTTTAGAAACAGGTCTAAAAATCCAGCAAGATCAACCTGACTATACCCTCCCCCTTGTATTAGAAAAAACAGGCATCGATACCAGTAAGTTTGTATCGATTGACCCTTATAAAATAACTTATGAAGAGTTTATGCAGCGTAAAGAAGCTGGCGAAGACATGACTCCTTATTATGAAAATAAAACCAAACCTAATAAACCCGAAATTACCAGTCAAGCAAGAGGACGTTGCCTAGCTGGTCAGCCCTGCCCCAAATCAGGCTACTGGCGTACGTTTGCTAATGCAGACAGCCGAGCCTACTTTAAGCAAGGCGACATCATGCCAGATTATCCTAATAACCAATGGGGTCAGGTTATTTGGCAGTTTGAGGGTAAAAAAGGTTAGTTTGTTATTATTTTACTTAAACCACCTTCGGGTGGTTTTTTATATTTACTACTCTCCACTCAACCGCAAACCCACGCTCAATCTGGACAGCATAACTATCAGCAGCATACCCCGACTCTGACCCAAACTGCATTAGGTGGTCAGCACTTAACTGAGCGTTTAACCCAGCTGGCTACAGGACTGGGCAGAAACGTTAAAGACCATGCCAATATTAAGACTCAGTTAGAGAGTATCGCCAAGGAACAAGACACTAAAACCCATCAAACAACGCCATTCACGCTAATCGACAGCGCAGCAGACACAAGTTATGTCAGCGAAGATACGCTGATTCACAGAAGCATGGGCGAAATGATTAATACCACTCAGCAAGATATGATGATCAGTAGTGGCGATAGTCATAACCAAGTCAGTAGCGAATCACTCAATATAGTAGCCGATGGTCAGTTTAGTATGACCAATGCAAAAGAAAATATCACCCTCTCAGCGCATACAGGAAAACTGGAAGCGACGGCTAAGCAAGATGTGAATATCGCCTCCTCAACTAAAGCCGTTGAGATAGTGGCGACCAATAAGATTACGCTGACGGCTGGTGGTGCGAGTATTACGCTTGATGGCGCAGATATTACGATTGCGGCTAAGCAGTTTACGGAGAAGGCTGGGAAGCATAGTAAGGCTGGGGGTGGAACGGATGGGTTGGGATTAGAAAAACTACCCAGTAAGATGCTTGAAACGGATAATAATTTACGAATTGTATATGACGAAGGATTTATTATAATCGACGAAGATACTCAATTACCTATCCAAAGCTGCCATTATAAAATCATAAAACCAGATCGTAGTTTTGAAACAGGTATCACGGACAAAACAGGTAAAACGCATATAATCGAAGGTTACAATATTGAAGAACTAGAAATCGAGGTAAAATTCTAATGGCAAACACCACTGATAACTGGCAAAGAATCGGGCAGTCATCAACTAGTCCAAAAAGTAATACTAATAGAGCAGTAGTAAGTACAAAAGTACCAAAAACTGAAAATATTGTATTCATCGGTTCTGAGTATGATTACGATAGCTTTTGGTTGAAAAATATGTTCATCGCATCTGCTTATCCTTTTATAAAAGATAGAAAGAAATTTAGAGCATGTGACAAAGTAACAATCGCTTATGTAGACTACGGCTATACCCGTCTAGAGAAGCTAGCAATTGAAGGATTAAAAGAAGAAATTAACTTCCCTTGTGATATTAGATTTATTCCTATTTATATGCAGTCGCAAGTTATCGATATTTTCAATGAGCAGAGAGCAACTTACAAAATACAAGATTTAGCATTCTTCTGTCATGGCCTCAATAGTGTAATTGCACTAAATTATTACAGCTCACCTCCTATAAATCTTACCACTTCTCAAATTAAATCATTAAATCCTAATATATTTCTTTCTAATGGCACAGCTTATTCATACGCCTGTAGAACCGGAATTTCGAAAAGTGATGACGAATTTACTAAGCTGTCTTCAGCTGAACCAAGCTTAAGTTTTGCACAAAATTTTTCTACGCATAATGGTATAAATTTTCATGCTTTTTATAAACGCTCTCTATACCGCAATATATTATTCATGCCTAAAGAATCTTCTTCTATCTCTAAAGAACTTAGAACAAAAAGAAGTAATAATGGAGACTTAAGTTCATTTAATTTATTAACTAATTATGAAGCTTTAAAGCATGTAGGATTAGGTCATACCATAGTAATAAAATCTCCTATTAAGATGCCTAACTTTTTTGATCTTATTCCTAGAGGAAATGTAGGTGAAGGAGTAGAAGACTATTCTCTCTGGAGAAAAGGAGGTGGCATGAACCTCCCATCTACAGCAGAAACTCCTTTAGGTCTACCTACGGGTATTCATATATTCAAACCTAAATAGCGGATATTATCTATAAAAAAAATTATCATAATCTTTTCTATATCTACTATTTTTCTTCTCACATTACTAGGAATTAATATGAATGCTAACTCAATGTCTTCGTTTAGTACCAATCAGTTCAATAAAGAAGTTTATAAAATAATTAATGCAGAGAATAAATTACACAAGAAAAAGTACTTTGAAAGCCTCAATCATACTAATTATTTACAGCATCCTATCACTTTGAAAGGAGTAAATCCTCCTAGAAACTCAAGTCTATATATCTACTCAAGAATTAATGATTCTTTTATATATGCTGGTTCATTTTCTAAAGTTATAGAGACTAATATTAGTGATGTCTTTTATTCTGAAATAAATGACTCTCTAGCTTTCTATATTTATGACGATGAAACATTAACAGGGTATACAGCTGAACAAGAGAAGTTTTCTCCTACTTGGGTTGAAGGAAAAAAAACAGTAGTAAGCTTTCTACCTTCTAGACAACCTGATGCAAAAACGGGGCAAAACATCTCATATATTGTAGAAATAGAATAAATACTCATAACTTCTTATAAGTTGTCTAAAGTTAATTATGCCAATACAGACTGATACCAAGGCGTTTTAGAGCATTAAAGATACCCTTTTTACTACAGTTCAAGCGACGAGCTCTTTCGTAATTATAATCATCAGGGTATCTTTTTACGTCTTCAATCAATGCGTCATCAGGTATTTTAGTCGGTGCTTTATTTCTCTTTGTTTTAGGGGCTAAGCTCTACTGCCAGCTATGAATACTGCTGGTACTAAGTCCTTAAAACAGAGCCGCTTCTCGTATGGTCATGCCATCAACGATGCTAGAAAATACCTGCTTGCGATAGTCTATTGAATAAGGCATCGTTTATTTCACTAAATGCGATTGTTAATAATATTGTATCGGTTTTATTTGGATTAGACTATATATGAAAAGACATTATTTAAAATATACCGTGGTCACGTTAGTGTTTTTATTAATACTAATTTTTACTTACATTCATATGGCAAAATCAATGAATGCATTTAATTCTCAGAAATTTAGTCAAGCTGACTTTATATATATTCAAGAAGACTTGAATAGTCAATACATATCATACAAAGAAAGTATCAAAAAAAAACCTAGTACCGAAGTGACAATGAAATTCCATAATATTATTTCGCCAAATACGTCTAATATCGAAATATATTCTCACAAAGTCTCCAACTATCTATATATTGGCCCCTACGAATCTACTCTTAGCTTTCCTATACACGATCTATTATTTGAAGACAGTGGGATTGATTCTTTAGTTATATCAATAGTAGATAAAAAAGATAGCACATCTCATACTATCGAACAGGAAGCAACCTTTGAGTTTTGGAAACAGAATAAAACCACTAACATCTGGTTTTTGCCATTTAGAAATTACGATGAAAAAACAGGTACAAGTGTAGGATACACAGTTTCAATTAATTAAAATTTTCGATGGTGTATCAAAAAGTATACTAGGGGAATAAAGGAGAGTGACCGCCGAAGCAGAATTACCAATGTGACTGCAAGCATCAGTTCATTGTCGATAACACCTTAACCTATCACGGCTATCTTTTCAAAATAGAAAATATCATACGGCTAATGATGGTTAGAAGTTGTGATGTTAGGGACATTGCTGTTATGGTCTCAGTTAGTGTTGGTAAAGCGATAAGCAGCTATGCTCATCACTTTATAAGACTGCCCCTAAAAAATCCTACTCTGACTCAAACCGCATTGGGTGGTCTAACCCCTTTCGTTTGATCCACCCTCATGCTTTTTGAAACGCCATTTAAGTTTTACTGCATTTGCCAATCAAATGGCATTTGATGATGACCACGTAACGCCATCATTAGCGTCTGTTGCATCTGCGCCAATACTTCGTTGGTATACGGTATAGCAGGGACACCCCATACTGGATTTGGCCATTGCATGTCGTTCTGATAGCGAACAATATGATGGAAATGTAGCTGCGGTACTTGATTGCCCAGTGCTGCCACGTTCATTTTGTCGGCTTGGAAGGTCTTGGCCAGTTGGCTTGATAACCAGCTCGACTCACGCAAAAACTGCACTTGGTCTGCCTCAGACAGCTCATATAACTCTTTGATGCCTGATACTCGTGGCACCAATATCAACCAAGGAAACTGGCAATCATTAATTAGACGACAAGTCGATAAAGGGAAATCCCCCACTAAGAAACTATCAGCAGCAAGTTTATGATGAAGTTGGAACATAATGACGGTTCTCTTGTTATGACGCTTGAATAAAAGGAAATGAATTAAAAACTTAATGGGTTATAGCCAGTTCAATATGAAAAAGATACGACAAATAAAGCATCCAGCTGGGATGATTTTTAGAGTGAATCGACTGTATAAAGATAATAGGCTAAATATAGAATGTCGCTATTTTATCAGTTATCCAGTTGATAAAATAGCACCCTGACTGATTGCCTTGGAATGTTCGTTTGGCGTAGCATAGTTGACGCCTGTACCTGCTAAGCAATTGCTTAGAACAAAGCTAAACAGGCTCTGTCACCATATGCTCACTAAAGTAGCGTAATAGCTCTTGGATCACAGTGACGCGCTGCTGCGGTGTTGCCAGTTTATCGGCATCTTGGTAACGAATACCAGAAGCACCATTCATACGATAGCGCTGACCATTGCTCTGAATCAATTTAATAATCGCTAACGCATCAACGGGTGTATCAGGCGCAAATTCCAACGTCATACTATTACTATTGGCATCAATTTTATTAATCTTCAGTGGCTCGGCTTGTATACGCAGTCCGTGAATGGCAAAAAGCTGCTTGGTTTGATCGGGTAATATGCCAAAGCGGTCAATCATTTCGGTACGGATATCAGTGAGCGCTTCTTTATCATCGGCATTACTGATACGTTTATAAAACAACAAACGCTGATGCACATCGTGTAAATACTCTTCTGGTATCAATGCCGAGCTATGCAGATTAATCTCGCTGGTCAGTGACAATGGCGTACTCAAATCGGGCTCTTTACCCGCTTTAATCGCTTTTGTCGCGCGCTCCAGCATGTCCATATATAAACTGAAGCCAATCGCTTGCATATTACCGCTTTGCTGCTTACCAAGTATCTCACCAGCACCGCGAATCTCCAAATCTTCACTTGCCAGCATAAAACCTGCACCCAGTGTATTGGCGCGTTCAATGGCATGTAAGCGTCGCTTGGCATCACCTTTGAGACCTTTAATAGACGGTACAAGTAAGTAACAATACGCTTGATGATGGCTACGACCTACACGACCACGCAGCTGATGCAATTGCGCCAAGCCAAACTTGTCAGCGCGCTCAATAATAATGGTATTGGCATTCGGCACGTCAATACCGGTTTCAATAATGGTCGAGCATATCAGGACGTTGAATTTTTTATGATAATACTGCTGCATTACCTGTTCAAGTTGGCGCTCTTGCATTTGACCATGAGCGACCCCTACTCGCGCCTCTGGTACTAGCTCTCGAATGGTCTCAGCCATACGCTCTATACTGGCAACATCGTTGTGAAGCAAATACACCTGTCCCCCACGCAGTAACTCGCGCAAAATAGCCTCTTTCATTAATGCTTCTGTTTTTTGCATGACAAAGGTTTTAATCGCCAGACGACGAGCAGGTGGCGTAGCAATAATCGACATATCACGCATACCAGAGAGCGCCATATTAAGCGTTCTAGGGATTGGTGTCGCTGTCATCGACATACTATCTACATCGGTCTGAATCGCCTTGATACGCTCCTTATGACGCACACCGAAGCGATGCTCTTCATCGACAATCATCAGGCCCAAATTAGAAAACTTCACATCGGGCTGTAATAATTTATGAGTGCCGATAACAATATCAACTTTACCAGCCGTCAAGTCAGCCAATACCGTATCTTGATGCTTTTTACCGCCAAAACGCGACAGCGTTTCGACTCGTACCGGCCAATCAGCAAAGCGATCACGAAAATTGTCTTCATGCTGACCTGCCAGCAAAGTCGTCGGTACCAATACGGCTACTTGATAGCCAGCACTAACCGCAATGAACGCAGCGCGCATAGCGACTTCAGTTTTACCAAAACCCACATCACCGCAGATAAGGCGATCCATTGGTTGGTTTTGCCTCATGTCCTCCATAACGGCATGGATAGCATTAGCTTGATCGGGTGTTTCTTCAAAAGCAAATTGACTGGCAAACAGCTCATACTGTGATGAGTCGATTTTAAAATGAATACCGACTTTAGCTTCACGCCTTGCTTGCATATTGAGCAGTTCAGCAGCGACATCATGAATTTGCTCCAAAGCTTTTTGCTTGGCTTTGTCCCATTTGCCGCTACCGATTTTATGTAGCGGTGCTAAGGCAGGATCACCGCCACTATAACGACTGATCATTTGTAGATTGGCGACTGGCACATAAATACTGGCATCATCAGCGTATTTCAAATGAATAAACTCTTGCTCGCCATCACCCACATCTAGTGTAATCAGACCATTATAGCGACCGATACCGTGCTCAATATGCACCACAGGGCTGCCTTCGGTTATCTCGGTGACACTCTTAACCAAAAACTCTTCTGACACACCGCTTTGACGACGACGACGCGTTTGCAGTACTTGCCGACCAAATAATTGTGTCTCACTAATCAATACCAAACGCTCAGGGACATATACCCCGCGTTCAATGGGTGCAACGGTTAGCCCAACCTGTGGTAGCTTTTTAGCATTAAGCCCAGTAGTTTTATCAGCTGCTAAAAATGCCTCAAAGCTATCATAAGCTTTGATGTCTATTTTACCTTTAAACAGCTCAATCAGAATCTCACGGCGACCTGCTGTTTCGGCAACGATTAATACTGGTGTCGCCGTTTGCGCTTGTAGCGCTAAAAATTCTAATAACTCTGTGAGAGGTTCAGCTTTTTGATGATTCACTGATAATTGCGGCGGCTCTAGCGCGCTTAACGTCACCAATCCTTGCTGTTTATTTGCCACAAGTGGCAGTTGTGACTGTGAATCTGACTGTTGTTCAACCTCTAACAATGAATCATCTTCTAATAACGCATCATCGCTATCAATCGCAGCGACATCCGTCATGGTAGCCAGCTCATTGCGCGCACTTAAAATCACGCGTGGATAGTGGTTGAGGTGCTCGTTTAAAGTATTTGATAATAAATACAACAATTCAGGGGCGACAATAGGCTTGTCAATATCATGACGACGCTCTTCATAACGGCGCTGAATCTGTGACCAGTAATCTGCTTGCTTTTCGTTAATTAGCTCATCTGTTATAAATAGCGTATCGCTTGGTAAATAGGCAAATAAGCTACTCTCCGCCTCCCAATCCTTTAAATCAAAAAATAATGGTTGGTAGTATTCTAATCCGCTACTGGCGATACCTGCCATCACATCTTTATGCAGCTCAAACTTACGGCTGCTGGCACTAGGGAACATGGCAGCAAAGTTGGTGCGGAAAGTCTCACGCCCTTCATCGAGCGGAAACTCTTTCGCCGGTAGGATTTGGAATTGCTCAATAGGCTTTGAGATATCTGGTAGTTTATGCAGTAGCGATAGTGACTCTTTGCCCATGCTACTGTCATTACCACTCATCATCGTTTTAAGGTCATCAACGGTCAACGTCCGCTGGGTCTGCGGATTAAAAAAGCGAATAGTGTCGATTTCATCGTCAAATAGGTCTAGGCGTAGTGGAAACGGCTGACCCATCGCAAAGATATCAATGATGCTACCGCGTACGGCAAATTCGCCCGGCTCAAAGACATTCTCAACCGCACGGTAACCTGCCTTTGCCAATAGACCACGTTGAGTGTTGATATCAAATCGATCACCCACACTCAAATCAAAATGCTGCCCAATCAGCCAACTTGGCGGGGCGACCCGATGCATCAACGCCTGTACCGAGATGAGCAGCACGCCTGACGCTGGCATATCGGTTAATAGATTGATACGTTCGCTGACGATATCTTGATGCGGTGACAGCTCATCATAAGTCAGTGTCTCCCAATCGGGGAACACATAAGCATCGACCCCGCAAAATGCCAATTCCGTCTCTATCTGATTGAGCTGGTTTTGGTCACGGGTTACCACAACCTTCAAACGGTCAGCAACATTCCATAACGGTGTTTGTACTAGACTTGCCAACCATAAACTGCTGACGGCCCCATGCACAGGAGCCAGCCAACGCCGCTGGGCATTCTGGATAGGAAACAACTGCTGGTTAATCGGGTCAAAGGCGTCAGTCAAAGCAGTGATAGGCATAAAGGATAGGATCAATGTTAAGAGTCAGAAAGCTATTATACGAATATTTCAGCAATTACCAAAATTTATGCCGTAACGGTTTGTCACTTAGCATTTTTATTAAAAAACCAACAGCTAAATAGTTGATAAAAATCATATTCGTACATAAAGACAGGATGATTAAATGTAAAAACCTCAACGGTTAACCTGAGGTTTTTAAGTTATATTCATTAAGCTGTTTTTAAATTATAAGCTGTTTTTAAATTAATGGCTTGTCGCTAGCGATAATGCCATTATTATCTGCGTAGACAAACATACCAGAGTTTAGTGTCAAATCACCAAAGCTAATTTCAATGTCGGTCTGGCCTTCATCGCGGCGATTTGATTTACGAGGGATACAACCAAGCGCCATGACCCCGATGTCCATTGCTGCCATATCATCGACATCACGAACACAGCCGTATACCACGACCCCTGCCCAATCATTATCAATCGCTGACTGCGCAATCATATCGCCTAACAGCGCGCAACGCATTGAGCCACCACCGTCGACCACCAATACTTTGCCATTACCGTCTTTGTCTTTGCCATCGCTGTTCAGTAATGACTTTACACGGCTATTGTCTTCAAAGCATTTCACCGTCACGATTTCACCGCAAAATCTGTCTTTGCCACCAAAACGATGAAACGACTTGCCTTCGATATTAGGCAGACATACCTGCGACTCAGGATTGGCATCCAATAAATCACAGGTCACAAAGTTCTCTTTATTCATCGCGGTTGATTCTGGCATCGTGTCTGACATGATCAAGCTCCCTAACTACTTATGATTGATTTTAACTTTTTTTGATATACTACTTAGGCTATTTTTTCACTCTGGTCATCGCCAGCATCTGCTTATTTTCGATAATATTAGTATGCTTAATTAGCGGTTCCGTACGGTATTTACTACGCTGATAAATATCATTGGCGCTCATCGCCATTGCACTAGCGACGCGTTTGGCAGAAATGGGATGCAACGATAAAGACTCTGACAATAACGGTGAAATAAGTTTAAAGGCTTTTTGACCAAGGCTTTCAAGGGGACGTCCCTTGTGTTTGCCAAGTAACAATGACGGACGAAAAATCACTAGCTGCGCAAAATCTAATGCGCTAATTGACTGTTCAGTTTCAGCCTTTACTCGATTGTACAAAAACCGACTGTCGATATCGGCATTCATTGAAGACAATAAAAAGAAATTTTCGACGCCTTTATCGCGGCATAGTTTGGCAAAGTTCATATTATAATCATGATCGACTTTTCGAAACGCTTCGTCACTGCCAGCCTGCTTTTTTGTGGTGCCGAGGCAACTAAAGGCATCTGTCGTTCGATCAACACCCACACTGACAAATATTTCGCTTAGATTGTCAAAGTCATTGACCTGATAAAAGCGCATACTGGCATTGATGTAGCGTGGCGGATGCCGTGCAATCACAATCAACGTGTCGTAAAGCTCACTCAACTGTTTGACAAGGTGTTCCCCCACCAATCCTGTCGCGCCAATCATAATTGCTTTTCGCTGCATACCTTATCCATTTATATAATGTTAGAAAATCCATGATTATGAGAAGACATATCCGTAAAGACAGATTGCTCCTCTATCATACCTAAATTAACAGATAACTGAGCTCATTAAGCACAGTTTATTGTAAGAGATTTTGTCAGTGATAGGTATGACTTGGCAACTGACTTTGCTCTTAATAGCCTAATAAAGTAAAATATTAGCAAATAGTCTAACTACTTTGAGCATTAACCATCAAATATATTGTTCTAAGCGCAATAATTTGCTAAGATAACCGGCTTTACACGTCAACGCTGTTTAATTATTCCAAACAGTTCTGACGCTTGCGATGATCTATTGATATTAGATACCCTATTAATATCAGACATCGACATCATGTTTGGCGAGAGGCTGCTCGTCACCGATGATTGTTAAACCCATTATTGCAATCAACATTCATATTTTTATCTGTCTTTATCAAGGAGATACGCGTGGCTAATACTGCACAAGCTCGTAAACGCGCCCGTCAAAACACCAAACGTCGTCAGAACTCTGCGTCACAACGCTCTATGGTTCGTACTTACTTAAAACGTGTTGATGCGGCAATCGCAGCTAAAGATTATGACGCGGCTACCGAAGCTTACAAAAAAGCGGTACCGGTTCTTGATCGTATGGCTGACAAAGGTATTATTCATAAGAATAAAGCTGCTCGTCGTAAGAGCCGCCTAAACAAAACAATCAAAGGCCTTCAAGCTTAAGATTTGTCCTGTTTAGACCGTAAGCATAAAAAAACCTTGTCACTAGTTCTAATACTGGGGCAAGGTTTTTTTATGCTATTCTTTTTTGTACATAGATATTTAGGAGAGGCTCAGTGGAATCAATGACTAAGCGTGCAATCGTGATCGGTGGTTCGTTAGCTGGGCTGTTTTCAGGGACGCTATTACGTTCTATTGGCTGGCAAGTAGATATTTACGAGCGTTCTGCTCATGATTTGGATAGCAGAGGCGGTGGTGTTGTTTTGCAAGCTGATGTCGTGACTGCTCTTAAAAAGGCGGGAATTGCGACAGACAAGCTAGGCGTCGATGCTCTTGAGCGCTATTATCTGCAAAAAAATGGCTCAATTGAAAAAATGGCCATGCGTCAGACGCTCACCTCTTGGAATATTCTCTATCGCTCGATGCGAAGACACTTTCCAGATAAGCATTATCATCAAGGTAAAGTATTAGCGCAGGTACAATCAAAAGGCGCTAAGGTAACAGCTGTTTTTGTTGATGGCTCTTGTGAAACTGGAGATTTATTGATTGGTGCTGACGGGCCAAATTCAACTGTGCGCCAACAGCTTTTGCCCACTTATGAGCCTCAATACGCAGGTTACGTGGCTTATAGAGGTTTGATCGACGAAGCTGACTTAGCGCCAGAAGTGGCTAAGATATTTACTGAACGGTTTGTATTTTATGATTTTCCAAACTCGCATATTTTGGCCTACGTCATTCCTGGTGAAAACGAATCGCTGGTTCCAGGAAAACGCCGATTTAACTGGGTTTGGTACGTTAACTATGATGAGAAAACGGAGTTAGCTCATATACTTACCGACAAAAACAGTAAATTTAGAATACATTCTGTGCCGCCAGGAATGATGTCGCCTGCTGTTGATCGAGCAATGCGAAGCTACGCAGATCTTGTACTCGCTAACCCCTTCAAAAAATTAGTAGCCGCGACTAAAGAGCCTTTTGTACAGTCGATTTTAGACTTAACAGTGCCGCAGATGGCTTTCGATAGAATGGCACTGATAGGAGATGCCGCTTTTATTCCTCGGCCTCATACAGCAGCGGGTACAGCAAAAGCAGCAGCAAACGCTATTTCGTTGGTAGAGGCACTCGTTGACCATAGTCATAACGTTCCTAAAGCCTTACAAGCATGGGAGAGCAACCAGCTATCACATGGCATGCAATTATGGAAACATGGTCGCAGTGTGGGTAATCGTTCTCAGTTTTCTTATGGTAAAAGCCGAACAGAGGGATAAAAAATAAAATTCGACTGATTTTCTATTTTTGAGATGAATGGGTCAAATTTATGCTCAATAAGCATAAAACCCCTTAAAAAATTAAGTCCACTTCACTTTTGGTGGCAGCAACAATTTGCTAGGATGAAAGCCAGCAGCACGGTAACCGTCTAACAAAGTACTAACAGGACGTATATAAACCTCACCACGCCAGACAAAATAAGCATTTGCCTGATCAAAGGGCTTATCATCGAACCATAAAAACACCCCTTCCATCATCTTAGGCCAATCATTCCAATCGATTTCGGTCACATCAAGCATTACCGCCAAAAAAGCTGATAACAAAGTATCATGACTAACAGCGAGCATCAGATGCCCATGCTGCGGCTGATGTTGATAAAAGAGCGATAAAATATCAAGACCACCTTGATAGGCATTTTTAGTCCCTTCAAGATTGCCTTGTAAAAAACGATTAATAAAGTTGAGCACACCAATTTCTTTGAATACGACATTGGCAATCTCAGGTTCAGTAACTAGACTGCCCGGCTCCACCAGCAATGATTGATGAGCAATATGACGCTGTAACCCCGCCCCTTCTTGCATCAATTGTGCCGTATCAATGCAGCGCCCAATCGGACTTGAGATGCTATCGACATCAAGCGAATACGGCAGGTGTCCTGCTAGCCAACGTCCCCAGGACTTGGCCAATATGCGACCTTTAGGCGTGAGTGGCAACTGATAACTGGCAAAACCGTTACCATCAGAACGCTCGCGTAGAGAGTGCCTAGTAAATAAAATCAGTCGCTTATTATCAGGTAATAAGCTGACCGAAGAGATCATGCTATCAGGTAAGTGTGACGGCGCAGGCGCACTTGGCGTGTGACTCGCAAGCTTATCTGCGGATAGTTTTGACTGGGTATTAATAGGATATTTGCTCATGCTAGCAAGCCTAGCAGATTTTTTATCAGGAATGAACAAAATATAAATCCAGTTGCAATATAAGCAGCGAGAATGAACGGACTTTTAAAACTAATGATGAATGATAGACTATTTCAGAATGCGCTAAGCCATTGCTAGCGATCCAACGTATTTATATGAAAAACGGCTCAACCAATATCAATGACTTTATCCCAAGCAAAGGCTAATGCTGTACTACTCACCTCATTTGGATAAGCGCGTGGATTGACAATCACTCGGGTATTACCAATACGATAGTCAAATGCTTCGTGCGTATGTCCATGCACCCACAGCGTAGGCGCCCAAGTTTCATGCATCCAGCCAGATAAATCACTGACGAACGCTGCATTACTGGGTAGGCTAGCATACTTCTCAGACACTGATAACGCACTGATGCTATGATGACTCATCACTATCGTTTTTTTGCCCAGTTTTTTCGCGGTTATCAAGGCTTGTTGTAACCATTGACGCTGCTCAGCATGCAATTGCATAGACAGCTCAGGTGAGAATAGCTGATCACCAGCATATATTTGCGTATAGTCCCGCATAAAGCGTTTAGCAGCGACCATAGTGTCCTCATTCGCTTGGTACTGATAATCAGTCCACAGCGTACACCCTAAGATGCGTACTTCTCCGATGTCAATATGCTGACACTGGAGCACGCGCATGCCTTTGGCTAAGGTTTCATCGTAATTATCCCATGTTGCTAACTTCTGATCGAAATTTAGCACATCTTCTTTGAAGTACTCATGATTTCCCGCGATGGTAATAAGCGGTACCTGTAAACGTGCAGCTTGCTCTTGTAGCCACGGCATGCCGCTATCACTATTAGCGGTGTCACCAGCGACCAATACAATGTCTGCATCGGTCTTAGGAATATGCCCCATCGGATGCAATTGCCGGGCATAGCTGTCAATGTGTAAGTCACTTAATATCTGTAATTTCATATTATCCAACATCATTTAGTGGCGTTATTATTAAAAATCTAATTAGCGATAAACGCTCATAATAGTAATATTCATATTTAGTTAGATGAACATTTTTGATATGGCCATTATATTTCAGAAAGGTTGTAAGCATAAATTTAAGTAGTGTAGCAGCTTTTCCTTGTCCATCAAAAAGTAAAAAGACAGCCATTTAGGCTGTCTTTTTTTCTTAACATCTATTCAAACTCAAATACTTTGAAGTATCTTTTGTAGTTTAGCGGTAGGATTTTGTGCTTGGGTAATAGAGCGTCCAATGACCAGATAATCAGAACCCTCCATCAATGCTTGACTCGGCGTACAAATACGCTTTTGATCATCCGCGCTGTCCTCAGCGAGTCGGATGCCAGGCGTGACCAGCTTAAAGTCTTTACCACATAGAGCCTTAAGCGCTTTTGCTTCTTGGGCAGAACACACCACACCATCTAGACCAGCTTGCTTGGTCAATTGTGCTAGTCGGCTTACTTGCGCATCTAAACCGTCCGTGATGCCCGTTTGCATCAATGCTTGATTGTCCATAGAAGTCAGCACAGTGACGGCAATCAACAAGGTCTCGAAATTACCGTCTAATAGGCGTTGTTTGGCCAATGACATCGCCTCTAAGCCCGCGCTTGCATGGACATTAACCATCCATACGCCAAGCTCAGCTGCCGCCAATACCGCTTGAGCCGTGGTATTGGGAATATCGTGAAACTTTAAGTCCAAGAATACCTCAAAGTCACGCTGATGCAATGCCTTGACGATATCAGGGCCACAACGAGTAAATAGCTCTTTACCCACTTTTAATCGACATAACGTTGGGTCTAATTGGTCAGCTAGCGCCAAGGATGCATCTAAAGTCATGTTATCTAAAGCAACGATGACTGGAGAGTTAGTTATATTATTCATGGTTTTGCCATATATCAGAGTTATCAAAGCATTATATTTTTAAAATTAGCCGCGCCGCCATTATCAAGCCACTTATTCTCGCTTATGCTTAATCAAAGTAGAACCTTCATCTATATTAACTGCTGTATCTTGAGTCTGAGTCGCCGTTGTCCCGTAGACCGCATCTTCTACTGTTGGTGCATTTGCTTGACGATCAATAACGACATTGGCTTGGGTCAATTGCTCTTGCAAATGATTGTTGGCCTTGTTAAGGCGTGAGATTTCCCACTTATTTTGTAAGACACGGAAGATAAGCAATGCTAGCAAAATACCGATAATTATACCGAGTATTAAACAGAGTATCAGTAGCAACCCCAAATTCATCGTCGGTGCTTGTGAGAACAGCAAGTTTACGCCAACCTCAGTATTATTTGCCAATACCAAGCCAAGCGAATAAGCAAAGCTTAAAAACAGTAATACAAACAGTAAAAAGCGCATGAAAGATACCTCAGTTTTGAATGGAGCTAACAGTTTAAAGATAGCATTCTAGAGTGCATCATCAATTAACACATCTATGACCAATACTAATAGAGCCACTACTAGTTATTTGCTACTTTATCATTTACGGCTTCACGTAGTGCTTTACCCGGCTTAAAATGCGGAATAGCTTTGGCAGGTACAGGCACGCTTTCTCCTGTTTTTGGGTTACGCCCCATACGAGCGCGGCGATGATGTAGACAAAAACTACCAAACCCACGAACCTCTACCCGACCATCATTGGCTAAAGTATGGGTCATCAAATTTAATATTTCACGTACTGCATCATCTACAACTGTGTCAGTTATATTTTCACAATTCGCACTCAAATTACTGATAAATTCGGATTTGTTAATCGCTTGCTGCATTATGACGCTTGCCCTGTTGATTAATGGATAAAATGATTGTCAGTCAAAATCTGGTTTTTACGGTGACTATTTATAGCATTATACTGAATTAACTTAGAAACATCTAAAGTCACAGCTGCTTCTATAAGCCGATATTATTTATATAAAACTAGATCTGACTGATATATTGTTACTCAATGTTGCAAATGATAGCGGATATTAGGATAAATGGAAATAAGAGTTTGTCTGTTTGAGCAAAAACTTCTATTACTGACCACGTTATACAAATTTAATCATAAAAAAAAGCGACCGGAGTCGCTTTTTTTACATTACTTTTATATCAATAGCTTAGCAACTTACTGCATTTGTTCTTTGATCAAGTCACCAATTGTTTTTGGCTGTGCATCAGTTCCTGGAGCAGCAGTCGTGCTAGTGCTACCAAGATCTTTAATCGCTTGACGCTCTTCAGCTTCGTCTTTCGCTTTGATAGACAAGTTGATGTTGCGTGTTTTACGATCAACACTGATGATTTTAGCTTCAACATCATCACCAACCGTTAGATGCTTAGTAGCATCTTCAACGCGGTCACGTTGGATCTCAGAGGCACGTAGATAAGCTTCTACTTCGTCAGCAAGTTCGATAGTAGCACCTTTAGCGTCCACTTCTTTCACTTTACCATTAACGATAGCACCGCGGTCATTGTTGACTAGGTATTCGTTGAATGGATCAGAGCTTAACTGCTTAACGCCTAGGCTGATACGGTTAGCTTCTGCATCTACAGACAATACCATTGCTTCAACGGTGTCACCTTTATTGTAGTTACGGATAGCATCTTCGCCAGTTTCGTTCCAAGAGATATCAGATAGATGAACCAGACCATCAATACCACCGTCTAGACCGATAAAGATACCGAAGTCAGTGATTGATTTGATCGTGCCAGTGATTTTATCACCGCGCTCATGTTTCTTATCAAACTCATCCCATGGATTGGCTAGAGTTTGTTTGATACCTAAGCTGATACGACGACGTTCTTCATCGATATCAAGAATCATTACTTCAACTTCATCGCCCACTTGAACAACTTTTGATGGGTGAATGTTTTTGTTGGTATGATCCATCTCTGACACGTGTACTAGACCTTCGATGCCTTCAGAAATCTCAGCAAAACAACCATAATCAGTTAGGTTAGTAACGCGTGCTTTAACAACGCTACCCACTGGGTATGTGCCGCCAACGTTATCCCAAGGATCAGTACCAAGTTGTTTTAGACCTAGGCTAACGCGATTGCGCTCACGGTCAAACTTCAATACTTTAACTTTTAGGTCTTGACCAACTTCAACCACCTCAGATGGGTGCTTGATACGGCGCCATGCCATGTCAGTGATGTGCAATAGACCATCGATACCACCTAGGTCAACGAATGCACCGTAATCAGTAAGGTTCTTAACGATACCTTCAATCTCGATACCTTCTTCAAGCTTGTTCAATAGCTCTTCGCGCTCAGCTGAGTTTTCAGCTTCCATAACTGCACGACGGCTAACCACAACGTTGTTGCGTTTTTGATCAAGTTTGATGACTTTGAATTCTAGCTCTTTGCCTTCAAGATGCGTGGTATCACGGATAGGACGTACATCTACCAATGAACCTGGCAAAAACGCGCGTACTGAACCGATATCTACGGTAAAGCCGCCTTTAACTTTGCTAGAAATAATACCTTTAACGATCTCATCATTGTCAGAGATTTTCTCAAGGAAATTCCAAGTCTCAACGCGTTTGGCTTTTTCGCGTGACAGCAAGGTTTGACCCATACCGTTATCAACCGCTTCAACCACAACATCGACACTATCGCCAACTTCAACTTCAAGTTCGCCTTCTTCGCTTAAAAACTCTTCACGAGCGACGATACCTTCAGACTTAAGACCAGTATCTACTGTAATCCAATCACTATCGATGGCTACAACAGTACCTGTGATAACCGAGCCACGCTCGATATCAAGACCTGTTTCTTCGATGCTCGCTTCAAATAGTTCAGCAAATGATTCCATTATGTCTACCTTTGTATAGCCGTATCCTGTCCAGCACAGTACGGATCAAATTTATGACTATATAAAACGGAATACTGGTTTTATATCCTACATAGTCATATAAAAAAACGTTTGTTGCTAATAAGCGCATTGTTCATAAACACAATGTTTATAGAGCTCATTAGCAACAACTGTCTTGTGTTATTAAAACGACAACGTTGTTCTAATCACTGCTTATCCGACATCCTATAATTTTATACTAAAATCAAAGATATAGGAAACTATTTAGTGCTCAATATGTTGTTTCTATTAGCTATTAAAGCAGACACCCTGATTCTGGCAGTGTTTTTTTATCTGCTCATAAACCGCATTTGCATCTAGCATTGAGCTATCCAATACTAAGGCATCGTCTGCTGGCTTTGATGGTGCTGTCGTACGATTTTCATCCCGATCATCACGGGCTTTAATCGTCGTTAATATTGCCTCAAAATCTGCTACTTGTCCCGCTTCCATTAGCTGTGTGACACGGCGCTTGGCACGTGCTTCCGCGCTGGCAGTCAAAAATACTTTAACGTCAGCATCTGGGAACACCACCGTACCCATATCGCGACCATCAGCCACTAGGCCTGAACGAGTTGCCATGTCTTGTTGTAGCGTTAGCAAGGCATTACGAACCTTTGGATAGACAGCCACTTGTGAGGCGTAACCACCAATCGTTTCGTTACGTACTTGCTCACCTACTGCTTCGCCATTCACGATGATATCGACACGACCTGACTCATTGTTAGGCACAAAAGCAATATCTAAGCTTTGTGTCAGATGCAATACAGCCATCTCATCAATCGCTTTGCTAGCATCGGCAGTAATCAATCCTGCTTCAAACGCCTTTAGACCAACGATGCGATATAAAGCGCCTGAATCTAACAGCTGATAACCCAATGCTTGTGCCAGACGCCAAGTTACTGTGCCTTTGCCTGCGCCACTTGGACCGTCAATACAAATAACAGGATAACGCACTGGCTGCGCTTGGCTATTATCATTAGTAGGTGTAGAGACGGTCATAGGACTCACTTATCACTTAATAGTAGGCACTGCTTATATGGCTGCTTTTATATTAAAAAGCATATTAGCTAGAATGCTACTTATGCAACATTAACAACGCAATATTTACATAATTATCAACTGTTTGTTAGATCACTAACTTATTAGCAATCAAATAGGGCGATATTATAGCAAAAAAACCACGCTATCACTAGCCACAAGACTGATATCTTGTTGAATGTCTGTTTTAGGGTCTGCTGAACATTCAAATGTGGCACTGGCAGTGGCTATTTTGTAGACAATACGCAGTGAAATTTTTGACGCCTAGTCATTCTAGGTTAGACAATTTCGCCATGTATTGGCAAAAATAGCCCTGCCCTGAAAGGCTGATGCTAAAACCACCCCAAACGTTGTTGTAGACCCTAGCTAAGGTCTCGACATTATCGTCGGTTTACGCCTAGTTTGGGAAGATTTTAGCGATCAGCAGTCCTAATATTTTAATGTTCAACAGACCCTAATTGTTAATGACAGTGTTTTTACTTTTTTTGGCTGCGCGGCGACGTTCACGAAAAAAATGCTTTAGCATCTGACTACTATGCTCACGGCATAAACCTTTATCAACTTGAATACTATGATTATAGAAAGGCTGCATGGCTAAGTTCATTTGACTACCAACCATGCCCGCTCGAGGTTCGCTCGCCGCATAGACCAGTCTATCCACACGGCCATGAACGAGTGCGCCAACACACATCGTACAGGGCTCTAAAGTCACGTACAAAGTTGTCTGTAATGGCAGGCGGTAGTTTTTTAAACGCGCGCACGCATCCCTTAGTGCAACTATCTCAGCATGAGCAGTCGCATCATGGCGTCCAATTGGCTCATTGAAGCCTTGCCCGATGATCTGCTGATTGTGTACCAACACTGCGCCTACTGGCACTTCTCCGAGTGCCGCCCCTTGTTTAGCCAGTAGCAATGCTTTTTGCATCCATTTAACGTCTTGCAGCGACCAAAATGTACTGCTTGCAAGTGGCATCTCTACTTCAATATCGGCCAATTGGCTAGGTATTAACGGATGAGATTGTAAATTTATCATTAGATTATTTGTTATCTATTGTGGTAATTGCCAGTCAATTGGTGTTTGTCCATACTGTACCAAGTAATCATTGGTTTTAGAAAATGGCTTGGAACCAAAAAATCCACCACGATTAGCAGCCAATGGTGAAGGATGCACAGCCGTTAAAATCAGATGTTTTTCAGTATCGATATACTTGCCTTTTTTCTGCGCTTTACTGCCCCACAATATAAATATCGTGTGCTCCGTTTGTTGATTGACCACATCAATCACGGCATCGGTAAACTGCTCCCAACCTTTATTTTGATGACTATTCGGCTCACCTTCTCGCACCGTTAATGAGCTGTTCAAGAGTAAAACTCCTTGCTGCGCCCAATACGTTAAATCACCATGCGCTGAGTAACTGGTGCCGATATCATTGGCCATTTCTTTGAGTAAGTTATTAAGTGACGGCGGCTTGGGAATCGCTTTAGGCACAGAAAAAGATAGCCCCATTGCCTGACCTGGACGATGATAAGGGTCTTGTCCCAAGATAACGACTTTGACCTTCGATAAAGGGGTTAGGTTAAAGGCATTGAACATCAGCGGTGCAGGTGGGTAAACACTCTCATCTGATTGATAGGCTTCCTTTAAAAAAGCTCGTAGGTTATCCATATTATCAGAGGTTAATTCATCTGCTAGTGCCGTTTTCCAGTCTGCTGGTAAACGTACATTGTCTAAAATCGCTTGCCTTTGCTCTGGGGTCTTCGTCGGCTGTTCGTCAAACAGTTCCATGGTACATCCTTATTATATTTGTTATGAATAATTACTTCGCAACTATAGTTAAAATATCCTAGAAACGCGACGGTATTGCTGATATTAATTTTTTGTAGCCTCTGTCTGCGCAAGCACAGCAAACAAGAAAAATTGGTATCAGCAGTGCGTGATGGTTCGATATTACTTTTCACTGACTATAGCGTGGTTTAAAAGTTGATGGTAACAAAAAACGATATGAGGTTTGTTGATAAATTATAGCAATAAAAAAACGGCTACCACAGCAATATGGTAGCCGTTTTTATAAAGCTAATGTAAAACCGTTTAGCTGGCCAATGATTCAGAGTCTGAGCGCGGCTCATGGGTCTCAACGACTGTTAAGATAATCCGACTATTCGCTGAACCTTTATCCGATACCTTATCCAGTTTCATGGTAGCGCCATCTTGCTCATCGCCCGCTTCAGGCTCTAAGGTAAGATGAACAACCCCACCGTTAACCAAATCTCCAAACAAAATCATACTTGCCAATGGTTTTTTGATTTCGTCTTGAATCAGACGCTGCATCGGACGCGCACCCATCAAACGGTCATATCCTTTTACAGCCAAGTAATCACGTACTTCATCATCAATCTCTAGCGTGACTTGCTTATCATCAAGCTGTACTTGTAGCTCGACCAAGAATTTATCTACCACTGACACCACCACTGATGTATCTAGTGAATTGAACTGAATGGTAGCATCTAAGCGGTTGCGGAATTCAGGGGTAAAGACACGTTTGAGCGATTCTGTATTATCACGGCTATGATCTTGCTGGGTAAAGCCCATCGAAGAGCGGCTAATACTATCAGCACCCACGTTGGTGGTCATAATGACGATCACTTGCTTAAAGATAGCGACACGACCGTTATTATCCGTCAACGTACCATGATCCATCACTTGTAATAACAAGTTGAATACATCAGGATGCGCTTTTTCAATCTCATCAAGCAATAAGACACAATGCGGATGCTGATTGATTTTTTCAGTAAGCAGTCCACCTTGATCAAAACCGACATAGCCGGGAGGCGCACCAATCAGACGTGATGCGGTATGGGCTTCCATATATTCTGACATATCGAAGCGCACCAATTCTACGCCTAATAATTTTGCCAACTGACGCGATACTTCTGTCTTACCAACCCCTGTCGGACCGGCAAACATAAATGACCCAATTGGCTTATCTGGCGCTTTTAGACCCGCACGAGACAATTTAATGGCATCTGCCAAGGTCTCAATCGCTTCGTCTTGACCAAATACTAAATGCTTAAGATCACGATCTAAATGCTCAAGAATACTCTTATCATCGCTTGATACCGACTTGGGCGGAATACGCGCAAGCTTGGCCACGATGGCTTCAATGTCTGCCACATCGATTTTCATCGGTGGTTTTTTCTTGGCCTTCGCCGCTTTTGACTCATCAGATGATTTAGCACGATCATTGGCTTTTGCAGTATTGGCTTCATCCTGCATTTCATTATCGTCGTCATTACTGGTTATGTCATTATGAATATCGCTCTCAAGAGCTTCAACATCGGCATCAATCTGCGCATCGAAGTCTTGCTCCAAATCAGCAATGAAGCTTTCTTCTGCTTCGATATCATCGGTATCCGGAATCACGCCTAAACGCTTATAAGCACCAGCTTCATCGATAACATCAATTGCCTTATCAGGTAAAAAGCGCTCGTGAATATGCTTGGCCGATAACTGTACAGCGGTGACTAATGCTTCATCTGTATATTCAACGTTGTGAAACTCTTCGTAACGCGGTTTGAGACCCCGTAAAATATCGATACTGTCATCGACACTTGGCTCTTTCACATCAATTTTTTGAAAACGACGCGAGAGTGCATGGTCTTTTTCAAACACCTGACGATACTCAGTGAAGGTCGTTGAACCAATACAACGCAATTCACCGTTGGCAAGCGCCGGTTTGATTAGGTTAGACACATCCATGTTGCTACTCATTGAAGAGCCTGCACCAATAATCATGTGAATCTCATCGATAAACAAGATGGCATTGGGCTTTTTCTTCATTGCATCAAGGAGCGATTTCATACGCTTTTCAAAATCACCACGGTACTTAGTACCAGCAATGAGTGAGCCAATATCTAAGCTATAAATCACACAGCCGTTAAGCGGCTTTGGTGCTTTATCATTGATAATTAACCATGCCAAACCTTCAGCGATAGACGTTTTACCAACCCCTGGCTCACCAACCAACAATGGGTTATTTTTGCGGCGACGACAGAGTACTTGCGCCGCACGCTCAATCTCAGAAGTACGTCCAATTAATGGATCAGTTTTACCTTCTGCCGCACGCTGGTTTAGGTTAGTAGCGAACTCAACCAACGGATCTTTGCTGGTTTTTTCAGAAGCACTACGACGTTCTCCAGTCGTAGAAGCACGAGGCTCTGATGGCTCATCTTTATCTTGACCATGTGATAAATACTGGGTCAGCTCAAGACGACTGATGCCTTGTTTTTTGAGCAAATAAACAGCGTAAGTATCGTGCTCGGAAAACATAGATACCAAGATATCTGAGCCTTCGACCAAACGACCACCACCAATAGACTGCACATGAAAAATAGCACGTTGCAGGATGCGATCAAAGCTTTGGGTTGGCTGTGGTGATTGCTCCGTTTCTGCATCTACCGTTGGCGTATGCTTATTGATATAAGCCTCGAGCTCGGTACGTAGCGTTGAAACATTTGCATTGCACGCCGTTAATGTGTTGGCAGCATGCGTGTTCTCTAACAGTGCCAACAATAAATGTTCAACAGTGAGATACTCATGCGATTTTTGGCGCGCAAGTGTCATTGCTAAACGCAAAGAAACTTCAAGATGACGACTTAACATAAGGACTTCCTACGGTTGTACCTATCTTATAAATTGATAGCTTTATGAATGAGTTAGGTAGTAAATCAGGGCGATAGATGTATTGTTCAAGGGCAATGTTAGTATTATTAAGAGACACGACCAAACGATGATTGAAGTGTACCGTGTATCAGTTAGTGAGTGTTTCGACCTATCTAGCAATGATTGTGATAATTCATATTCGCTTTTCTTTATCTCAACATGATACTCAAACATAGTCAATCTATTAACGCATACTAAAATGTATCTAAGCATACTTTATGAGGGGATGTTGGAAACGAGAAAGTCAGAAAATAACGAATTACACAAATGAGAAGTTGAGAATAAAAAAGATCTTATCAAAATAAGGGCGTAAATAATCAGGGTATTAGGAACATAGCGAAATGCTAAAAAACTGAGCGCAAGACATCCATTTATCACACGACGTTATGTTTAGTATATAAGGCTATTTGAGATAAAAATCAAGATCAAAGCAGAAAGAAGACTGATTACTTAGGAGAGGTATGAGGGCTGATTTGCGGTGAAGTAATAGTTGAACTGCCTAGTAAAAAGGCTTTTAAAAAATATTACGGGTATATACTCTTGGAAGTGGCAGTATTAAATAGCTGATTAAATAATATCAAACAAGGTGAAAAGCTGCGAAAAAATAAAACCGTTGTGACGGCTATTCACCCTGATGTGGCTCAATTTGAGTCAATAAAGGATAGCCTTCGCGATGAGCCAAACTGTTTACCTTTTTGGCTTTGGTTTCAGCGATATCTTTGGGATAGATACCAGCAATACCTTTACTGCTGTTGTGAATCGTCAACATCACTTCAACGGCAGAATCAACACTGTGGCGAAATTCCGACTGTAAAACATAGACGACAAATTCCATCGGCGTGTAATTGTCATTATACATCACGACCGCATACATCGGCGGCTTCGCCACTTCTGGCTCGGCCACGAGCACGTCTGCTTGCGGCGACGTCTCATCCTCTGGCACACTGTCTTGAGCACGCTGTGCAGGTATGTTGGGAAAATGCCAATCGAAAACGGTTGGCCTAGCTTGTAGAGTCATAGGTTTTATCATAATAAAAATATAATTATAAGGTAAATTCTAAATAAAAAGGAGGTTATACAGAGAGGCTATTTGGTGCATAGTTGGCATGTAACAAAGCACCTTTGCTTTCACTTAGCTGCTATCAGTAGCCATTATGTTTAACTAACTTTGGCTCATACCACTAAATTTCAAGTGCTTATTAAAATTTGAGTAATAATCAAGGTTCAATAGGACTTTCATCTACTTCTGGCAAGTCTAAAAGGGAGAGCGGCATATTGTCGACCCTATCGCCAAGCCTCCAATCATACAGCTGTTCTTTTTGTTGCCCACCAGCTCTTAAAGTCAGTTTAGCCTGTAAAGGCTTAAATCCTGATGGCATCATAAAGCGACCACGAATACGTACAATACCTTTGATCGAATAACTGGCAGGATCTAGTGGCACTTCCACAAAGTCATCATTGTCAATTAATGTCAAAATTGGTGTTAAACGCTTGGCAGTGCCATCTTTACTCAGCATACCAACATCAAAACCATATTCGAAAGCGTTCTCAGGTAACGGCTTAATATTAGCGCCAATTATCTGTAGTGGCATGCCACCATTATCACTAATCACCTCAGTATAAAGCTCATTAAGCTGGGTAACTTGTTTGTTTTCAATGGTTAATTCTTTTTGTGTGGCGCGTAACTCTTCTAAATTTGTCAAACTTATCGCCAGCTCTTGCTTGGCAGTGGCGGCTTCACTCGTGGCAATCTTATTGCTAACACGTAGATCTTTCAGCTCTTTAGTTGCCTCAGTGCTGTTGATAATCGCTTGTTTGGTTTCAGTTTGCATCGCATGAAAGCCGCGCTGATAACCAAGCTTGTGACCAAACACCAACCCAACGATAGCTGTCGCTAATATGGCCACGACAAAAAGCGCCAGTACCAGTGTCGAAGCACCTGTTTGGCTCGCACTGAGACTGTTCCGACTATCGATAGTGCCATTACTGACTTGTAAAGAATGTCGGCTACGCTCCAATTTATATGAAATAGCGTCTTGGCACGATAGACGTGCTGGCTGTGAGCAAAAGCGTAGTACAATCTTAACACGCATTTAGACAGTATCTCTTAACAGTAAGGGCAGGTTATTATAGCGGAATTTATAATCAATACCTAGCACCATCAATATGAACGATGTGACAATAAAAAAATGAGGTAACTTAATAGGTTATGTTTGATCCCTCGACCATGACAGTGCTTATTTATGAACGTTCAACACGCCTCAATATTAAGGAACAATAGGCGCGAAATTCAATCCCAGTGATTCATCAAGACCAAACATCACATTCATATTTTGTACCGCCTGCCCTGCCGCGCCCTTTACTAAGTTATCTTGTACCACGATAACCGTCAGTTCAGCTCGGTCATTGTCTTGATGTACCGCAATCCGCAGACGGTTGCTGGCACGTACACTGCGCGTATCAGGATAAATACCTTTTGGCATGACATCAACGAACAACTCTGACGCATAGCACTCTTCAAATACTTGTTGCCAATCGATAGCCGCGCCTTCCTCAGTCATCTCTATATGGATGGAGCTCAGCATCCCACGAATCATTGGCACTAGATGCGGTAAAAAACGAATACGATGGCTAAACTGACTGTCTAATAGCTGCGAAACTCCTTGCTCAATCTCTGGCAAATGGCGATGACCTGCAACGCTATAAGTTTTAAAATTGTCTGTCGTTTCCGCATAATTAAGCGCCAAACTTGCCTGACGTCCCGCCCCTGAAACACCAGATTTGGCATCAATAACGATACGTGCGTCGATCAAGCGTGCTGCTTGCTTGTTTTGTGCGTCAATAATGGGTTTTAGTCCCAAAATAGCCGTGGTTGGATAACAGCCAGGGTTCCCTACTACTAAGGCGTTTGCAAGCTTGTGGCGATTGACTTCAGGTAGACCATAAACAGCTGTCTTCAATAACTCAGGGCAGGCATGCGACTGTTGATACCAATGCTCAAACTCCGTCAATGACTGGAGACGAAAATCAGCAGCCAGATCGATGACTCGCACACCTGCTTGAGTCAACGCTTCCGCTTGCTTCATCGCGACACCGTGTGGCGTGGCAAAAAATACCACATCACATTTTTGCAACGTTGCAAGTGTATCATCACCCAAGTCACTAAAGACGATGTCTGAGATACCGCGTAAGCTTGGGAATATCTCATCAGCACGTGTACCAGCTTCGCTACGTGACGTTAGCAAATCAATAGAAACCTCAGGATGAGCGGATAGTAAGCGAATCAGCTCAATACCTGTATACCCTGTGCCACCGACGATTGCTGCTGAAATCATAAGATATCCCCTTTTACTCAATAATGTAATTGCTAGGCTATAGCTAACACTGGATTTTAACTTTATAAGTCAAATTTATCATAGCATTTAAATACCCCAGTGGCTAAATAGCAGAGTAGTTAAATAAAACGGTGATTAAATAAAACAGTGGCTAGATTTTATAATCATGCACGGCATCAATAAATACTTTGGCATTATCAGGGTTGACCCACTGCGTAATACCATGACCTAAATTCGCCACGTAGCCGGTTTTTTCGCCGTTAGCATAGGCATCATCAAGCATTAATTTTACTTCTGAGCGGATGGTTTCAGGAGAACCATACAAGGTTGCTGGGTCCAAATTACCTTGAAGCGCTTTGCTAGCTTGTAGTTTTTTATGCTGCTTAGTCAATTGACGCTGACTCTCAGTCAACGCCTGACGCGCACGATCAAGCGGCATCGTCCAATCTAGACCTAAGGCATCCGCTTCACTATCTGCTTGGATATCTAGCCATAGTCCGCCGCCCTTGGTGAATAATACCACTGGTATATCAGGGTGACGCACTTTTAGCTCAGCGACGATGCGCTTATTATAAGCGTGTGAAAAATCGATAAACTGACGATGACCAAGCGCGCCGCCCCAGCTATCAAAAATCTGTAGCACCTGAGCACCAGCAACGACTTGCGCGTCTAAATAGTCAATAACAGACGTAGCAAGCTTATCTAATAATTGATGCAAAAAAGCAGGGTTGCTATACAAAAAGCCTTTGGTATAACGATAATCCTTTGAGCTAGCGCCTTCAATCATATAAGTCGCTAGTGTCCACGGGCTGCCAGAAAAGCCAAACAAGGGGACTTGGCCATTAAGCGCTTTGCGAATACTTGTCACCGCACGCATGACATAATCAAGAGAATCATTCACATCAAGCACAGGCAATCTATCTAAATCTGCTTGCGTACGAATAGGGTGTTTAAACTTCGGCCCTTCTCCAGCTTCAAAATACAAACCCAATCCCATAGCATCAGGAATGGTCAGAATATCACTGAATAAAATAGCGGCGTCCAAATCATAACGACGTAAGGGCTGCAAAGTGACTTCAGTTGCGCGGTCAGTATCTCGGCACAAGCTCATAAAATCACCTGCTTCAGCGCGGGTGGCTTTGTACTCTGGTAAATAACGACCTGCTTGACGCATCATCCACACTGGGGTGGTGTCTATCGTCTCAAAACGAAATGCGCGGAGCAATCTGTCGTTTTTTAAAGGGGCAAATTCTTGCTGAAGCGAGTTGCTATGGTCTGAAGCACTCATGTACAAATCTCCAAAGCAGCACGGTATTCATTGTTACTATTTTCAATGAATACCGTGCTGGATAAAATAAGTTGAATATAAAGGATATAAAACGCGTTGCACGTTGGATAATTAAGCTTTCATTCAAAGACACATTTTAGTCAACGCTGTCTTTGAATCCAAAAACGTCTCGTATCATTAAGTAATACTGGTTCTTAGATTTTTGAGTGCTCGTTACTGCTAAATACTGATAAATGCCTACATGTTGACAGTTTTCAAACGTTGATAAGTCATGCTATGACGTATATAAGCTATCAACCGACACATCACTATGACTCATCAGCACCTGCAAACAGGCCATATCCAAATTATATAGTTGGTTCAATATAATTTGGATATAAGAAAGTGGAGCGAAAGTGCTATAAAAAGTGCTGTAAATAGTAGACTAAGCGAGACTGACAGCGTATCCAATTTATATAGGATTGACTATACCGTCAATGCTAAGTTGTCACGATGTACCATGACAACGCGCTCTTCATTACTACCGAAAATTTTATCAAAGCTTTCGGTACGCTCACGAGCCACACGTCGCGCATCATGCGATGAAAAATTCACTTGCCCGACGGCTATACGTTCGTTTGTATCTTGATGAATAATCTCTACCACATCGCCTTCATCAAAACCGCCGCGCACTTCTACGACCCCAACTGGCAGCAAGCTTCTATTGTGTTCAGTCAGCGCTCTAGCTGCACCAGCATCGACAATCAAGCTGCCTGACATGCGCAGATGCGCTGCAAGCCATTGTTTGCGAGCAATGATTTTGTCTTCTTCGTTGGTAGTCAGTAATGTACCCACTGCCTCACCTGAAACGACACGAGTGATAACATCATCAATAGCACCGCTTACGATAACGGTTGGACACCCACCCATCGCTGCAAGACGACCAGCACGGATTTTGGTCAACATACCACCGCGTCCGAGCTTGCCACCATCCCCTGCGATATCAAACAAGTAATCAGCCATCGCCCGCTCTTGACGTATCATTTTGGCATCAGGATTGTCACGTGGGTTATCAGTAAACACACCGTCTTGATCGGTTAGGATAATATACAAGTCAGCATTGACCATCGCTGCTGCCATTGCACCTAACGTGTCATTATCACCAAATTTGATCTCATCAATAGTGATGGTATCGTTTTCATTAATGACAGGTAGTACGCGCCATTCTAGTAATTGCGTCAGCGCACCCGTCGTATTGAGGTAACGGCTACGGTTGGACAAATCATCATGAGTCAATAGTAGCTGCGAGCTTTGAATACCATGCTGGATCAATGCTGACCACCACGTTTCAATCAGACCCATTTGACCAATAGAAGCGCAGGCCTGTAGTGCAGCTAGTTTCTTAGGGCGCTCCTCAAGGTTCATACGTACCACACCTTCAGCAACGGCACCTGACGATACCAGTAGCACCTCCACACCTTTTTTGTGCAGCTTAGCAATCTGTTTTGCCCACTCATATATGGCAGTACGATCTAGCCCTCGACCGTTATTAGTTAATAACGATGAACCAATCTTGACAATAACGCGCTGAATATCAAAGTTGCGAGTTTGCTTAATAAACCTTGCCTCTTCGGTCGTGTTTTCTATGTCACCTGCCATATAAACTCCTGTTTCTTTTATGGATTAATTACGGGGGTTAATTTAAAAAATCAGCTCAAATATATCAACTCAAACGAAATAACTTAGGGAACGTATACGACTTCAACGCCATCGTCATCATCATCCAGTTCGTCTTCGTTGACTAAGTCTGTGCC
Organism: Psychrobacter sp. W2-37-MNA-CIBAN-0211; assembly: GCF_040309405.1. NCBI lineage: Bacteria > Pseudomonadati > Pseudomonadota > Gammaproteobacteria > Moraxellales > Moraxellaceae > Psychrobacter > Psychrobacter sp. W2-37-MNA-CIBAN-0211. The sequence goes on from NZ_JBEOOU010000005.1 coordinate 150,781, forward strand.
TTCACGCGCCGCTTTGCGAGCCGCACGATATGCTTCACGCTGAGCTTCAGTATTGAGACGCACTTCTGCTTCTAAACGCTCAAAACGCGCCTTTTGTGCTTCAGCGAAGATAGGATCTTCTAGTTCACGCTCACGCTCACGCTCAATCTCATTCATTAAATGATATTTAACTGCATCAGTCCCTTCACCCATTAAGGTTGACGTGCGAAATACATCGCCTGTCCACTCAAGCTCGGCGACAATATGAGTACAAAGCTCATCTAACTCTTCGTCAGGCACCTGATCAATTTTGTTTAATATCAAAATCTGGGGCAAGTTGGATAACTCAGGCGAAAAACGCTCAAGTTCATTCAAGATAACACAAGCGTTGGCTACCGGATCGCTGCCATCAATTGGCTTTACATCAACCACATGTAACAGACGACGAGTACGAGCCACATGTTTTAAGAAACGAATGCCAAGTCCAGCACCTTCTGAAGCACCTTCGATCAAACCTGGAATATCTGCCATCACAAATGAGCGATGACGACCGATATCAACCACACCTAGATTCGGAACGAGGGTGGTAAACGGATAGTCAGCAACTTTTGGTCTAGCAGCAGAGACTTGACGAATAAAGGTAGATTTACCAGCATTAGGCAAACCAATCAAGCCAACATCAGCCACAACTTTTAGCTCAAATTTAAGAACTTTTAACTCACCTTCAAAACCAGACGTAGCCTTACGTGGTGCTTGGTTGGTCGAGCTTTTGAAATGGGTATTACCCAAACCACCATCGCCACCTTTGGCAATCAGTAACGTCTGATCAAGTTCAACCAAGTCACCCAACACTTCGTCAGTTTCGGTATCAACTACCGTGGTACCGATAGGTACTGGTAAAAACAAATCATCAGAGCCCTTGCCTGAACAGTTTCTACTGTGGCCATTCTCTGCTCGCATAGCATCGTGACGACGGGTATAACGATAGTCCACTAGGGTGTTGGTGTTATCCTCTGCAATGACGTAAATATCTCCGCCCTTGCCACCATCTCCACCATCAGGTCCACCACGTGGGACATATTTTTCTCGGCGAAAACTGGCGATTCCGTTACCACCGTCACCTGCTTTTACCGTTACGACGGCTTCATCAATAAATCGCATCTTACGTTCCTTAATTTACCATCCAGTTTATCAACTGGTTACAGTCAGCGACTGTATTTTAGGGTATAGCTATGTGTTTGTGTGGTTATAAAAACCAATAATTTTAAAAACTGATTTAAAAAATATTTGCGACCCGTGTGTGAAGCCGCCCTTGGTAGTCATTATGACAATAACACCCGATAACCAATCGGACTATCGGGTGCTTAAGTACTGCATCTAAAAACTAGCGCATCTAAAAACCGACGAATCTATACGGATTGCAAGGTACTACCGCATAAATACTACCGCATAAATGATGTCACCTTAGACTTTTTATGCTGGAATCTGAGTGTAGCTGATTCCAGCCATTTGCGTTGCCAAACGCAATACTTGCGTACTGTAGCCAACTTCATTGTCATACCAAATGTAAACAATGGCATGATTATCCGTCAAAATAGTCGCTTGAGCATCGATGATACCGACATGAGTCGTGCCAACAAAATCCGTTGATACGGCTTCTGTAGAGTCAGTATAAGCAATTTGCGACTGCCAAGTACTGCTGTTGGCCATCTTGCGCAAAAATTCATTTAATGCATCAGCGCTTTTTGGTGCCGTTTTAAGGTTCAAATTTAAAATAGCTAAACTGACATTTGGCGTTGGTACACGGATAGCATTACCCGTTAATTTACCACTTAGTTCTGGCAATGCTTTGCCAACTGCTTTTGCCGCGCCTGTGCTCGTGATAACCATGTTCATCACAGCACTGCGACCACGGCGGTCTGCTTTGTGATAATTATCAACTAAGTTTTGATCATTGGTGAATGAGTGGATAGTCTCTACGTGACCGTTTTCGATGCCATACTCATCGTTCAGCACATTAAGCGTTGGTGTAATGGCATTGGTCGTACAGCTAGCAGCACTAACGATAGTATCTTCGCCAACCGTATTGTTATTCACACCATAGACCACATTTTTGATATCGCCGCCAGCAGGTGCAGTTAACAGAACTTTTTTCACACCAGTAGATTGTAGGTGCTTGCCAAGGCCTGCTTCATCTTTCCAGATACCTGTATTATCGATGACCAAAGCGTTGTCGATACCATAAGCATTGTAATCGATTTCACTAGGGTCTTTGGCATAAATCACTTGCACAAAACGACCGTTAATAATCATACCGTTATTGTCATCATCGATACTAATGCCACCCAAAAACCTACCATGAATCGAGTCACGCTCAAGCAATGAAATACGCTTAGCCAAATCACCAGCAGCAGCTGGACGTACAACGATGGCTTTTAGTTGCAGACCTTTTGCACTTGATGCTTGTGACAGTAGCAGACGGGTCAAAATACGACCAATACGGCCAAAACCATACAATACAACGTCCGTCGCACCATTCACGGCACCTGCATTATTGACAGATTTTAGTGCAGCTTGTACGTCAGTGTCATTAGCAATCAATTGACCAACGTCGATACGAGTGGCTTGAATGTCTTTGCTCTCTGCGATGACTTTTACCATTGCTAACGTGTCAGCGATATCGATAGCCTTAGCGCCATGGTCGCGCAGTGCTACTTTTTGGTGTAGTGCTAATATCTGACCAACTGAGGTAGTACCTAGCGTTTCACCGAACAATGTTACTTGTACATCTTGCTCATTATAGAGCTTGTTCAATAGCCCCATAAGCTCGATCGCTTGTTGCTCTTGGTTGTTGTAATTGCTCAAGTGCTCTTGATGTAGTTGGCGTAAGGTATCAGCATTGCTCACGAGAAACATCCTTATGATCAGTAAAGTATTATGAAAAAGTATCAAATAGATAGATTAAATTTAGTCTAAGTAGCTACTCAAATAAAATGACAGAAGAATATTCATGTCAATCATTTTCATCAGAGTGTTTAGATCGCCTAGATTTTAGCTTAAAACGCTCTATTTTGCCAGTGCTAACCGATCAGCAAGCACTTATAAGGCGTTTTGAGGGTATATTTAATAGATTATAAAAACAAAGGCAGCTTATTACGCTACCTTTTGATAAACACAAATATTTTAGACGGTTATGGCACCAGAGTAACCGTTTGATTACTGTGCGCTGTCAGCTTAAATTCTTTTAAATCATACCCTTGTTGTTGGGCAATTTGGCGATACTTTGCGTAAGTTTCCTGACTGATATTGGGCGACCGTGCCAACAACCATAAACTACCTTTATCGGGTGTACCGACCAAAGCTGTCTTGTAATCCGGATCCCGTGCCAACACCCAATAATCAGCGCGACCAACTGGCAACCAGCGAATCCATGAAGGCAAGAATGTGACTTTCAATTTGCTACCCGTATCGTCAGCAGGTTTTGCCAATCCCTTAGCTATAATGCCTGAACCGTCTTCAGCCTGACACTTATTAGTAACTATAATTCCTGAGCCATCTGTTTTTTCGGTGTAATTGGCAGTGACATCACTGGCACAATTGCGCTGAAAATACATCGGCAATCGACCTATCTCATACCACGTACCTGCATATTGTTTGAGATCCACACTATCGACGGTCGTCGGTACATTGGCAGAACTATGCATGATACTGCTAGGCTTCACCAACAATGTCTCTGTTGTCGCTTTATCAGTCGTCGCCGTAGCAGAGGTTTTATTGGCAGACATTGTAGCCGGCAACGGTGCGGCATATGCCGAAAACGCTGCTAACGGTATAATAATCGCTAAGGCAATGCCGGTATGCTTGATAAGCCCGTTCATGAATATACGCTCCGGTATTTTTTTGTATGAAGTGGTAGTCAATGATAAATCATCGGTTTTTTGAGGTTTTTCTGTTGAAGTATCAGCGTAATCTTCTGACATAAGTGTGTCTAATTCACTGATTTTTTGTGCTTGTTTCTTCTGCACTTTTTTATAACTGCTGGTTTTTTTATAACCGCTGATTTTTTGAGAGCCACTGGCTTTTTTGTAGCCATTGGCTGTGTCAAAATCTTCTGGATCACTCTTTTTTGGATCGTTACTGCCGGTACTACCGTTTTCAATCATAGCAAACTCTTTTGCCTGTGTAAGGCTTTTGTCGATACTCTTGTATCCAAAATAGCTGTCTTGCAGAGACGTATCTCTTGCCAAATGGTCTGAACGTTCATCGTCATAACTGTCATAACTGTCATAGCTAGCATCGTTGCTAGCACTATTGGCATGTTGCCCACTATCATGAGGATAGCGAGCCTTTGATTGGCTGAGTTGCTGCGCTTGAGAACCGGCTGCCTGTGAATCAGACCATGCTGACTGAGGTAACTTATTGGTTTTCATAGAGGTACCATTAATTAGTGGTGATGGTTAAAATTGATCAATTATCAAATGATTACCATTTAATTTCTTGCTCAAACACACTGCTAATGTGAAAAATAATACGAGTAAAATTAAATGTTATTAGAAGTAGTGAAAACAGCTTGACCCGATTGTTGGCTTATAAACACTAAAATCGTTATTTATAAAAGATAGCGTGGGTACTTTTTAATGGGCACTTTCTAATCGGCACTATCTAATGGACACTTTCTAATTTGATAGCTTATCTTAATGGCAGCACTACGATTAAAACAGTGTTGCAATGTAGGAAAACGCAACGGTTTGTAAGTAATTCTATGTTTGTGCTAAAGAATAAACACAGAGTTACTGGCTGGATAAATATAGAGAAGATCCATTAATTGAATGAACCTTTTATGACAAATACCCGATAAAAATAAAGATACGTCCTAAACAAATTGCTAAATAAACTGACGAATACCTGCCACGCTGATACCACCGAACTGAGCGACTCGCCCAATCATGGCTGGTGACAATCCACCTAAGCCGATGACAGGCATATCAGCCAACTGTGCCAGAGCTGACCAATCTGACCAACCTAATGGTGCAGTATCAGGGTGAGTTTGGGTCGCTAATAACGGTGACAGAAAAACACCGATAACTGGTGGTAGCTGCTGCTGTAAACGAGCATTAGCAAGCTTATTGGCAGCATAAATACTAACCGCATCATGACAACTGACTATCAATGGTCGATCGTTAAATGACGTCTGCTCACCTACAGAAACGTGCTCCCCATTATTAAACCATGTCATGAGCGCAGTCTGAGAGATTTGATGAGCAACGACTTGATGAACAACGATTTGATAGTCGGGTTGCACAGATTGCATGTGATAATCAAAAGGCAGAATCACCTGAATATCTGGACGCAAAGTCATCAGTTGCTTTACGCTGTTATCAAAGCCTGACTCCTTAACTCGAATGTATAGCCAAGCATGAGACGCTACCTTTTCCTCGTGGTAAGTCAACCATTCTGCTGCTGGATTGGGCTGATCACTAAAGTGTGCCAAAGGATAAGTAATCGCTAACTGCGTGGGTAGTCGCAACCATTCAAGAATCGTTTTATTGGCAGCAGGCAAGTGATACTCTCCCGCCAATAGCGCAGATTTATTGACCCATTTTAGCGCCTGCCCTTCTAAGCCATAGCGAAGATGGCGATGCTGTTCGTACTGTAGCGCTGTCAGCTCAATATTATAGACCTGCAAGCTTACTTGCTTATCCCCGTAATCATGATGCAGTCGTCCAAGTTTGACGACAGTATTGTCATGGATATCGATCCCAGTTTCTTCAGCGACTTCGCGTATTAATGCCTGTTTTGCGGTTTCATCCGCATCAATCTTGCCACCTACAAACTCATAACGATTACCCTGATGTTGAGCCGCATCGCGGAATCCAAGCAAATACTGTGCTTGATAATGAATAACAGCGACAGCGACATTTACAATCTTTTGATGACTCGTTGCTGGGATTTTTGAGGAGTTTGGCATAATACTGTCCTTAAGTGCTTATTTCATTGTTTGCTGATAATAACTTGAAATGGCGGTCTGCTATGGAATCAAAAGGTAGACAAAACTGGTGAAAATGCACTTGAGATGGGCTTTATCACTACTGCTTCATATAAGTTTACATAATAACTGCATTTTATTTTATCAATTACCTTGCAAAAAAACTCAATCTAAATGATAATTATTATCGTTAATAATTGTTACTCTCTGATGTCGACTACTCAACTGTTTTATCAAAAGGAATTTACTATGAGCATGGTTATCTCTCGTTACTTGAACTGCCGCGAAAACCGTCTACCAACTTTACAGTCACAGCATCTGTTTGCCTTGACCAAAGAAGTACGTATTGAACACGAAGGTGAGGAATACCGCTTACGCTTAACCCGCAACAATCGTTTAATTTTGACCAAATAGTTAAAATTACACCTCAATAAAAAACGCCTTTCGATGAAGGCGTTTTTTATTGGATAGCGTTTTATTAGGTAGAACATGGTAAGTGCTATCGAGCCACTGTTGCAATTGTTGCAATTCATTGATGAATAATCAACGGATGACAGCGTTACCTAAAACTGCCAACTATAGACCACATCAACTGCGTTCTCTGCCGCTGACGTTGCCTCGACGTAAATGCGACGGGTCAATTGGTAACGGACAGATAAGCTATTCTGCGCATTAAAAACACCCACACCGTAGCGAATATATAAGTCAGGAGTCACGTAACCGGTGACATTGACGTTGGTATCTTCACTACCGCCAGAAGCATCAACGGTCAGGCTTTGTAGACCAAAAGCTTGACCGATTTGATTGGTCAAGTTGCGTGTACCACTGAGCCCAAAGCTCAGACCAGCAGCGGCTAGATTATTAGTCACTTGTGACTTAAATCCTTGCTCACTGATTTGTGTGGCGCTCTTATTATCGATACGACCCGTTACCAAGGCATTCATTGCTTGCTGCTGAGTAAGACCAGCATTGTTAAAGACAATAATATTTGGGCTCTCAGTACTGCCTTTAACACGCACGCCAACTGTTTTTCCACTAATGGTTTTGGCGGCCTCAATACTCAAGTTAGGCTTCATGACATCACCATTGAAGCGTACCTGACCATAGTTAAGCTCTAAACTCTGACCAAAGGCATTGATATTGGTACGGCGTGATACTTGTACCACCCCTGTAGCGCGCATAATGCCCGTGCCGTTTTGAGTGATATTGATAGCACCTGCCAAAGGAATAACGGCACCAAATCCACGGAAATTAATATCATCCCCTAAATCTACGCCAATATCGGCATTGATCGACCAAGGTTTTGAGATAGCTAAAACTTCGTCGATATTACCAATAAGACGACGATCAAGGACGACCACATCTTCAGTTTGCGTAATGATGTCTTCACTGGCTTCTGGCGGACGAATGGTTGCCGACGGCACACTGATAGCACCTGTAATGTTGACGTAACGGTCGCCTGGACGCACGATGATATCGATATCAGGATTAATCTCAGCCAATAGCAATGGTGGCTGGGTCAGTACTAGACGCTCACCAGCGATACTCAGTTTGGCTTGTAGTTTTTGCTGCCAGTTTACCGTTCCGGTTAGCGTGCCGCTGCCCGTACCACTATTAAAGGTTCCATCAACAGTCGCTTGCGTGCCACGAATTTTAGCATCGACATTAACTTTTCTTAAATTGACAGGCAGATCCAGCATCGCGATACGACCATTGGCCAATTTAACATCGCCATAGAACTGTGGTTTATCCAATGTGCCACCCACACCACCCGCCATGGTGATATTACCTTCGAGTACGCGCATACCGGGGAAGAAAGGTTTGAAAATCGCTAAATTGAGCTCATTAAGCACCAATGCGCCCGAGATGGGTTTAGGATCTTTATAAGGATCGACAATAACTTCCGCATAACCACGTGCCCCGCGACCAGTATTGATGTCTGTACGTAATTTAAGACCCTCAGGTACTGACAAGGCAATCAGTGATACACGCTTATATGACAGACTTATAGGAGCGCTATCACCGTCTTGTAGCAAGCCGATTTTGCCATTGTCAGAATATAAAGTGGTATTAATAGTCGGTGGACGACCGCGTTGCCAACCGACAACGGCTTTACCATTGATCTGACCATGCCAATCAATATCTTTAGGTAGAAATACTGAAAATAGCGAGGTATCCAGCTTTTGTAGCACTATGTCAACCTGACCACCAGATGGCGAAGCGATTAATTTTTCACGTAAACACAGCTTGCCAGTTTGATCTGCCGCCTGCCAACAGTGTGCGGCAAGTTGCACTTTAAGCTCACGGCTATTGCCGTTCTGATTGTTGGGCAAATTGACGATTAATTGCGCTGGCTGTAGTTGGTTCAACGTGGCATATCTAGACTTGACGCGACCTTTACCAATCACCCCAGACCAACTGAGTGTGTCGCGATTAAAGCCACCTTTGAGTCTTGCCGCAATATCAAGTTGCTCATTCGCGACGTTTAGATCGACCACGTGCGACTTTTCAGTACCATTGAAAGACGCATTAACGCTTTTAAAACTCTGTCCCGCAGCATCTAAGCCTTCAGCGCTGACAATCAGCTGACTTGGGCTATTTGCTAAGTTGACGATTTTGCCGCGAATACGACCTTGACGCAATATAAAACCTGGGAGCGCAATACGCTCACCGACTAAATCAATATAAATAGTGGGCAAGGCTTGTCCCGCAGGCTGCGATAAGGTCGCACCGCCGGTCACTTTACCAGTCAGCTTATTGGAGAGCTGATCAAGACTGGTGATATTAATCTTGGTTTGTAATTGCTTGGCATTGCCATTAGCAGTTATATAATTATCACCCCAACGTAAGACGAGGTTATTGGCATTTAAACTGTCGATTAAGGCATTCACTTGCTTATATTGCGCTTGTGCATCTTGCGTTTGCAGACGCTTAAAGTAGCTCGCCAAGTCTTTTGGCAGACGCATTTTCGCGGCTAAACTGCCTTTTGCACTAAGCGGCTGACCTTTTAACATGCCAGTCAAGTTGATTTGTTTGATATTAATGGTTTGCTGGGTGTCACTCCAGCGACCGTCGGTATCTATAGTACCAGTGATAGCGCTTGGCGTACTTTTGAGGAAATAACCCAAATTAAAGCGATTCATTACCGCCTTGATATCCCAAGCGATACCTTTACGTACATCGACAGTGCCGCTAGCATCGATACTACCTGCAGCGCCGACATGACGGAAGCGTTTGATACGGATAAGTTGAGCATCGCCACTGGCATCAATGGTGAGTTTGCCTGCTGGTAATTGTTCGGCATCTAATACACCGTTAAAATTTACTGCAAAGCTATTCAATTTACTTTTAGCATTCGCGTTGTTCTTGGATGCAGTTTGCCACTCACCATTGGTTTTTAGATCACCAGTAATAATGGCGGGATTATTGGGTAAAAAATAACCCAAATTGAAGTTATCAAAGCGACCGTCAACTGTCCAACCAATATTTTTACGCAAATCGATGACACCTTTTGCATTCACTGCGCCAGCCTCACCGTTATAATTGAGCTTGCGAATACTGATCAGTCTTGGCGTGCCAGCCGCATCGATAGACAGACGACCCTTTGGTACATCCGCAGTATCGACCTGCCCATCAAAACGCGCATCGAACATAGACAGCTCGCCACCAACGATATCGACTTTGGCGTCACCGCCACCAGTGATACCGATAGCACGACCGTCTTGCGTGGCATCAAGCTGCGCCTGCAAATCGGTATTGTTTAAATTAATAATATGACGCTGACCCTTGACCCCGCTTTTGGTGATATTCACTAAGCGACCACTGGCACTAATGCTGCCCGTTAGACGCTCAAGCGGTAAGTCACTACGATACTCTTTGGGCAGTAAGCCATTGGTACGGGCATCAATTTGCCACGTCAATGGGCGCTGCTTGCTCGCCAGTTGGATTTGCCCTGTACCCGATAGGTCACCGACGATGCCATCATAATTAAGGCGATTGATATCAATGACATTACCCACTTTGCGGACACGTACATCGTAGTTGCCTTTGGGAGCGGCATTCAGCTCATTGATCACCGCATTGGCATCGATAGAGAGGGTCGAACCGCGCACGATGACATCCGCTTGACCGCTTGGGCTATCGATATTACCGATGTTAGGGACGTTACGACGGGTCAGATTTTGCCAAGTGGCATCGATATATAAAGGCGCTGCCTGTTTGATCTTCGCAGAGGTCTTACCTTGGGTAATATTGGCATTAATATGCTCGCCATCACGCTGACGGAAATCTGCGTCAACTTCTAAGTTACCCGCGCTGTTCTGTTGTTGATAATGTAGCGATAGTCGACCGTTTAGTTTTTGCGGGGCATAGGCTTTGAAGTCAGCATAGTCGTCAGGAATGACACGGCGAATATCGAAATTGCTACCGGTCACTCGTACTTTTGCATCGAAGCTATTTTTCCAGTCTAAAATACCTTGTAGTATTAAGTTTCCAGCTGGAACCTGAGCATCCAAACGATCAATGCGCAGTTGGCTATTGGCAATCACTGCCCGCCCTTGATAATGCCCTGAAGGGATATCTTTGGCAGTCAGTTCGGTATTGATACGCAGGCGTATCTCAGAGATGACACCTGAGGCAGTGGCCGTGCCGCTTTTTAAACGAATATTTTGGCTTTCAGCATAAGGAATCAAAATATCATCCCATTGCAGTTTTGCTTGAAGTGGCAAATCCTTGTCCAATGCCTGTACGACAAAATCACCGCTGACATCGCTATCATTATAGCGACTACGCACTTTGCCGACAGTACGCTTTAAACTGCCTTTGGCAGTGATATTTAGCGGATCGATATAGGCTTTGTCTAAAGCACTCACTTCAGCAATAGCACTCAAATCTAACGGATAGTCACCTTGAAGATCAATCTCGCCTTGTAAAGCACTGACTTTGACAATGTCCGCATAGCGTAAGTCACCACGACCTACCGTGACCATGCTGCCAACCCATGTCAAGTCACGAGCTCTGATGTCATGGACGATGATAGGGTCTTTCGTCACTTGCTTATAGACAATCGTTTTTATTTTTGCTTGATCAAAACGCAGGTTCACCGGTAGCTTGAGCGTTTTATAATCGAAAGCCTCACCCGTTGGTGGTTTTTTATTGATAATCTCAATACGTTGAATGTCTGCATCCCGTAGATGGACTTCTTTTGCAAATACTGCACGCCAGCCTATTTTGACATAGGCTTTATCTACCCGTACTTCAAGGTCTTCGGTCGCCTCGATATCGATATCCGTGACCAACAAACCATCACGTAAATTACCGCGCCCATATTTGAATTTAATACCCGTCTCGGCACTGATCTTTTCTAATAAGAACTTGGTACCTGATTCAGTACCAGCCGCATAAAAAAATACGGCGAACATAATTGCTAGCACAATTAGTATGAGCACCAGTAGTTTGAGCAAAAAAGACAGCGGATACCAACGTCTTACAGCACGGGCATCTCGTTGCGCCGGATCTTCATCCGATGAATCATTAGGCGGGGTATTTTCGGTCAACATCACACTCAACTACGTTAAAAAATAATTGTCAACAATCGCTAAAAAACGATTGACGAGGCTCTTATAAAGGCGATCCGATAAAGAAGTGCAATCGAACCGGAATACTCTCTTCTGTCACACCAGCAGCGACATCAACCCGCACCACACCGACTGGCGATGCCCAGCGAATACCAACGCCGACGCCGACTTTGGTTTCAGTCTCGAAGTCTTTGTCATAGGCATTACCCACATCGGTAAACAACGCACCACGGAAGCCAGGTCTAAATTCATAGTTATATTCGGCGCTACCAACGGCGAGGATTTGTCCACCCGTCAGATAGCCTTTGTCAATTGGCGATAAGCTTTCATAATCATAGCCGCGAATACTTTGGTCGCCACCCGCGAAGAAGCGCAACTTGTAAGGCACGTCATAAAAGTCATCGGCCCAAATGTAGCCGGTATTGAGGCTACCAAGAACTTGGTGTTTATTATCATTACCAAAACTATATATACCGCTGACACCCGCACGCACAATCGCCAAATCCGTATCGCTTAATGCCTTTTCAGTTCCTGCTTCAATAGAGTAATACTGACGGATACCGCGTGTCGGATTGGTTGCACTATCCACATCCGTTTTATTCATACCATAACCCAATAACAGCGCTTGTTGCTGCGGGCTAGAAGACGTAAAACGTATGGGCAGATCTTCTAAGTTGGCTTCATCCACCCCCGTCTCTAACTCATCTAAACGGTAACGCACAGAGTAGCTACGATTCCAGCCACTGTCACGGCGAATATTACGTGCCAATGCCGCTTTTAGCGTTCGGGTAGACAGATCAAAGTTGCCTTCGCCTTGATCGATGACTTCCTCTTCATAAGTCAGGCGAGCATCTAACTTATCATTAAGCGGATGCTTCCACGGTCGGCTGGCATAGACCGAAACATTCTTAGTAATTCTAGAGACTTCTGTTTCTGCCCCTGCCTGATAGCCTTGACGATTGAGTAGATTGTAATCTATCTTCGCCGTGGCACGTACGCCAGTATCGGTACCATAACCAATACCTACTTGGGCATCGCGTGGCTTACTGGCAGAGACAAAGACATATAGTGGGACTTTTTTACTTTCTCGTACTTGTTGCGGCGTTTTACGTCCTGCCAGCGTTGGTGGTACAAAGTTTTCATCCGCAAGAATGCTTTTTTCATCCGGAAATATTTTTTGTGCCACGTTGCTAATAGAGTCACTGATTTTACCTAAAATCGTGTCTGTCTCTTGGTCTTTTTCATCTAATACCCGATCATCTGGTAGGCGACTTAAACGATTGGCTTTTTGTTTAATGGCTTGAAGTTTTTCCAGTGTTTGCTCGTCTGCCTCAAACTCAATGGCAGCGATATCAGCCGGATTGACTGTTTCTCCACTGTTGGCAGTGTTGGTGCCTTCACTGCCATTTGCCTCATCACTGTTTTGGACAGTGCCATTTTGAACAGTACCATTCGTATTACTACTCTCTGCCCCATTATTTGCTGCCGCTACGCCATCGATAATTTCTGAAGCATTGACCTCACCATCAACATCGTTGTCAAGAGTATTGGCGGGTGCATTATCAAAAGCTAAAGTACTGTTTTCGCTGCTTTCATTGGGTGGCAAAATGGATTCGACATTCACAGTGTTGAAATAACGCGTCGCCGATAAATCGTTACTAAATTTGGTAATATCGGGGCGATAGAATGGATCGCCAGGTTTAAAATCAAACAACTGCTGCAATAAAGACAGTTCGACAGGTAGCTTATCAGGGTCGCGGGTCAGAGTATTGGTCGCTGCATCATAAGTAAAAAACACCACATCATCGTATTCATAACGGTCGCCCGTGTTATAAACCAGCGATATATCAGCGGTGTTGTCTGGCAAAATAATATCGACTGATTTGTTTAACCAATATTGGTCGAAATAGCCATAAGTATTGCTGAGTGACTCAAGCGCTGCTTTACTGTTTTTGTAGACGCGATGATTAAATACATCGCCTTCTTGCGGTGGCAGCTCTTTTTCTAACGCTTGATATTCTTCTTGCGCGCTACCTTCGCCACGAATCTCGACAATACGACTGTCAACAGTGACCGGCTCGCCTAAATCCTCAATAACCACCTCAATGATGTCGCTATTGGGTTGGCGCAGACGTAAGGTCACATCGTAATAACCAACGGCTTTTGCGGCATCTAATGCCGTTTGACGCAGACGCGGTAAAGCTGCCGTAAAGTCAACGACAGATTGGACGGTCGTGTCATCAAGCGCTGCCTTAATATTCTTAATCGGTTGCGTGTCTTCGTCTGCTTCGATAACTTTTGGTTGAGCGTTAGTCGCATCGTCAGCAGCGACTTGCTGCAAGTAAACCGTTGTCTCTACATGTGGTAGCGCTAGAGCACCATCATTAAACAACCTATCATAGAGCCGCTTAACGATATTGGTTTTTTTGCGAGACAGCGCCTTAGGCTTTTTGGCCTGCAGGATACTTTGATTGACGGCTTGGGTTTCGGACTGATAATCTGGCAAATAATCATTTGGATTGATGATATCTGATTGTTCGCCTTCCTCTCCTATCACATTATCTGCACTGACTGACATCTGGTCATCGATAATATTATTATCGTCATCAGCGCTTCCACTACTGACAGCATCGCTTACGTTAATGGGTCGTGCCATGATTTCAGCGGTCTTAGCCTGTTCAGCCGCCGTCTCATTTCTTCCTAACGTATCAAGGTTGTTCGGTGCTGGCAAGTTGGTGGCGTCGAGACTCACATCTAAACCGATAGGCGGGTTGGTATCGTTTAACGTCGCGATAGGCGCATCAAAGTCGCTGTCGTTATTGCTAATACCATTCATGCCATTAATATCAGTGCTAGTAGCGGCGCTACCATTATTGATACTGTCAATGTCTTGCGCATTTTGCCTATCTAGCGCTGCCAGCTCGCGATCAATCTCCTCAGGCGTCATCATCTGATAGCCTTGCTGCTGAACTGTCTCGGCTTGCTGCAACAAATCCTTATTGGCAACGTTCGCCTGCGCGTCACTCAAGTCGTCTACATCATAAAGCTCATTATCCAAATCATTGTCATTGGTATTGGCATTGTCGACATTATCATCAACACCTTGCTGATTTGCAGATGCTTGCTTAGATAGTGAATTTTGCGCGTCTGTCTCTTTACTATTAGGCGGCCTATTACTTAGGTTTTGTTCTCTATAATCATCTAATACCGACTTATCAATGATACCTTGTTCCACGGCTCTTTTTAGTCGCAAGGCATCCAATGCGATATCGAGCTGAGTGTCTTCAGTAGAAGATGGCTCACGAGGGGTTGGGGGCTGTGAGGGTGTTGGTGGTTGGGCTAGTGTCGCAGTACTGGCGGTTGACCGGCTGGCTGTATTTTGCGTGTCATCATTCTGAGAACCAGCGTTCTGACTATCAATGATTTGACTGCTAGTATCGATACCTGTTGTGGTCTCAGCCAATGCCATAGGCGCGATGCCAAAGCCCACCAAACTGGTCGCTAATGCACTAAAAATCGCTGAGCGTGTAAAATAAGTACGCGACAATGCCGGCTGCAACTCATCAATCGCGGCATATTTAGAGGGTTTGATATTGTTCCCATCATGACTGGTTAACGCATTACACTGCGTAACTGACAAGTGGCGCGCTAGAGTTGAAGGCTGCTGTTCCATGTATACTTATTTCCTATCACCTCACGCGGCACAAGTCACTGACGATAGACTCATCAGGTATTACCGGTGAATAAACTTATAACAGTTAACTGAGATGCTCTATGGACTACCGTACTTTTTTATTGCTAAGTTTTAGCGCTGAACGTCTATCATCTAAACTTGCTAGCATAAAATAGGTCGTTTTAAGTGATACCGAGTCTTGAGTCTCATTGATACCTTCACCTCATTGATGCTTTCACAAGGTAACCCTTCAAAAGACAACCATGTAAAATTTACAAATCATAACTTAGTTAATTATGAAATCATAGCATCGGGCGCATGTATTTTTATCAAAGCCTTGCTATTATACGGCTTAATATTGATAAAACCTATGCTATATTTCGATAAGTTTTTGATAATATTGATAATTGCTGGCACCTCAAAAGCTGCGCGCAGCCCTTATTTTTCATCTATCAGCCGCGATCCATCTGTAGGAATCTTCATGGCCAATCAGTTTCAGTTATTTAAGCGCCGCCGTTTTAGCGCCATGTTTTTTACCCAGTTTTTGGGGGCGTTCAATGACAATATCTTTAAACAAGCACTCATATTAGTACTGACTTATACCGCTGCCAGTCAGTTGGGCATGGAAGTTAGTATTTTAAATAACTTAGCGGCAATGCTATTTATACTACCCTACTTTCTATTTTCGGCATTGGCGGGACAAATAGCTGATAAGTTTGAAAAGTCAAAGCTCACGCGCTTCATTAAAATGCTTGAGCTGGTCATTATGGCGATTGCTGCTGTAGGCTTTGTCTTTGAGTGGTACGGCTTATTATTTGTGGCGTTGTTTTTGATGGGCACACATTCAACTTTTTTTGGCCCGATTAAATACGCTTACTTGCCGCAAGCGATGAAGGAAGATGAGCTCGTCGGTGCCAATGGTTTGTTTCAGATGGGCACCTCACTGGCTATCCTCATTGGTATGATTGTCGCTGGTGTTCTGACCCAGCTATCGCAATCCCTTTATTGGATTAGCGCCACCGTATTGGTCGTCGCTGTTTTGGGTTATCTAGCAGCCCGATACATCCCTACGATGCCAGCCATGCAGCCGACGCTCAAGATTAATTGGAATATTTTTACCACCAGCTGGTCGACGGTACGCTATTTATACTCGCTGCCGTTTTTATTCTTTGTCATTCTTGGCAACAGCTGGTTTTGGTTTTATGGCGCGACGTTTTTGACCCAAGTACCAGAATTCAGCAAAGTCATTTTGCATGGCGATGAGTCAGTGGTTATTTTTCTATTAACGTTATTTTCTGTTGGTGTGTCGATCGGGTCTTTGTTATGTAAAACCTTGACCAAAAACCAAGTCAGTTTACACTTACTGCCTTTTGGTATTGCTGGTTTAAGTATTTTTGCTATCGATTTGTATTTTTCCTTGTCAGGATTAAACATTGACGTGAATACTGAGACGTTATTGGGTATTGGTGATTTGTTTGGCGTGAGTGGCAGTTGGCGCGTGTTTGTCGATTTGTTCTTTTTAGGGTTTAGTGGCGGCTTATATATTGTTCCTTTATATGCGTCTATGCAGGCTTACGCGCCCAAAAGCCACCGTGCACGTATCGTTGGTGCCAACAACATTTTTAATGCCATCTTTATGGTCAGCTCAGCGATTTTTGCGATTGTGGTGCTCAACACCTTAGGATTGACGCTACCGCAATTATTCTTGGTCACTGGTCTGCTAAACATCGCTTTTGGTGCGTTTTTATATATTAAGCTGAACAAACACGCGAAGCATGCGGTCATCCAAACTCATGATGACGAGCTTAGCCGACAGGATTAAATACTTAGAAGATCTAACGAGCATTAGTAGAGTTGGTGTTTGCTGAATCATACAGCCGATAATAGTGGTGCCGATAATTTGTATTGTTTGCTATAGTAATGTGCATGAACAGAATATGACTGCCTTAAAAAGCAAATAGCCTTAATAAAAGCATTTTATTGATAAAAAATAAAGCCATCAGGAGTGAATCATGGCCCTGCGTCCCTTATCCAAAATTGACCAGTTATTACTTGGGGTTGACAAGGCATTGCGAGCGGTTGTTCCGCACTCAAACCCCAGTACCCGTCCATTGCCCGTCAGTAATGACGATATTCCTGAGCTGACCATTACGGAGGCGCGTCACGTGGCAGGACTGATGCGCATCAATCATACTGGCGAAGTATGTGCGCAAGGTCTATATCACGGTCAAGCCTTTGCTGCCAAAGACAATGGCGTCAAGCAAGCCATGCAGCATTCAGCCGAAGAAGAAGTCGATCATTTGGTGTGGTGCGAGACACGTTTAAAGGAGTTAGGCAGTCATGCCAGCCTTTTTACCCCATTATGGTACGGCATGTCTTTCGGTCTTGGCGCAGTAGCAGGCACTATCTCCAACGAGTTTAGTTTGGGGTTTGTCGCCGAAACCGAGGCGCAAGTCAGCGAGCATCTGCAAGAGCATATTGGGCAATTACCCGTCCATGATCAGCGCTCAAGAGAGATACTGGCGCAAATGGATATTGAAGAATTGCACCATCGCGAGCTGGCACTAGCAAGTGGCGGCGCGGCCTTATCACCACCAGTGCGTCAGACCATGCGTTGGATGGCAAATCGGATGAAAGCCACGGCTTATCATCTGTAAATGCATAGTGATTAGCGCCTCTCATAGAGCTGACTGAATTATTTAATTTAACAATCCTACTACTGATAGCATTCAGCTTAATTTGCTAGGGTATTAGAAATGTGCAAGATTGCGCGCCAATAATACAAAACATTTTAGACAATACAAAATAGCTTCGATAATACAAAACAACTATCAATCGATTGTAAATAACGACTTAATACACAAGGTAACGACTTTTATGAAAGCCATCAACCACTCTAGCTTGTCTACCGACTCATCTACTAAAGCGCCTAAGTTTGCGACCTTGACCGCCTTAGCGGCTGCCTGTGCCATGATGTTGTCTGTCCCTGTTAATGCGGCAGAAACTGACAGCACAGCTAGCGCTAGCACAATCGCTGCTGTCCCTAGTGCCATGGATTCAAGCAGACGCGTCATTCGTCTTGCTAAACCAAATGCTAACGCTGCTGCCAGTACGGCTCAAACCGACGTAGCGGCAAATATGGCAACGGCAAATAGTACTCAGCAGAACAATGCCCTACCAACTAGCACCCAGCAAAGTCAGCCGCCATTAAACGCTGTACAGTCAGCGGCAGTACCGCAAGCACCAGCAGTAGCAACTCCGGAATTGACAGGGACGACTCGTGTGTACGAGCGTGGACCAATGACAGCAACCGGCATTGACCTTCGTGGTGGTCAGCTATCTAATATTCCAACGCCGCAAGTGCAACTTTCAAGCGTCAGCTTTGTACCGACAGTGTTGGTTCCACAGCAGCAAGGTTTAGGTACTGATAAGCTTGACGTTAGCTTGCTAGATGACTTTATTGAAGACGTCTCTCCTAACGCCCGTCATTATCCACCGAACTTTCCTAATCGCTCACAACGTCACTATACTCGTGAAAAAATCAAAGTATTGACCGAATGGATTGAGCCTTATGCCCAATCGCCAAATGCTTCTTATGACGTGCTACTTCGGGCGGCCAAACTCAATGGTATGGGACGTAATTTGGACTTAGGCTCAGACTATACGGTACGTGGCGGCAAATATGTCGACCGTGCCATCAAGATCAAATCTGATAGTGGTGAAGCCAACTTCTTATACGGTATGATGTTATCAGAAGGCGGTGGCTTCAAAGAAGGTCAAAAATATCTAGACCGAGCCGTCTCTTTGGGCTACACCGAAGCGGAGCAGAGCTTGGCACAGTCAGACTTGTTAAGTGATCGTCGCGATAATGCTCTAGAGCGTTTGCGTCGTCTCGAGCAACAAGTCCCTAATAATGCGGTTATTCGTCAACAAATTAAGCTCGTTGAAGATGGCAAGTTTTATATTTGGGACATACCAGCGCCTGATATCGACGTGAAGCCAGGGGCATAAATCCAGATATTAATCTCAATTATTAGTATCTGATTTAAAACTAAAGTACGTAACGCCTTCTTTTTGTATTGGTTTGATATCAATATAAAAAGAAGGTTTTTTTTGGCTCAATGCTAGGGCCTGTCTTCAATTCACTCGATAGTCATCTAAATGGGCTAAAAATGGCTAAATCTTGCCAAACATCGTCAAATAGCTGGTTAATATCCCGATATTATCTGCGCTATTTTTCTTGTTTGACGGCAATTTATCTCATTTTTATCACCATTTTTGAAATGAAGACACGCCCTAGTCATTGTTGCTTTTTCTTTTTCTTTTGCTTATTCAAATAACCTATTTAGCCATGCAGGTTAAAAATTTGATACGTTATCGTCACACTCATTTTATTCTAAATATTATTAAACAAAATTTTACTATTAATTTTGTCCATTACACCTGAAGTTTCAAATAAAATAGTGAAATCCAAAAAGTTGCGCTACACTCGTTTTATTATATTGACGACCTATGATGACTATAGGCATGACTATTATTTATTGGAATTACCTATGACCTTCACTCGCCCTGTCAGTAATCCGGCAACACACGCTACTATAAAAATAAAGCCTGTCATCCTATCAGGGCTCATAACGGCAATGGCGCTACTAACAGCTTGTAGTACCGTATCGGTTGAAAAGCAAGCATCAGCGAAGACCATTTCTGCACAGCGCGGCAATATCGTCACAGACAATGAGCTCAGTACTGACACAGCGTCAGCCTTGTTATCAGCAGGACTCAACGAACAGGCCTGTTTTCAACAGTTTGATTTGTGCCTAATGCAGCTCACTGACAGCATGCTCAATGAAAATTACCGTCCAGCGCTGGCTGTGTTTTCAGAATTACATTATGCCAGAGCTCGTCAGCTTGCCGACTCCAAAGAGTGTCAAAATGCCCTCACTCGTCCGCCGCTTGATCCTTATTATGCCAACGCGCCTCTGAGTGATACTGAAGCCGATAGTCAGCAGAAGAATACAGACGAATGCTTGATCAACTACCAAAGTCAACTGTTTGATGCCATCAAATCCAGCTATACCTATCTGTTTTATGACAGTTTGGCACATGACTTTGAAGGAGCAGATAAAGTAAAAAGTCAATCTCAGGCAAAAAACCGTATTCCAAGCGATATTGACATCCAAACTCAAGATATTTATAACGCAGCCAGCAATGACGTCATTACCCAACTATATCAATCAGTAGATGGCACAAATAAATTGATGGGTAAGACCGAAGTGGACTATCTACCAATGAGCACGGTGTCTCAAGATACGAGCAAACAAGAAGCGATCGCAAACCGAGCATCGTTAAATGGCAAACCTACTGACCAGATCGAAGTGATGAAGGTGCAAGTAGACCGTTATAATCTCAATATATTTATGCCCAACGAAAGTAACTATCTAAAAAATGCACAAAAACAAACCTCAGCGCTCGCCGACTTGGTGTCCACTTATGAGCTGCGTCTCTCAGGCCTTAACTCAATCAGCAAACGTCCAGGACTGGGTATTAGCTTAGTCGCTTCATTGGATGATCGCTATACCACGACCGTCCGACAGCTGTTGGTTTCCTCACTATCGGGGCAGCTCAACAAAGATACCGTTGACGGAAAAAAAGATGATAGCGCGCCCAGCTCACGCATCTATCCTACAGGGCATTTGTTGATGACGGGCTTAATTAAGCCCGCTGGAGATAGCGTCCTTGATACGCTCAGCAGTCATCAGCTCGATATTCATTTATACAACCCTTATCGCAGCGAGAGCGCCAATATTTTAGGTGATGACTATCCACTGGCAGCGAACTTCTCTGCTGGCTATGGACTATGGCTGGCAGAGAACCAGCTCGATGGCGTCGGTTACTTAAACCTAATCACCCGCCAAAAACAGGCCAGCTTACCCAAGCTGTTTATGCTAGAGCCTTACGATCCTGATAAGCGGGTAATCATTATGGTACATGGCTTGGCGTCTAGTCCCGCCACGTGGGTAAATTTGACCAACGATATTTTTAATGATGATAAGTTACGTGATAACTATCAGGTATGGCAGATTTTTTATCCGACCAACTTACCTATTTTAGAGAACCGTTATCAAATTCAGGAATTGATCAATAGTACGTATCAACAGACCGATCCTGAAGGACAAAATCGCGCCAGCAAAAACAGCGTGATTATCAGTCATAGCATGGGTGGTATCATCTCCCGCATGATGCTGTCTGATGACAATTTGGCCAACAACTTAGACGCTTTAGAGGATAAAAATTTACTCGAAAACAGCAGTAAACGACGAGTCGATGAAATACTGAAAAAAGCCTTTGCTAACGACGATCTGCGTAACCGTTTTGAGTTACACACTCTGCCACAAGTCGATACTGCCATCTTCTTGTCCTCACCCTTTCAAGGCACCGACTATGCCGATCGTTGGTTTACTCGGGCGCTAAGGCGCATCGTGTATTTACCTGTGGGATTGGTCAAGACTGTCACCGATAACGTGGCCACCCTCGCCATTCAGGGCGACTTGGCGCAAAACCCCTTAGGTGCTCTGTATTTGCAGAATGGTGCCAGCCAACTAAGCGATAAATCGTCTTTTATTCAGCTAACCAAAGACATCAGCATCAATGATCGCATTACTTATCATTCAATTATCGCTAATAACGATGCCGATATCACTAACGGCTTGGCGCTAATGCAACCCGGTGGTGCAAGAATTGACTTATCCCAAGAAATATCAGAAGAGGACAATAGCGAGAATGCAAGTAATGACCATGCATCTGAATCTGAGTCAATCAGTGAACCAATCGTGGCCGCTGTGACTGTCGATGAAGATATCAGCCAAGCACTGACCGAACGCTTGTCAGATGGTATCGTCCCTTACACCAGCGCCCATCTCGAAGGTGCGGCCTCTGAAACCGTCATTAATGGTGGCCATAGCATCCAAGAAAATCCACAAACCGTACTAACGCTGCGACAGATTTTGCATGAACAATTACAGGAGTGAGGTAAATATATGCCATATGCCAAAGCAGCAAAAAATTTGTCCATCAGCTATCTATAAGTCCTATGTAACAGCCGTGTACTGCTGATATAAATTAGGCAATATATTGTGCTTCATAGCTATAAATTCAAGTTTTTTAGGTACATTTGATACTATTCGGGTGACTACTAGGTATTTAACTGCGTGTTTGGGCAGCTTGCGTGTATATCTAGGGAAGCGCATAATAGATCCATAGCAAATGACAGTAATATATTAATTTATAAGGATGTAAGTTACTTAACCCAGCTAAACAGTGATGATCTTAGCCGCATTTTATTTTTAATATTGCTCGCGAGTAAACACTGAGCTATTGCCCGTAATCAATCGTTGCCACCTTATCATATGGTCAATTACGGACAGTTACTTGCGTTGTATGGAAGCCAGCGCTATTCAGCTAATAGATAAGGGTAACCATTTATGTTCGCTACGTTTATGATTGACCAACTTGATGCGCTGATGCTGGCGCGCATCCAATTCGCTTTTGTTATCTCGTTCCATATTGTTTTTCCTGCTTTTTCTATCGGGCTTGCCAGCTGGCTAGCGGTTCTTGAGTTCCGTTGGTTGAGAACAGGTGATCCTGTTTACGCTGAAGTTTATAAGCACTGGGTAAAGATATTTGCTGTAGTGTTTGGTTTGGGCGTGGTGTCAGGTGTGGTGATGTCTTACCAGTTCGGTACTAACTGGGCGGTGTTCGCAGATAAAGCTGGTAACGTCCTAGGTCCTTTACTCGCCTATGAAGTATTGACCGCGTTTTTCTTAGAAGCCTCTTTCTTAGGTATCATGCTGTTTGGTTGGGGACGCGTCAGCAAACGCATGCATTTCGCTTCCACTGCCATTGTCGCCATCGGTACGCTGATTTCAGGTTTTTGGATTTTGGCAGCCAACAGTTTTATGCAAACGCCGCAAGGCTTTATGATGGGTGCAGACGGGCTACTATATCCTACTGATTGGCTCGAAATCATATTCAATCCTTCCTTTCCTTACCGCTATGCTCATATGATGACGGCCGCGTTCTTGACTACTGCCTTTGTCATTGGTGGTATCGGTGCTTATTATATTCAATCTAAAAAACACACAGAACACCGTCGGCATGGTCGGGTAATGCTAGGTATGGCAATGATTATGGCCATATTTGTAGCGCCTGCACAGGTATTGATTGGCGATGAGCATGGCTTAAACACGCTTGAGCATCAACCAGCCAAAGTAGCCGCCATGGAAGGTATTTGGGAGGATGAGCGCGGTGCGGCTTTACGCTTATTTGCGATTCCTGACCAAGAAAACCAAACCAATAAGTACGAAGTAAAAATCCCTTATGTGACCGGTTTGATTCTTACCCATTCGCTTGATGGTGAAGTAAAAGGCCTTAAAAATTGGGCACCTGAAGATCAGCCGCCCGTCATTGTTGTTTTTTGGGCATTCCGCATCATGGTTGGCATTGGTATGCTAATGGTATCGGTCGGTTTATTCAGTCTCTACAAGTATTTCAAGAAACAACAGTTTAACCCCGAAAGCTTATGGTTCCACCGAGCGTGGATGATGATGACACCGCTTGGTTTTATCGCACTATTGGCTGGTTGGTTTGTGACTGAAACGGGGCGTCAGCCATGGACAGTATATGGCGTAATTCGCACGGCTGAGAGCATGTCACCCCTTGCCGCTCAGCAAGTAGCAACGACACTGATTGGCTTCATCATCCTGTATATCTTCGTGTTCGGTGCTGGTAGCTTTTATATTTTGCGCTTGATTGCACAAGGGCCCAAACCTTATGAGAACCCTGCTGATGATAACTTCTATGAACATTCAGTGACAGAGAGTCAAGGTCGCGCATTAAGCGGTGATAAGAATCCTGCTAAAAACACTGAAGAAGATTTAGATACTCCTGCGGACGATGTTGATGATGGAGGGTTACGCTAATGTTTAACTACGGTGATGTATTAGACTTACCTCTCATTTGGGGCGGACTTATCGCTCTATCTGTATTTATCTATGTGTTACTTGATGGGTTTGATTTGGGCTGTGGCATTTTGTTCCCGTTTGCAGGCTCCGATAAGAATCGTAGCCGAATCATGAACTCTATTGCGCCATTTTGGGATGGTAATGAAACTTGGTTGGTATTGGGCGGCGGTGGTTTGTTTGCCGCTTTCCCAGTCGCTTACGGTATTATTATGACAGGTCTTTATTTACCAGTAACCGCCATGCTTTTTGGTCTTATTATGCGCGGAATGGCGTTTGAGTTCCGCTTTAAAGCTTCGTCACGTCGTCATATTTGGGACACCTCCTTTTTTGTCGGTTCGGTCGTCGCAGCCTTCTCTCAAGGCATCATGCTTGGGGCGCTCGTACAAGGTCTTGAAGCCAGCAACCGCTTATATACTGGTGGACCTTTTGACTGGTTTACGCCTTTCGCTATCGTTTGTGGCTTTGCGATGATTATCGGTTATGCTTTACTTGGCTCTACTTGGCTCATCATAAAAACGGAGCATACTTTACAAATTTGGGCGCGCAAAGTCTCTGGCTGGATGCTCTCTGCCTTGGTCGTTGCGATGATTATTGTCACAGGATTTATGTATTTTTCAGATATCAATGCACTCGAAGGATGGTTTAAGTTCCCGAGTTTATTGTATCTCGCACCTATGCCTATTATTGTCCTACTATTATTTTTTCTCATGCGTAAAGACTTAAAAACGGAGCGTGAATATCGTCCTTTCTTATTGACGGTTGCTCTATTTTTGATGGGTTACATCGGCGTCTGTTTTGCCATGTTCCCTTATATCGTACCGTATCAAATGACGATTTATGAGGCAGCCGCTGCAGATACGTCGCTATCCTTTATGTTAATTGGCGCTGTTATTATGCTGCCGATTATCTTAAGTTATACTGCTTTTGCATACTATACTTTTAAAGGCAAATCTGATCATAAGCCTATGTATTGATTGGGGTCATGCCGTCAATCAGCCAAAAACTGTGGCTATCATTATTCATTCATGATGACCATAACTCATAAGCCAATCAGGAGATTTTCATGAAAAAGCTTAGTAAGAAACAATCACAATGGACATGGTTCATTGGTTTATATATAGCAGGGTTTGCCGTTATTTTCACCATTGCCCAATTGATAAAATTGGCTATGGGCGTTTGATGCCAATCGCTAATATCATAAAAAAGCAGCGTCGAGAAATCAACGCTGCTTTTTTATTAATCTGTTTTTATTTAATATTGAGTTTATGCGCCTAAGTGATTGTCGCTACCATTGCTCTCAATAAACTCGTTGACCTGCGTTAAGCGCTCAGGCGTCCCTACATCTATCCAATTATCAGTGATGACTTCCGCCGTAATTTGGAATTTGGGCATGGCTTTCCTGAGCAAAGGTGCTAGCGCTGCCGGCTGCCCTGTTACTACGCCATCGACCAATCGTGGTGACACTACACTAATACCGGCAAAGGTATATTTGTCTGCCTCGCCAATAGGTTGCTCACTGGCCAGACCATTATTGATCGCAAAATCGCCGCCATTATTATGCTCTGGATTGTCAATCAATAACAGATGCGCCCGTTGATCAGCGCCTAGTGTATAGTCCCGCAACTGAGCAAAATCATACGTCGTCCAGACATCGGAGTTGACTAAAATAAATGGCTCATCTCGCAGTTTACCGGTTTGTAATGCTTGAAAAATACCACCTGCGGTCTCTAAAGGCTCATCATCTTCTACTGACCAATGCAATTTAACTCCGTACTCGCTACCATCACCCAAGGTATCCATGAGCTTGTCAGCAAGCCACGAGGCATTAATCGTAATATCGGTAATGCCCGCGGCTTGTAGCGCCTTAATATGCCAAACAATCAGCGGCTGTCCACCCACTTCTACTAAGGGCTTAGGCGTTTCAAGTGTTAACGGACGCAAGCGCGTTCCCTTGCCAGCAGCCAAAATCATTGCTTGCGTAATCGTAGACATGCACACTCCTTATTCAATTTATAATGAGAGAGATAGATGCAACTTATTATCCATCTCTATAACGAGGAAAATTTCTCTTGATAAGCAGGTGATACCTGATCTGCAAGCCATTGATTAAATGGCTGTAGCACTTGCTTCATCGCCTCATTGCCATGCTCAGCAAGCCAATTTAACTCAAGTATCAGATCGCGCATGACTTTGGGGATATCAGCCAAATAACGGTCTTTACCATCGCGCTCAGACAAGCGGATAAAGATTCCTAGTACCTTGAGATGCCGCTGTACGCCCATCACATTCATATCATTCTCAAGCTGTTCAGCACTATCGGCGGTGGTGAGCGCCGCCTGTTGTTGCAACTGCCAAAAGTCACGAATCCAACCAGATATTTGATGCTCTGGCCATTCAACATAAGCGTCACGCACCAACGACACCAAATCATAGGTATAAGAACCAATCACCGCATCTTGGAAGTCAATCACGCCTAAGCGCGAGCGATCCGCTTGATCTTGCATCAGGTTGCGACTGTGATAATCACGATGCACGATCACTGCTGGCTGCTGTAAAATCTCTTGTATCAATGCCGTTTTTAGAGTGTTCCATAGCTCATTATCGAGTTCGACCCCGATATAGGGTATGAACCAATCACTAAATAAATCCATCTCGCGGTTCAATAACATGGTGTCGTAATCAGGCAATTGGTACTGAATTTTTGCAGTCTCTACCGGCACAGTCTGTAGCGCTACCAAGGTCTGCATGGCCAATTGATAATGATCATTAATCTGCTCAGGTGTCGCATTGACGAGCAAATGCGCAAATTCTATCGTGCCAAAATCTTGCAATACCAAAAAGCCTTTTGCTACATCTTGCGCAATCAGCGTTGGCACATTGATGGCGGGCGCCATCAGCTTTGCAACATTGATAAACTGCTGCAAGGCGTCTTGCTCGTCAGCAGAATCCATGACAATATAGCGCGCGGTGGCGTCATCCTTATCAGCCAATTGGATACGGTGATATTGGCGGGCGCTCGCATCACCAGGCAAACTATCGAGCACAAATTTTTGGTCAGCAAACACTTGCTGCAACCAATTCTCTAGCTGCTGTTGGCGGTTATTCTTGTCGTTCAGAGTGGCATTCAGGGTGGCGTTCAAAGGCATGGTATCAGTCATAAAGTGCATCGCAGGTTAAATATAAGTCGTAAATCATTAAAGTAGTGATAAGTCAGGCAAAACCTTGCTAAAATAGTGACAGCTTGATTGACAGTATCTGTTGTAATGTAGGTATTGACACATAGTTTTATCAATGTTGCCCAGCAATTTTCAAAAAACAGCTTAGCAATGTTATAAATTTTGGTAAATAGTGTAGCTGATTTGGTTTTTTTTGACTATGATTAGTCGTCATTATATGTAAAACAGCCAAATTTTTGAGAGTATATGATTAACTCCTGATTTTTTAATCATTTATGAACCACTAAGTTTTTAGTCATTTATGAACCGCTAAATATAGCTAAAACATGGCTATTAAACTAAATATCGTAATCCAATAGGCTCTGCAATCATAGGTGTGCCCTTGTTATATTCTCCGCTTTACCAAAGCATCCGTTTGGTTTTATTCGGTGCCTTAGGCTTATCGAGCTTGACCGTCAGTGCAGCGCTCACCAAGGCTGACACACAGACAACTGCGCCATTAGCCACCGATACTGTCAGCAGTTATGTCTCTGACATAGTTACCGATGCCAGCTCTAATACCAAAGACAATATTAACACCATCAATCAAGATATTAGTTACCCACGCATCACTGCACAGAATAGCGCTTATGAAGCAGTAAACGAAGAAACTGTAAATATTGCTCCCGAAGCTAGCAACGCTGCTTTAATGGCTAGTAGCACGCTTGATAATAGCGATTTAGACATTACTGAAATCAACGATAATAGTGATGCTATCTCTGACGTACAAGCACAGAGAGAACCCCTAACGACCATCGGCGACAACACCAATTCGAAAAATAACGATGTGCGAGTGGCTGACAACGTTAGCAATACGCTGAAACCGATTGATGCTAGCGATGAGAGCATTCAAAACAGCTTGCTGCGTTTGGCAGAATTTTATGAGCTGACACCTGATACCGATTTATCAGTCCTAAATACGAGTGATAGTACTTTAGAGTCTGAACCAGATAACATCCAAGACAATCTATCACCTGCAACGCAAACCATCGCCAAAGTAGGCAAAAACTTACGGCTGCTACCAAACGTCATCGATAGTGCCCAGCGCTGCGAAGGCCGATGGGTCTATCCGCAACAAAATGCTAATTATCAACGAGCCGTCAATGAAGCGGCGATAGATAATGGTCAAGTGGCGACCAATCTGAATGGCGTGGCTAATAATCGAGCGCCTTTATTTGCAGAGTCCGACTATGGTTATTATGACAATGTCGACTATGCGGAGCTATCTGGTAACGTGATTGTCGATCAAGGCACTCAGCATATTGAAGCTGATAGTATCTTGTTGGATTTGAGTCGTGGTGTTGCCGCTGCGCAAGGTAAAGTCATGTTTACCGATCAAGCAACTGGCAATCAAGTAACCCGTGTTAACACTAGAAACACAGGTACAGGCAGTATCGCCGAGCAGGCAGCCAAAGGTGGTCTCATTGGTGTTGCAGACAGTCTGGCTTACAATACTGAAACCGGACAATCAACGGCTAACGATGTGGCGTTTGCGAGCGTAGAACTCCAAGCACACGGATATGCCAAGCGCCTTAACCGACCTAACGATAGCCAATATGAGCTGGATCAGGTCATGTTCAGCACTTGCCCACCGACTGACCGCAAATGGCAGTTCGATGCCAAAAGTATTGATTTGGACACGGAGACTGGTCGCGGTGAAGCTTACAATACGACTTTCCGTATTGCGGATGTTCCGGTGTTTTATCTGCCTTATTTTAACTTCCCCATAGACAGCCGACGCAGTACAGGGTTCTTATTACCGAATGCGAGCATTAGTAGTGAAAGTGGGCTTGAGGTTGATATCCCCTACTATCTCAATTTAGCGCCCAATTATGATGCGACGATCAATACTCACATCTATAGCGATCGCAACCCTATGCTCACAGGTGAGTTTCGCTACTTGACCGAAAATTATGGCGAAGGTATTTTTAACGGTTCATATTTGCCGAACGACAAAGAATATGATGACGAAGATCGTACCAGCTTTTTTTATGATCATTATTGGTCATCTACCAGTATCCCACGCTTAAGTGGTGATGCTAAATACAGCTATGTGTCGGATGAAGATTATATTAACGACTTTGATACTTTGGGTTTATCAGACAATACTTTAAACTTGCCACGTCGCGCTCGACTTAATTATTACAACGATTATGTCAACGGTGAGCTAAAAGTTGAGACCTTCCAAACGCTCAATGCTTTTACCGATAATGGTGAGCCGTTAGAAGACAAAGACAAGCCTTATTCACGCTTACCGCAGCTCAAACTTGACTATCGATTACCGTGGGCAGAGCGTTTTGATATCACGGGTGTGCATGATTCTGCTTATTTCAAAAAATCTATCGATGACGGTTCTGAAAATGAAAAAAGTGGTGCGCGGGTCTATAACAAAATCAGCGCTGTTTATCCGATGGAAAAATCATGGGGTTATATTAAGCCCAAGCTGAGCCTACAACATCTGTATACCTCATATGACGAAGACAGCCTCGCGGACAACCAACTTAGTGAAGAAGATGGTAGCCAATCGGTATTTGTACCGCAAGCCAGTATTGATGCAGGTTTGCACTTCTACCAAGCAGGCTCACCCTTCGGTGCCTTTGACGATACCATGGGTGGCTATCGCTTATTAAGTCCACGATTGAAATACACCTATTCGCCATTTAAAAACCAAAACGACATCCCTAACTTTAATACTCGTATCGCCTCAATTAACTACGAGCAGTTGTTTTCAGACAGTTGGTTTTTAGGTCATGATCGCTTGCAGGATTTGCATTCTATTACCCCTGGGATTAATTATCGTTACATCGATGCAACGGGTGTGACACGTTTTGATGGTAGCATTGCTGAGCAGTTTTATATCGATGATGGTCGCGTGACCCTTGAAAATCAACAACCTGTCTTTAGCTCTTCCTCTTCAGGAATGGTTTGGGATACCAGTACGCAACCCTACAATAATTTTTGGGTGGATGTCAGCGGTGCGCTAACCGATGATTATGACTTGAACTACGTTACGACAGAGCTACGTTATCAGCCATCGGATAATAGCTTGTTTAACGTTGGCTTTGTTAAGCGTCAGCGCGATGAAAACACCAATCAATTGCCGCTGTCTGCCTTTACTGCTTCAGCCGTGTTCCCGATCAATAACAGCTGGCGAGTATTGGCTCAAGGTCAATACGATTACAATCGTGATAAAATGCTCGATTCGCTAATCGGCATCGACTATGAAGATTGCTGCTTTGGTTTTGCCGTTTACGGTCGTCGTTACTATAATGACCTAAACGTCAAAGACAAGCCGACACAAGCGATTATGGCAGAGATTAGATTAAATGGTCTTGGTAACAATAGCAGCCGTTTGACACGATTGCTCGCTGATAAGGTCTTGGGCTTTGAACCCGTCCAGACTGCATGGAAAGACTAACAAGGCGCAAATAATGCTATATTAAGGCATTGTTTTCGTCATTATTTATATAACCTTGTTTGTAACCCTATTATGGGCAACCTTAGACAATATTTGCTTATTAAAGATATTAGATAGCGTTGACCGACTACCATCCGATGCGATGACATTGATGAGGAGCATCATGAGATTTTTTTCTTTACGTCAGACCAGCCGAGCCGTACTGCTTTCTATGAGTATGAGTGCAGGCCTTGTACTTAGTTTCAGCGCGCAAGCTGCGACCGTTAATTCTGCAACAGCATCTAAAACAAATGCTAGCGCTGAGCAAAGTAACGTCAATCGCTTGACCCCAGCAAACAGTACCGATGGCATCATTGCTTTGGTCAATGAAAATGCTATCTTAAAAAGCGACTTGATTGATGCGATCACCCAAACACAAGCACGGGCACAAGCTGCTGGTGAACCGATTGCCAATTCAGCACAGCTACAGTCTGAAGTGTTAAATGCTCTCATCTTGCGTGAGCTGCAATTGTCACTGGTCAAACGTGTGGGTCTAAATCCTAACGAAGCCGATATCAATCAGCGTCTTGGTCAAATTGCTCAAGCTGAAGGGCTTGGTAGTATTGCTGCTTTACAGCAACGCTTAGACACTGACCAACCTGGGAGCTATGCGACCCTACGAGCCAAACTCATTGAAGATGCCGCCATTCAGTCTTTGCAGCAACGCCAAATCAGCAGTCGTGTGCGTATTAGTGAGCAAGATATCGACGCATTTTTGGCTTCTCCAGAAGCCAAACGTTTGAACCAAAGCGAGTACCAAACTGTTCATGTACGCGTCCCTTATATGGATGACTACAGCCGACTGTCAGAAGCCCAGCGTGCTGAAGCACTCAAAGTGGCTCAAGCATTACGTGCACGCTTATTAGAACCAAATGTCGACGTGGCTGCAGCCGTTACTGCCAGTCAAGGCAGCTACGCTATCCCTATACAAGGTGCCGATATGGGCTTTCATAAAGCGGCATCGCTACCGACAGAGTTATCGAGCGAGATTACTAAGCTCGATGTCGGCGCAGTGAGTGCCCCGTTATTGACACCTGAAGGCATTGATATCATTAAGCTTGCTGATAAAAAAGAAAGTGATAAAATGCTCATACCGCAGTGGAACACTCGTCATATTTTGATCAAAGTCGATGAGCTACAAACGGATGCCCTTGCTGAGCAGAAGATTAATGATCTGTATGAGCAATTACGCAGCGGCGCTGACTTTTCTGGTTTGGCATCAACCTATTCGGATGATCTAGGCTCAGCAGGACGCGGTGGCGATCTGGATTGGGTAAGCGCAGAGGATATGGTCGGACCATTTGAAGCAGTGATGAAAAACACAGCAGTCGGTGATTATTCTGCTCCTTTTAAGACCCAATTTGGTTGGCATATCTTAAAAGTAGAAGGTAAGCGTCAAGAAGACGTTAGTGAGCAATATCGCCGTAACATGGCGCGTCAAGCGTTATATCAACGTCTAGCACCACAAGCCAAAGAAGATTGGCTACAAGAGCTACGTGCTGGCGCTTATATTCAAGTGCTTGGCTAATTGCTTGACGAGACACTAGCAAGCTGAATATCAGTATACATTTCTAAATAAAAAAAGGGTATATGCCATTGCATGTACCCTTTTTTTATATGAACAACGCATAGGCTTTTTTCTTTTACCCTAGGGCGTGTCCTCAACTCAAACTATCGTATAGTCAAAATACCCCAAAAACGCGACGATACTGCTGATATCAATTTTTTGTAGCCTCTGTCTGCGTAGGCACAGCAAGCAAGAAAAATTGATATCAGCAGCTCGTGATGTATCGATATTACTTTTCACTGACTATATCTAAATGCTCTCAAACTTTGAATGCTAGAAGCTGAAATTTATAAACCAATACTTTACACACAAAGAAAAGCCCCGAACCTAGGGCGATTGGTTCGGGGCTATGGCGCTTCATATTATTGTTATTATTTCTTCCTTGTTGACTCATCCTAAGTCATAAACAGTATCTTATAAGACAGCGGGCTGACCTGTGCTTTTATTGATACGGTCTCAACACTGCATCCATGCGTATCCTTGTGTTGATGGTGGTATTTTAAGGCAATCAGTTTGATGCGACTAGAGGCTAAAGACCTTATTTAACGTAAGCATATGCTTACGTCATGATAGCGCATTTCACCCCATAACTTAGGTCTGCCATTACCCAAAGCTTCGCTGCTCTTCTCTGTGCTCATCTGAGACTTTTTTGCCTTCTTTTTTGCCTTCTTCAATTTTGTTTTCTGTCTCTTGGATATCTTCTGCCTGTGCCGTAGGGGCATTACCTTCTTGTCGACTCGTTTCTTCTGGCTCGTATTGTAAGGTCGTCATAACAGGGAAATGATCGGAGCCTACAGATGGCATACGCTGGATATCGACCACTGTAAAGCAAGCACTATGGAAAATATGATCTAACGCCCAACGTAAAAATGGATAACTGACATGGAAAGTATTGATAAAATGACGACCAATACGTGGATCTAATAGACCTGAGATACGCTGGAAGCGACGAGTTGTCTTTGACCATGCTACATCATTGAGATCACCAGCCAGTATCGCTGTTTGATTTTTTTCTTTGATATGCTTGCCGACCATGAGCAGTTCGGCATCACGAGTCGTTGATTTGTCCGCTTCCGTCGGGCTTGGCGGCATAGGATGCAAACAATACAGCCAAATTACTCGGCCGCTTTGCAATCGCAGCTGCGTATGGATAGAAGGAATATCATCAATCATCAGATATTTGATTTCAGGATCTATCAGCTCAAGCTTAGAATAAAGGTGCATACCATACAGATTATCCAGCGGGACTTTTACGGTATAGGGGTAGTCTGGCTCGATTTGGTGTAACGCTTTTTCCCATTTTTTATCACTTTCTAGCGTAATCAAAATATCCGGCTGTTTTTGCCCGACCAAATCGACCAATTTTTGCATTTCATCATTAGGGGTTAAGACATTTGACACCATGATTTTTAATTGATGATTTTGGCCATCTGGCTTGCTCTTGGCACTTTGTACTTCTTTTTTCCATAGTTTGGTGTAAGGCAATACCATTCTAATCTGAAAAGCCAAAGTGAGACTTAAGGCAACAAACAATAACCACTGCCCCAGCTGCCAGTCTGACCAAAATACCAACATGCCAATCCAAGCAATGATCCCAAGCACCATTATTTGAATACGGGGAAACTCAACGCCGCGCACCCACCAATTATCAAGAGGCAACCACCCCCAAATCGTCACAAACGCGATAAGTCCAGCTAACCACTGCGCGCCATAATATAATAATGAGAGATCCATAATATGTATTAACCATTTATTGAGTTGCTGGCTGAGCCAATGATTCATATACTCATCGTCAGCCAGTGACTAACGTTTGTATAATGATTATCTTTGATAAGAATAGATGCCTATACCATTCACAAAAATTAGAGTAGCAAGGAAAACGAGTGTAAGTACTACGCATTGTAGACTAAACGAGTTTGACACAGCTAGTCGTATATTTGGGTTTGGTATTACTTTAGCATTTCATCAGTCTATCGCCTACTACGGAGCGTTAATATGCTCAGCTGAGCATAAAAAGTTACAATGTCAGCGCAGTCACATACTGAGCTTGTTATATTTTTCGTCATTTTTTCTCAAACTTTATGCAATATAAGCACAGCAGATCTTCTAGTAGACTCATGATGATAACGTAAAGTTATAGTGAGCATAGTTATTAGTGTATGAAAAACAGCCAAAATCTGCTAAAACGCCTTGCTTTTTATGGTCATTCACGGCATTGTTATCGGCTGGCAATGCAATAAATAACGGTAAAAAAGGATTAAGATTCATGAGTGATTTAACAGTAGGTTTGGTAGGCTGGCGCGGCATGGTTGGTTCCGTATTGATACAACGTATGCAGCAAGAAAAAGATTTCGACGGTATCACGCCGGTATTTTTTTCAACCAGTAATGCTGGTGGTGATGCACCAAGTTTCGATGGTATTCAAACCAGCCAACTAAAAGATGCTCATGATATTGACGCACTAGCAGCTTGTGATGTAATTATTACCTGCCAAGGTGGCGACTACACCTCAAAAGTTCATCAACCACTTCGTGCTAGCGGCTGGAATGGCTATTGGATTGATGCGGCAAGCACTCTGCGCATGGAAGATGACAGTATCATCATTCTTGATCCAGTCAATCGCAGCGTCATTGATAGCGCCTTAGCCAATGGTCAAAAAGACTTTATCGGTGGTAACTGTACGGTATCACTCATGCTGATGGCTATTGGTGAATTGTTTAATAGAGGCTGGGTAGAATGGGTCAGCGCGATGACTTATCAAGCAGCGAGTGGCTCTGGCGCCAACAACATGCGCGAGCTCATCAACGGCATGGGCGTGCTACACGATGCGGTCAAAGATGAATTGGCTGATCCTGCGAGCGCGATCCTTGAGATTGATAAAAAGATCGCCCAGACCCAACGCTCAGAGGGCTTTCCTAAGCAGTACTTTGGTGTGCCACTCGCTGGTAGCTTGATCCCTTATATCGATGCACAATTAGAAAATAAGCAATCCAAGGAAGAATGGAAAGGCGGTGTCGAAACCAATAAAATTCTTGGTAACTCTGAAGCTGATAAGATTGCTATCGACGGTATGTGTGTCCGTGTTGGCGCGATGCGCTGTCATGCTCAAGGCTTGACCATCAAGCTCAAAAAAGACATCCCGTTAGAGGAAATCGAAGCGGCACTAAAAAACAGTGGTAATGAGTGGTTAGATCTAGTCGAAGATGACAAAGAAACCACCATGAACCGCTTAACGCCAGTGGCAGTGACAGGAACTTTGACAGTGGCATTAGGTCGCTTGCGTAAGCTGAACATGGGGCCAGAATACCTAGGTGCATTTACCGTCGGTGACCAACTGTTATGGGGTGCCGCCGAGCCATTACGCCGCATGCTAAACATTATCCGTGAGCAAAAAAACTAAGCTAGCTTTCTTAAGAATTCAATACAAAAAAGACAGCATCTGCTGTCTTTTTTATGGGCGCTATTTAACTAATACTTTAGCAAGTACGTTTACTGATAACGAATCATCACCTCATTACGGCGTAAAAATGGGAGTGTCCATGGCGTGTCATAACGCGCCAGTTCAGGATCACTTGTAGGTGTTAGATTCTTACTTTGCATCCAAGTGCGCAACTCCTCCGTCTTATCATCCACTTTACTGCTTCCAGTAAATCCTGAAAATTTGATAACGCCGTAAGTTTGAGCAGGCACTTCAATTATCTCGACCTCTGGATTATTCGGTTTTGGTAACGTCTGCATCGTATACTGACTCGGCATCACAAAACGTACGCGCCATTTCCCATCGGTTTGTTGCATGTTAACTGGCGCCGTCATTGAGATTTCTTGTGACGGCTGCATCTTGACTGGTGCTGTCATACTGATTTTGCCACTGCCACCAGTCGGTGCAGTGTTGTTACCGAAAATAAAATCGGCTAAAACCTTAAACCCTTTATTGCTGGCATCTTTTTGATCGCCAGTTACCAGTGTTTGAGCCACCAATTGTGGGTCATAACGGCGTAGTTCAAAATCTTCCGACTGACTTATTACGGTGTAATCAGGCTCTTCAACGGCCATAGCAACTCCTGGTATGAATAATAAACCACTTAATAGTAGAGGAATTGTTCTTGTCATATTGCATCTCCGGCATCCAAATAGAAAATTTGATGATGATTTTTTTATCATTAATTTATGATCTACTGTACCAATTACTTTGTAATGCTGTCTGTGTGTTTCCGTAATACCCTCTGTGTTCTTTAGGTTATAGCACGATCATATCGAACATTTATATTATCGATAAACAAACATCCGTATCCAAAAAAACTCCTAACAATGCTATAATTAGCGCCATTTTCATAGCGTAAATAGCGATTATCATATGCAATTTGTTTTACATAAAACGGCCAGCGGCGAGACGCGTGCACGCCGTGGTACGGTTCATCTCAATCATGGCGACGTGCAAACGCCTGCTTTTATGCCTGTCGGTACTTATGGCACGGTCAAGGGTATGTTGCCACGTGATATTGAAGCCATTGGCGCTGATATCGTGTTAGGTAATACCTTTCATTTATGGTTGCGTCCGGGTACTGAAGTCATCGATAAGTTCGGTGGTTTGCATAAATTTATGCATTGGAATAAGCCTATCCTGACCGATTCAGGCGGCTTTCAAGTATTCAGTCTGGGTGCCATGCGTAAAATTACCGAAGAAGGGGTCGATTTTAAATCTCCTATCGATGGTGCTAAAGTATTTTTATCACCAGAAAAATCGATGCAGATTCAGTACAGCTTAAACTCAGACATCGTCATGCAATTCGATGAATGCACGCCCTACCCAGCGACTCATGATGAAGCCAAAAAATCGTTAGAGCTCTCACTACGTTGGGGACAGCGCTGCGTTGATGAGCACAACAGACTGGGCAGCACCAATGCGCTATTTGGCATTATTCAAGGCAGTATGTATGCCGATTTGCGCCAGCAGTCGCTCGAAGGACTGCTCGATATCGGCTTTGATGGTTATGCCATCGGCGGTCTATCTGTTGGTGAGCCAAAAGACGAGATGATGGATGTTTTGGATTATATTCCAGATGCGATGCCAGCCGACAAGCCACGCTATCTGATGGGTGTTGGTAAGCCTGAAGATATTGTCGAAGCAGTCCGTCGCGGCGTTGATATGTTTGACTGCGTCATGCCGACTCGTAACGCGCGTAACGGTCATTACTTCGTTACAGGCGACTTAGACAACGCCGGCGTTGTACGTATCCGTAACAGCCAATATCGCAATGATGAAGGTACATTAGACCCAGAGTGCGACTGCTATACTTGCCAAAACTTTAGCCGTGCCTATTTATATCATCTAAACAAGTGCAAAGAGATGCTAGGCGCGCAGTTAGCGACTATTCATAACTTGCGCTATTACCAACGTTTGATGCAAGGTATTAGAGACGCTATTGAACAAGACAAATTTGATGAATTCGTCACTGAGTTTTATAGCAAGCGTGGACAAGCGGTTCCTGAACTAAACTTACGCTAATCATATTTTTTGAAATAGTTATAAATACAGGTATAATGGACAAAATTCATGCTATTTGAGTGTCTTTGACCCTAAAAAGTCTTTAATAAACCGTAACTTACGATACTCATTTAGCCCATGATGACTGTG